>CAZXOC010000087.1:5576-15795 GCA_964642165.1 uncultured Planctomycetaceae bacterium | reverse complement strand
TCCTGGACGAAGAGCAAGTACGAGCCCGGCCAGAGCGTCTACCTGCTGCCCAACGGGAACCTGCTTCGGTGCTGCTTCATCAAACACCGCCTCGGGACCGGCGGGGGCGAGGGCGGCCGCGTCGAGGAGTACGATTGGGGCGGCAACCTCGTGTGGGAATTCGACTACCGCACGGACACGTACGCCCAGCACCACGACATCCAGCCGCTGCCGAACGGGAACATCCTGATGCTGGCCGTGGAGAAGAAGACGCAGGCCGAGTGCATCGCGGCCGGCTTCCAGCCCCGCGACCTGCGGGACGGCTACCTCCTGCCGGACTACGTCGTGGAGATCAAGAAGACCGGCCCCAAGAGCGGCGAGGTCGTCTGGGAGTGGCACGTCTGGGACCACCTGATCCAGGACGAGGACCGTTCGAAGGCGAACTACGGCGATCCGTCGAAGCACCCCGAGCGGATCGACACGCAGTGCAACGGCCGGGGCGCGCGGGCGTTCTGGAACCACATGAACTCGACCGCCTACAACGCCAAGCTCGACCAGGTCATCCTCAGCGTCCGCGGGTGCAGCGAGTTGTGGGTGATCGACCACAGCACGACGACGAAGGAAGGGGCCGGGCGCACGGGCGGCAAGTACGGCAAGGGGGGCGATCTGCTGTATCGCTGGGGCAACCCGGCGGCGTACGGGTCGGGGAGTTCGCGAGACCAAACGCTCTTCCAGCAGCACGACGCCCAGTGGATCCCGGCCGGCTGCCCCGGCGCGGGGAACATCCTGATCTTCAACAACGGGCTGAATCGCGTAGCCGGTCCGGGCGGCGCGCGCGACGGGGGCCGCCGCGGCCGCGGCGGAGGCTACTCGTCGGTCGACGAGATCGTTCCGCCCGTGGACGAGCGGGGGCGATACGCCCTGGCCGCCGGCGGGGCGTACGCCCCGGCGAAGCCCAAGTGGACCTACGCCGCCGCGAACCGCGCGGACTTCTACGCCGAGGCGATCAGCGGCGCCCAGCGGCTGCCGAACGGCAACACCTTGATCTGCGACGGGACGGGCGGGAACTTCTTTGAGGTCACGCCGGGCGGGGAGACCGTGTGGAAGTACGTCTGCCCCGTCGTCCGCGACGGGCCGCTGGCCCAGGGCGAGAAGGCCGGCAGCGACCATCGCGGCCACGCTTGGAACGCCGTGTTCAAGATCCACCGGTACGCGGCGGACTATCCCGGCTTGGCCGGGCGGGACCTGACGCCGGGCGGTCCGGTCGAGCTGCCCGCCTCGAAGGCCGGGCAGAGCCGCTACAGCGCCTCCGCCGAGAGCCGCCTCGGCCCGGCCCGTCCGGGCGGCGGGCAAGGCGGGCGGGATGACCGAGGCGGCCGCCGGGGCCGAGGCGAGAGGCGCCCCGGTGGGCCGAGGCGCCGGGAAGGCGAAAGGCGAGAGCGATGAGGCCATCGTACCGGGAGCGAACGATGAGAAACGCGAGCACAGCCTTGGCCCTGGCCGTGTGCCTGACGGCCGCGCTGCCCGCCGGGGCGTACGAATCGCTTCGCGGGCCGACCGAACTGCTGCATTGGGACAAGGACAAGGCCTATAGCGGCTACACGCTGTTCTCGGCGCGCGGCACGTCGTACCTGATCGACATGTCCGGTCAGGTCGTCCACACGTGGCAGATCGGCACGACGCCGCGGCTGCTGGCCAACGGCAACCTCCTGGACGCCTCGAAGGACGATCCCAGCGGCTTTCAGGGCTTCAAGGAGCTCGACTGGGACGGCAAGGTCGTCTGGCAGCACACCGAGAGGCGAGAAGGCTACGCCCCCCATCACGACTGGGTGCGGATCTTCAACAAGAAGCTCGGCTCGCCCACCACGCTGTACATCGCCAATCGGTCCGTCTCGCAGGCCCGGGCCGTCGCGGCCGGCTGCGACCCCCGGCGGTCGTACGACGGCGCCCAGGTCGACGCCGTCGTCGAGGTGGACATGCAGGGCAAGGTCGTATGGGAGTGGTGGTTCTTTGACCACGTCGTGCAGGATGCGGACCCGACCCGGCCGAACTACGCGGGGGACGGCAAAACGGTCGCCGACCATCCCGGGAAGATCAACCTGAACCTGCCCGGCCGCCCGCTGCGGCGGGACTGGCTGCACTGCAATTCGCTGGACTACAACGCCGAACTGGGGCACATCGTCATCAACTCCGTGCAGGGCGAGTTCTACGTGATCGACCACGACGGCACGTTCGTGGCGGGCGATCCGGCGCGGAGCGTCGAACTGGCGGCCGGGCCGAAGGGCGACTTCCTGTACCGCTTCGGCGATCCGGCGCGGTACGGCCGGGGGAGCCCGCCAGCGGTCCTCGAGGACTGGACGCGCTCCACGACCGGCCACAAGCAGATCGGCGGCAGCCACGACGTGCAGTGGATTCGGCCGGGCCTGCCGGGCGCGGGGAACTTCCTGATCTTCAACAACGGGCAGTATCTCTTCGAGCGGACGGGCCAGTCGTACATCTTCGAGATCGATGGTTTCCGGGACTCGCGCGGGCGCGGCGCGGGCCGGTACGTCGATCCGCCGGCGGCCGGCTACTACCGGCTGGAGTCGCCCAACCGCGACACGCACAAGCAGACGAAGCAGATGTCCAACCAGGTCGTGTGGATCTACGGCTCCCGGAGCAACCAGGGCTTCTTCAGCCACATCGGTTCGGGCTGCCAGCGGCTGCCGAACGGCAACACGCTGATCTGCGCGATGACGGAGGGGCACCTCTTCGAGGTGACGCGCGAGGGCGAGGTGGTGTGGGAGTACGTCAATCCCGTCACACGGGAGGGCACGAAGAAGGTGATCGGCGACGCGTACCCGATGTCCAACGCGGTGTTCCGCGCCTATCGCTACGGTCCGGACCACCCGGCGCTGAAGGGCAGGGACCTCAAGCCCAAGGGCACGATCACGGAGGCGTTCGCCGTCGGCCCCAGCCGGCGCGGTAGCGACCGGCGGCCGGGCGGGGGCCGAGACCGCGGACAGGGAGGCCGGCGAGGCGACCGACGGCGTCAGGCAGGAGATCCCCGGCCGGGCGGACGGCAGGGCGACCGTCGCGGCCGAGGCGGGCAAGATCGGCCCGGCGCTCGCCGGGGCGATGGCGGCGATGTGGTCAAGTCGGGCGCCAAGCTGGTCGAGATCGCCGGCGACTTCCAGTTCACCGAGGGCCCCGCCGTCGATGCGAACGGCAACGTCTTCTTCGCGGATGTTCGGGCCAGCAAGATCCACAAGTGGTCGCTGGACCGCAAAGTGACCGTCTTCCGCACGGACACGGGGAACGCCAACGGCCTCCATTTCGACGCCAAGGGGAACTTGCTGGCCTGCGAGGGCGGCAATGGGCGGGTCGTGTCGATCGCCCCCGACGGCCAGGTCACCGTGCTGGCCGACAAGTACGACGGCAAGCGCTTCAACAAGCCCAACGACCTGTGGATCGCCGCCGCCGGCGGGGTGTACTTCTCCGATCCGATGTACGGACGGGGCACCCCGCGGACCCAGGAGGGCGAGCACGTGTACTACATCACGCCCGACCGCAACAGGGTCCTCCGCGTGATCGACGATATGGTCCGCCCGAACGGACTGGTTGGCCCACCGGACGGCAAGACGCTGTACGTGACGGACCACGGCGGCAGGAAAACGTTCCGCTACGACGTGAAGGCCGACGGCACGCTCGCAAACAAGAAGCTCTTCGCCCCGTTCGGCGGCGACGGGATGACGATCGACGAGCGCGGCAACGTCTACCTGGCCGAGGAGGCGGTCCTGGTGTTCGACCCGACGGGCAAGCAGATCGCCCGCATCGACGTTCCGGTTCGGCCGACGAACGTCTGTTTCGCCGGTCGCGACGGCCGGACGCTGTTCATTACGGCGCGGTCTTCGGTTTACACGATCCAGATGCGCGTTCGCGGAGCGACGGCGCCCGCGCGGAAGGCGCCGCCCGACAAGGCTGCGCCACCCGAGCGGGCCGGCGGAGGTCCCGGCCGGGCGAGGCCGCCGGCGGGCGACGATCGGCGCGGCGGCGGGCCGCGCCGGGGTCGAGGCGGGGGGCGGTCGCGTCATCCGGTCATCCTCGCCCTGGACGCCGACGGCGACGGCGAGATCTCGGCCGCTGAGATCGACAACGCAACGGCATCGCTGACGAAGCTCGACACGGACGGGGATGGTTGGCTCCGACGCGAGGAGCTTCGTCCGACCGACGGCGGCAGAGGCCCGGAAGGCCGCCGCAGTGGGCGACAGCAGCTTCCAGGAGAGGAAAGCAAGCGATGATGGGGGTGTTGCAGGCAAGGCTCCTGGCGGCGTGCCTCGCGCCGGGCCTGCTCTATCCCGCGCTGGCACAGGGAGCCGAACCACGGCCGTACACCATCGTGCACACCAGGCAGCAGCGGTGCTACGACGGTCAGGGCGAAAACTCCTGTCCAGAGGAAGGGGCAGCCTCCTACGGCCAGGGCCCCGTGCGTTGTCAATCCGCCGCCATACAGGGACAACGGCGACGGCGCCGCCGGGAACAGTGCGGCCCACGCGGACACCGAAGCTCGGGAGACCCACAATGAACCACGCACGACTCACCGCAGCCCTCGACCGCAGGCGCTTCCTGAGGCTCGCGGGCGTTGGCACGGCCGGTCTGCTCGCCCGGCGACTCCATGCCCGCGGACGCCGTCGCACGGTGGGCTCAAGACGTGGCCCGGCGCATATCGCCAAGACCACAGTGCCGGACCGCCCGGTGGACGTCATCCTTACCCGTCCGACCGGAAGCGCCGTAACGGCGAGCGTCCTGGCCTACTCGCAGATGCAGGGCACCATCGCCTTCGGCACGCGGAAAGACGCGCTCCGAAGGAAGACCCCCATCACGCGGTTCAGGAAGGGCGAGCCGGTTCAGCTCGTCCTCACGTCTCTCACCCCGAACACACGGTACCACTACCAGCTTCGCTCCCCGGCGGCGGGCGGCTTGGGGCGCGTCGGGGGCACGTTCCACACACAGCGGTCGCCTGGCAGCGGTTTCGTCTTCACGATCACGGCCGATCCCCATCTGGACCAGAACACCGACCCCCGGCTCTACGCACAGGCCCTGCGGAACGCACTGGCGGACCAGCCCGATTTCCACATCGATCTGGGCGACACGTTCATGACGGGCAAGTACCGGGGCGGGAGCCCACTGGAGCTGTACCTGGCGGAGCGGTACTACTTCGGCCTCCTGTGCCACTCGGCGCCCCTGTTCTTCGTGCTCGGCAACCACGACGGCGAGCCGGGCGGCCGAGGCCGGTCGCGTACCGGCGCCGTGACGCTACGGAAGGAGCATTTTCCCAACCCAGTTCCCGACGGCTTCTATACGGGCAACTGCACGGAGGAGCCCGGCATCGGGCCGCTGGAGGACTACTACGCCTGGGAGTGGGGCGACGCCCTCTTCGTCGTCCTAGACCCCTTCTGGTACACGGGGCGCCCCGGGCGCGGCGGGGACGACAACTGGCATGTGACGCTGGGATCCAGGCAGTACCAATGGCTCAAGCGGACCCTCGAAACGAGCAAGGCCACGTTCAAGCTCGTGTTCATCCACTACCTGGTGGGCGGGTTCAACAAGGACGGCCGATGCCGCGGCGGGATCGAGGCGGCGCCGTTCTTCGAGTGGGGGGGGCGCGACGCCGACGGCCGCTACGCCTTCAACGACAGACGGCCGGGCTGGCCGATGCCCATCCACAAACTGCTGGTCCGCGGCGGCGTCGACGTCGTCTTCCACGGCCACGATCACTTCTTCGCGAAGCAGGAGCTCGATGGCATCGTCTACCAGCTCGTCCCACAGCCCGGTCATCCGGGGCGTGATCGAGCCCGCAACGCCGGGCGCTATGGATACGTCCGCGGCGATTTCCTGGGCAGCTCGGGCCACCTGCGCGTGAGCGTGTCACCGAAGAACATGACAGTCGACTATGTCCGCTCCCGCCTCGTGGCGGACGAGAGAAACGATCGGAAAAATGCAGCCGTCGACTACTCATATACCATCGCGGGTGAACGGTAGAATACGGAGCGGCACCATGAAGCAAACATCCCTGCCATCCACGGCGCGACGCCCGTTCGCATTCGTGAGTCGCCGGCAGTTCCTTGCGCTGGTCGGCTGCGGAGCGGCAGGGCTAGTTTCGGGCACGCTCCGAGCGGCCGGGGCCGGGGCAGAGGGCAAGCCCAACTTCGTGTTCGTCCTCTCCGACGACCAGGGCTGGAACGGCACGTCGGTTCGGATGGACGAGGAGGTGCCCGACTCGCGAAGCGACTACTACCGCACGCCGAACCTGGAGCGGTTGGCGCGCGAGGGCATGCGGTTCTCTCGCGCGTACGCCCCCTCGCCGGTCTGCTCGCCGACCCGCTACAGCCTGCTGACGGGCAAGAGCGCGGCGCGCCACGGCATGACGAAGGCAGCCCCGGTCGTGGCGGCCGCCCCCGGATACAAGCTGATCCCGCCGCGCATCCCCCGGCAGATCGCCCGCGGCGAGACGACCCTCGCCCACCTGCTGAAGCGTGCGGGCTGCGCGACGGCGCACTTCGGCAAATGGCACCTTGGCTGCGGCGGGCCGGGCGCGTTCGGCTTCGACGAGCACGACGGCGATACGGGCAACCGCGACGCCGCGCCGCACAAGGACCCCAACCCCGTCGACATCTTCGGCATCACGCGGCGGGCCGTGGCCTTCATGGGCAAGCACGCCAAGGCGGGCAAGCCCTTCTACGTGCAACTGTCCCACCACGCGCTGCACTACCCGGAGAACTCGCGCAAGGCCACCCAGCAGGCCTGTGCCGCCCGACCCAGGGGCCGATACCACCGCGACGTCCTCCGCGCCGCGATCACCGAGGACCTCGACGCCGGCGTGGGCGAGCTGCTGGAGGGCATCGACCGTCTCGGCCTGGCCGCCAACACGTACGTGATCTATATGTCCGACAACGGGGCAGGCGGAGGATCGACGAACCGCCCGCTGACCGGCGGCAAGGGCACGCTGTGGGAGGGCGGCATCCGTGTGCCGATGATCGTACGCGGGCCCGGCGTGAAGGCGGGTGCGCAGTGCGACGTGCCCGTCACCGGCTGCGATCTGCTGCCGACGCTCTGCGAGCTCGCCGGCGTGGACAAGGCCCTGCCGGATGACATCGACGGCGGAAGCTTCGCCCCGCTTCTGAGGGGTGCGGGCAAGGGCCAAGTGAAGCGGCTGCGAGAGGAAATCGTCTGGCACTTCCCGCACTACCAGAAGCAGGGCCTCGGCCCGCACTCGGCCGTCCTGCTCGGCCAGTACAAGCTGATCGAGCTCTGGGAGACCAATGAAGTACGCCTGTTCGATCTCTCCCGGGACATCGGCGAACGACACGATCTGGCAAGCCGGATGCCCGACAAGGCGGCCGGCCTGCGCCGCCGCCTTCGTGAGTACCTGCGGACGGTCGATGCGCGAATGCCCGTGCCCAACCCCAGGCATGATCCCAGCGTTTCGGAACCCGGTGGCCGTCGTGACGGCAGGCGCCGCGGCAAGAGAAATGATCGGGGAGGAAGCAGACGTTCATCGAGAGCACGGGGACGCTGATTCGGTCGATCTGTCGGCCCGTTGAGTCGAAGGCGAGCACGGCCTTCCTGGTCAGGCACACGTTGCCGCGGTTGCTCTGACAAAGAACGTGAAGCCTTTCGAGAACGGCAGATCGTGGTAAGACGCTGGAAACACGTGGCTTTGCAGCCAGTCGGAAACCCCCAGCGGGTGTCCCTCCAAGCTGGTTGTTGAGGGTTCGAGTCCCTTCGCCCGCTGTTTGCGACATGCAGCGAGATGCGCTGCCAGGCGGCGTCATCGCTTGCCAACCACGCCACCCCCAAAGCCTTGCGCGACGGCTCCATTCCGGCGGCCCCTTTTGCCAATCGCTGCCACCAGCGATCCCGATGCATCGGGACTGCCAATCCCGGAACGCCATCCTGCACCAAGACGGTCACCCGCAAGCACGTGGAGCACCGAGTTGGTCACCCGCCCGAAGAAACAGCGGCAACCGGCCAGGACGAATGCTTGCCGATCCCACAATAGAGTATAGATTATTTATTGACATTCTCTCTCGTGGCCGCTACCATTCGCTTGGTCTCAGAAGCCAAAGGGGACAGCGATGGCGAAGCAACGCAAGGGCAAGGTCACGGCGGTGTACACGAGGGTCTCGACGGATGCGCAGCGGGACGATTCGCAGGCCAAGGCGCTACGAGAGTACACCCAGGCGCACGGGATGGGCAACGTCAACTGGTACCGGGATCGGATCAGCAGTAAGGACCTGGAGCGGCCGGCCATGAAGCGGCTCCAGAGGGACGTCTTTGCCGGCAAGGTGGGGACGGTCATCGTCTACCGCCTCGATCGTCTGGCGCGGAACCTGCGGGACGGGCTCAATCTCCTGGCCGACCTATGCGACAGGGGCATCCGCGTGGTGTCCGTCTGCGAGCAGCTCGACCTGAACGGTTCGGTGGGGCAGATCATCGCGTCGGTCCTTCTCGGCGTGGCGCAGATGGAACGGGAAGCCATCAACGAGCGGATCCGGGCCGGTGTGGCTGCTCGCAAGGCCAAGGGCCTGCCTGTCGGGCGGCGGAAGGGGCAGCGGCCGAAGTGGAGCAAGGCCAAGCGAAAGGTCAATGCCGAGCTGGCCCGCAGCCTGCGGCGTCAAGGTGTACCCGTGAGGGACATCGCCGCGAAGTTCAACTGCTCACGGCAGGCCGTGTACGCCGCACTGAGCGAGTGACCGGCTGGAGCACGCCGGCGGCCTACGGGGCCGCGCCTGCGTTGTCCGCAGCGCGTCACCGCGCGCGCTCCGTCACGCGGCCGGTGGCGCCAGGGGGCTGAGTGCAGGAATCGCGAGCACATCCAACGGCTGGGATCTGAAGCGCGTCCAGCAGACGCCGCTGAAGCCCGGCGCGCGGGTGCTCGCCGGGTTGACACGGCCGGGCCAGTCACGCAGAATGGTGCGCTGTGGGAGGCGCAGGGGTGCGCCGATTCCGCTTTTCCGCATAGAGGGCAAGTCAGATGGCCGTCGATGGACCCAGGACGATGTTGCTGATCGCCGCCTGGCCGGACCGGCTGGTCGCGCCCGAGTTGATCCTCTGGGCCGTCAAGCATCGCTTCCGGCGCATCCAGTGGTACAGCAAGCGGTTCGTGGAATGCGCCTACAACTCCGCCGTGAAGCACCTGGCGCTGCCGAGCAAATGCGACCACTTCATCTTTGCCGATCGCGATATCCGCCCGACGCCGCGGACCGGACCGTTCCTGGAGGCCGAAGGGGAGTTGGTCGCTTGCGAATATCCTCTGCCGTGCAACGATACGTGGAAGGACCCGCAGTCCCTGCACGCCGGCCTGTGGCGATGCGATCGCAGGGTCCTGGAGACGATTGAGCCGCCGTGGTTCCAGCGGGTGCTGAGCGCCGACGGCACCTCCGAGAAGTCCTGCGTCTGCAACTACTTTCGAAACAAGGCCCTCGCGGCGGGATTCCGGGTAGTCCGCGCCGGGTGGACCGACCATGACTTCCGACGCCCTCGCCCCCGGTCAAAGGACCAAGGACACGGGGGCTGACGGAGCGTCCCGAGCATCCCGGGAATCGCACATTTTCCCCTTGACACGAGACGCGATCCGGCCTAGCAAGGTCGATCAGCGGGGCGGCTTGTTCGGGGTCCCGCGGATACATGCCAGTGGGCGTGTGTCGTCCCGCTGGGGTCTGCATCCTGTGTGGGCAGGTCTTCCTTCGGGCGGTAAGGGTTGAAGCGGCTTCACATGAGCAAAGGGGTCGATCATGCGCAGGCAACGGGTACGCAAGCAGGTCCACGGGTTCATCGAGTCTCTCGGCATCCGGAGCGGCGATCCGGCCGGGCCGACCTGTCCGCCCCCATCCTGGCACGGCCTGGAAAACCTGGAGCCGCGCCTGTTGCTGTCGGTTACCATCGATCCGCCGGCGAACCTGGACGCGGAGATCACCGCGGACGGCGTTGCGCTCTGGTGGGACAGCGTGACCGGCGCGGAGAGCTACCGCGTCTACTGACGAGACGGCTCCACGACGGCCGAGCCTCGCCTCGTGGACTTCGGCCTCTCACAAGCAGAGCAGGGGGACCCCTTCGTCGACGCGACCCCCCTTGCTCCCGGCCTCGACTATTACTACTACGTCACCGCCGTCGACGGGAACGAGGAGAGCCGGGACGAGGAGAGCAGGTTCTCCGCCACGGCTGACGTGGAAGCTCCACCCGTCCCGACCGGTCTGAC
>CAZXOC010000087.1:2822-5476 GCA_964642165.1 uncultured Planctomycetaceae bacterium | reverse complement strand
GACTTCGCCGATGGATTCAATCTCAATGCCTTGCCCGACGACGAGGACGACAAGATCAACGCGTCGACGCCCTCCTTCGTGCCTTTCGCGCTTCGCGTCGACTCGTTCGACCCGCAAGACAAGTTGTCGTTATCCTACTGTGCGTCTGAGCCCGCGAAGACAGCGTTTCCCAGTCCGTACGAACCCGCCCCCGGGACCATCCGGATCTGGAAGAAGGACGGCACGCAAAAGCGCAGCATGAACGATGACTTCATTCAGCCGGATCAAGAGTTGGCTGATGGTTGGGAGACGGAGATGCAAGGGAGGCACCCCTTCCGCGAAGGGACCTTCTATCTGGAAGGCATCCGCAAGGCGACAGATGCGGCGGGAAGTGGCGTAACGGTTTTCCACGATACTTGTTCGATTGGGGACTGGTCAACCGGCTTCATCGAGGTCGTGGACGCGGAACTGGATCTCACAGAGCCAGTGCCGGTCAACGACGATGACAGCGATGACGATGGGATCATCGACTACGCTGACGAGTCAGTGGAGGGTCAGGTCCTTGCGCCGCTGACCATCACCTTGTCGAAGATTGACCTGGACGTGGCTCGCGTGAAGATCCTGTATCAGGCTTCGGATCCTGCCAATGAGGAGCTCCCTCCGGGCCTGCGGCTCTGGACGCGGCCCGTCGGTGCGACCGACGACGCGGAGCGTTCCTTCACGGCTGAAGGCGAGACGGGCAAGAGCCGCTTCGTGACGGCGACACACGGCGCGCAAGAGCCTGAGTACTTCGCAGCAGCAGAGCTGGCTGCGCTCGGCTTCAGCCCAGAGCAAGACACCGTGACGCTGTACGTCGAGCGCGTCAGTGATGTGCTCGACAACGACAAGATCAAGGTTGCGGTCGACCCGGACGGGCCCGGCCCCGACGGCTACACGGTCTGGGATGAGGTCCGAGTCGCTGGGCCTTTGACAACGTTTGTCCTCGTCAACGACGGCGACAAGGACGACGACGGGATCCCCGACTTCGCCGATGGGTACGATCGCACCGGAACCGACGACGACTCGAACCTGAAGGAGCACCTCGCCGAGCTGGAGTTGCTCCTTCCGAAGGATATCGATGGTGACGACACAACCGACCTCGAGGAGGAAATGGCTGTCGCCCGATGGACCTTCACCTATGAGGCCTCGGATCCGGACGAGCTCGAAGCGATCGGCTCCGGCGAAAACGAGGGGTACGTCCCCGCAGAGGGGTTCCTGAGGCTTTGGACCGAGCAAGGCGACCAGCGCGACCCGGCGGCGGCCAACGGCGGCGGAGACTACGTCGCCCCGGGCACGGCTGAATCGCCCGAAGTCTACGACGCCGCGCAGTTGGGCTGGGAAAGCGGCGACGGGCGCGCGATCACGCTGTACCTGGAGGCCGTCCGTCCGAGTGAGGAGCTGTCCGACCTGACGATCGTGATGAACGTCGACCACGACGGGGATGGTTCGGACTACGTCGAGGTGGAGACGAAGTGGGTGACGGCCCTCTCTGCAACGAAGCCTGACGCGTACTCCGGTGCGGTCTGCCTGGCTGACGGCACAGTCTCCGTGACGGACGCCGACCTGGTCTCCGGCGGCTACAGCGGGCCTTGGGGGCACAGCCGCACGTACACGAACCGGTACGTCTTCGTCGCCAGCGAGGTCAACGGCAACCACGTCGTCAACGAGCGTTTCCTGGTCCGCGCCGGCAACGGGATCATGGTCATCCAGGGCCCCGCGGCCCGGTACTTCGACTACGACGGGACGGACTACATCCCTCGCTTCGGCGTCAAGGCCAGGATGGAGGAGGATTGCGGCTACGCCCTGACCGAGCCGGATGGCAGCGCCTGGATGTTCAGCAGCTTCGAGGCGTCGAGATCCGGCCTCGAGCGGGCCTTTCTGCAGGAGTACAGAGATCCCGCCGGGAACAGCACGACGGTGAGCCGAGACGGGCCAAGGATCACCACCGTCAAGCGCGGGGACGAATCCTGGCTGTATCAGTATCGCGAGGACGAGAGGCTCGGCGCCGTGACGCTGCGCCGCGGAAGCGAGTCGGACGGCTGGGTGATCGTCAGTGAGGCGGAGTACGACTACTCCGATGCCGGAGACCTGGAAACCGTCGTGACCCACTACATGCCGCGCGAGAAAGACGAAGGAGGCACGACGATCGGCGGCGTGGATACGACCCTCTACCGCTACGGCGTCGGGGCCGAAGGTGAGACGATGCTCGCATCGGTGGTCGGCCCCGAATCGTACCAGCGGATCATCGGCGACAACGACGGGGATGAAGCTGCGCCCCTCGGCCTGTCGAACAGCGAGCTGGCCCCCTACGCCGACCTGACGTTCACGTACGAAGCCGGACGCGTCAAGACGCAGTGGATCCGCGGCGCGGGCGGCGACGTCGGCGGCAACACGGCCGGCGAGTACGTGTACGCGTACGACCAGGCCGAGGAGTACGGCGAGGGGGAGCCCGGCCCGGCGACCGGCTTCAACGCCTGGGCGATGAAGACGACGGTGACGCGGCCGGGAGACGCGGAGGAGATCGTCTACACGAACTTCGCCGGGCAGTCCATGCTGTCCGTCACGGAGGCGATCTGGTGTTCCTTCACACGCTACGACGAGGCAGGGCGGGCCATCCTTACGGCCAATCCCTCGGC
>CAZXOC010000087.1:0-2722 GCA_964642165.1 uncultured Planctomycetaceae bacterium | reverse complement strand
CTCCCCGCGACGTTCACCTACTACGACCGCCGCGAGGGCGAGGAATACGCCGGCACGATGAGCCAAGACAAGAGCCAGGTCCACTCGATGACTCGTACCGCGTACGACCACGGCGGGCGCGTGGGGCGCGTCGATGACTACGAGGACCTCGCGAACATCGAGCTTACTGAAATCAGCACGGCCACCGTCTCCTTCAGCACAAGCTACAGCTACGACGTGGCGGGGCGGCTGGATCAGGTGAACCATGCCGACGGCACGGTCAGCAGGACGGAGTACGACAGCCTTGACCGGGTCGAGGAGGAGAAAGTCGGGCCCAATCAGTCCCGTCTGGTCGTCGTCCGCAGCAATGCCTATTACGGGCCGGAGAAGGACGGCGCGCTCCAGCTCGTGACGCTCCACCCCCGCCGACGCGAAGCCTATCGGATCACGTACGGCTACGACTGGCGGAGGCGGCTGACGGAGACCACCTGGCCGGACAGGGAGACCACAACGTCGCAGGTGTTGGACAACCTCGGCCAGGCCACGCTGACCGAAGTCATGAACAACGCGATCTGCGTCGCCCGCAGCGGGGCCGACTACGACAACCGCGGACGGATGTCCGCGAGCCGGGAATACGACGTCACGCACGCCGAGCAGTGCCTGACGACCACTTACGCGTACGACAAGGTCGGCCGGCTCACAGGGACGACGAGGCCGGACTACGTCACCCGGGGCACGGACTACAACGGCGCCGGCATGGTCACGGGGGAATACACCAAGGTGGCCGGGCAGTACCGGAGCTACACGAAGTACGAGTATGCCAACGGTCGCCTTACCGGGACCTCGCAGGCAACTGGGCCGGAAGACCTCACCCCCGTCGCAACGACGGTGCACTACTACGATGACGAGCGAGACGGCACTGGGGCTGAGCAGCACCGGCTGACCGCGACGGCCTCGCTCAAGGCCGGCGACGGGGGCCTGGAGTACGCGACGACGGAGTACTACTACAATAGCGAGGGACGCCAGCACAAGACCGTCGCGCCGGATGGAACGTCGACGGAGGTGACGCAGTTCGACGCCCTCGGGCGGGCCCTGGTGACCGAAACAATGAAGGACGTGATTCTCCTCGGCTGGACGGAGACCACGTACGACGGCCCCAGGCTTCAGCAGTCGAAGACGTATGAGGCGGAGGAGGGGATGTACATGGTGACGAGCTACTACTACGATACGTACGGGCGGCTCTACAAGACGCGCAATCCGGACGGGACGCACAGCATCACGAGGTTCAATTGGCTCGACGAGCCTCTCACCGAGACTCTGGCGGAGAATGCGAACGGCAGCCAGTGGGTGGAGAAGACGGCATACGAGCGGGATGCGGCCGGACGCACGCTGCGAACGATCCAGAGCCAGCGGACGAGCCTCGACGAGTCGCGCACGTCCTACACGGACTACTGGTACGACGCGCTGGGCAACGTGACGGTGACCGTCAACCACGGGGTCTGCGCCTCGGCGCCAGACCGGCCGTCCACACCGCAGCCCAACAGTGGCGTCTACATCTACGCCGCGACCCAATACGACGGCTACGGGCGGCCGGCGATCACGCAGGACAACAAGGGCATCCAGACCAAGATCGAGTATAACGATAATGGGCAGAAGTGGCGGGTGACGGAGGACGTCGTCGGCGAGGACGCCCGCGTCACGGAGTACACGTACAACGACGACGGCCTGCTGGCGACAGAGGTGGCGGTCAACGACAGCGGCGACCAGACGACGACCTACTCCTACGGCGACGGCGGGTCCGGCGTGCCGCGGAACGACCTGCTCATCGAAGTCAAGTATCCCGACCAGGAGAGCGTTTACTACGGATACTACGCCAACGGTCTGAAGAAGACCTTCACCGACCAGCGCGGCATCATCCACACCTACACGTACGACGCGATGAACCGGATGCTCTCCGACACGGTCGACCTGCCGCCCGACAGCTCCGTCGACGACTTCGTCCGCCGGGTCGAGTGGACCTACGACGAGTATGGCCACGTCGAGGACGTCACGAGCTGGAGCCTGCCCGAGGAAGGCACGGTGCTCAACCAGCTCCACCACTACTACGACGAGTGGGGCAGCGTCATGGCGCTGGACCAGTCCAACCTTGGCGACATGGACCACCCCCACGCGCAGTCGATCGAGTTCTACTATGAGCGCTCTGGCTCCTACCCTGAGCCGACCGAGTACTGGCGCCTCAACGAGGTGGTCTACCCGGACGGTCGAAGCGTGCATTACAACTACGGCACGTCGCCCGTCGCCAAGACGCGCGTCGCGAACATCGCAGCCGACGACGCCGGGACGGCCCGCTATGCCGAGTACACGTACGACGGTGCCAGTACCGTGACCGCACTGAACTTCCCCGGCGTCGGCGTTGATGGGCTGAAGCTCGACTACGCCAACGGCGGCTCCTACCAGGGCTGGGACAAGTTCGGCCGTATCGTCCATCAGGAGTGGGTCGACGGCAGTTCCTACGTCACCGCCGACGAGTTCCGCTACACCTACGACGCCAACTCCAACCCCACGCAGCGCCAGGTCCTGCTCAAGACCGAGTACAACGAGACCTACGTCTACGATGACCTCGACCGGCTCGTTTCCTTCTCCCGCCAGGGCGACCCCGACGCCGAGACCATCGTCAAGCTCACGGCCGACGACGGCGATCCCTACGACTGCTACGGCTACGCCGTCGCCATCGACGGCAACA
>CAZXOC010000086.1:14930-23908 GCA_964642165.1 uncultured Planctomycetaceae bacterium | reverse complement strand
ACATCCACACCGTCCGCGGCGAACCGCACCGCCTCTGGGAATGGGCCCGCATGGCCATGGAGATGGTCGAGGGGTGAGCGCCCTGGTCGTCCTGCGTTCCGCGCGCTATCTCGCGGGCAGGCGACGGAATCTGTGCCTGCCCGGCTCCACCGTAACGAAGGCGGCAGCCAGTTGGTCCTCGGTGTAGGCCGCCAAGACGCTCGCCAGCTGCTCGTGACCAGCCGCGAGCGCAGGGGATGAGACGCGCAAGTAGAGAACACCGCAACGCTTGTTTCCTACGAACACGAGACTGCCGAAGTCGCGGTCGCGTGTCACCAGGATGCGCCCCTCACGCTGAGCGGCGTCGAGAAGCTCCTCGTCTGTGTCTCGTTCACGGCCGGCCTCGGCCGCCGTCACGACGTCGTGCCCCAGTTCCCGCAGGAACGAAGCCGTCGCCGCGTACACGTCCTGGTCCAGGAGGAACCTCATGACGCACTTGAGATGTGCACGTCCTCGGCGCCGATGACCTCGATGGCGTACCGGATGCAGGCCCGGATGTCCTCGACGGACAGGTCAGGGTAGTGGTCCCGCAGGATCCCCTCGAAAGGAATGCCCTGACAGACCAGCTCCAGTACGTCCACCACCGGGATTCGCGTGCCCGCCACACAGGGCTTGCCGAAGTGGACCTGCGGATTGACCTCGATTCGTTCCATCCTCGTCCTCTCCCGCCGGGAGCCGGCCGAGCCCGGCATCCCGGGCGCCGCGTGCCGCCATTGTAGCATCCCCGCGGCGTTTCGCGCACTACGACGGCCGGGCCAGGCGGATCACGTTCCAGGACGCCGGGGGCAGCTCGCCCGCCAGTTGCCCGTCCTTCACGACGGCGCCTTCGATCACCGCGGGCGCGACGTTGTCCGGCACGTCGGCGCTGTTGACGGCCTTCAGGTCGTCGTGGCGAAGGACGAGCCACTCGGCCACCTCCAGGTCGCCCAGCGCGCGGAGGGCCACCGTCAGCGCGAGCGGCGAGTCCAGGCTGCGGTTGACGGCGAAGATCGTCACGCCGCCGGACTCCTCGTCGAGCACGCAGGCGCTGGTCAGGACCGGCGCGCCGGGCCAGTCCTTCGCGTCGTAGGTCGGCGTCTCGACGGCCTGGCGCAGGACCGTGCCGCGGCCGAGCTTCGAGGCGTGAAGGAACGGCCAGTAGATGCTCTGCCGCCAGGCGGGCCCGCCCTTCTCGGCGATGATGAGGCCGATCACGTTGACGAGCTGCGCCTGGCAGGCGACCTTCACGCGGTCGCAGTGGTTCAGGAGCTGGATGAGCATCCCGCCGACGACGAGGGCGTCCTCGACGGTGTAGACGCATTCGAGCTGGGCGGGGGCGACGGTCCACGGCGTCGACTCGCTGTGGCGGTAGGCGTGGTGGTTCCAGACGTTCCACTCGTCGAAGCTGATCATCAGGCGCTTGTCGGACCGCGCGGTGGCGGCGACGGCGTCGCACAGGGCAACCTCCTCCTCGATGAAGCGCCCCATCTCCTCCGGCCTGGCGAGGAAGCTCGGCGTGTCGTCGTCCTTGTTGCCGTAGTAGGCGTGGATGGAGACGTACTCCACCACGTCGAGCGTCGCCGGCAGGACCTCCAGCTCCCACGCGCCGAACGTCTTGAGCCCCCGCCCGCACGTGCCGCAGACGGCCAGCTCGATGGACTTGTCCACCATCTTCATGATGCGGGCGGCCTGGTTGGCGACGCGGGCGTACTCGGCGGGCGTCTTGCAGCCCATCTGCCACGGGCCGTCCATCTCGTTGCCGAGGCACCACAGCTTCACGCCGTGCGGCTCGTCGTGGCCGTGCTCGCGCCGCAGGTCGCTCCAGTGGGATCCGGCGGGCAGGTTGCAGTACTCGACGAGGTTCCGCGCCTCGGCCGGGCCGTCCGTGCCCAGGTTGACGGCGACCATGGGCTCGCAGCCGGCGGCGCGGCACCAGTCGATGAACTCGTCCGTGCCGAACTCGTTGGTCTCGACGGCCTTCCAGGCCGGCTCGGCGCGGCGGGGGCGCCGGTCCCTCGGCCCGACGCCGTCGACCCAGTGGTAGCCGCTGACGAAGTTCCCGCCCGGCCAGCGCACCACCGGGACGTCCAGCTCGCGGACCAGCTTCAGCACGTCCGTGCGGAAGCCGTCGCCGTCCGCGGAGGGATGCTCCGGGTCGTAGATCCCCCCGTAGACGCAGCGCCCGAGGTGCTCCACGAAGCTGCCGAACAGCCGCGCGTCCGTCTCGCCGATGACGAACGCCCCGTCCAGGATGATCCTCGCGGCCTGCATCGCTCACGCTCCCTTCTCGCCACGGAAGATCCGGGCGATGCGCTCCATGTCGAACTTCGCCGTGCGGTCGTAGTTGTAGACGCCGTTCTGCTCCTGCTCCACGTCGGTGAGCTGCGTGTAGCACCAGCCGCAGACGTGGTCCAGGCCGTCCAGCGCCGCCACCAGCCCGGCGAGGCGCTCGTAGAACTCCTCGAGCGTCCCGGGGCCCTGCCCGTAGCCCCAGGAGATTTCGCTGTGCGGCTGGCGCTCGGGCGGGACCCACTTGATCCCGCCGAACTCGTCGACGAGGTACGGCTGGCCCTCGTAGGGCGCCTCCACGTCGGGGAAGTTGCGGAAGACGCCGCCGTCGTCATCCGGCGTGAGCTTCCCGGTGAGCTTCGCCGGGTCCGGCTCGTAGCTGTGCACCGTCCACAGGTCGGTCCGCACGTGGACGTAGCCGCTGGAGTCATTGACGGGGCGCGTCGGATCGAGCGCGCGGGTCAGCTCGTAGGCCTCGACGTGCAGGCGCCCGTGGCCGGGCTGCTCGGCGCCGCCGCGCGTCTCGTTGAACGGGCTCCACGCGACGATCGACGGGTGGTTGCGGTCGCGGACGACGATCTCGCGCCACTCGCCGAGGAAGTTCCGCGCGCTGGCGGCCGCGGCGTCGCCGTCGCCCAACGTCAGGCCCCAACTCGCCGACTCGCCCCACGTCAGGTAGCCCAGCCGGTCGGCCCAGGTGTGGAAGCGCTCCTCGAAGACCTTCTGGTGCAGCCGCGCGCCGTTGAACCCGGCGGCCATCGACAGCTCGATGTCCCGCCGCAGGGCCTCGTCGCTCGGGGCCGTCCAGATGCCGTCGGGATAGAAGCCCTGGTCCAGCACGAGGCGGAGGCGGAACGGCTCGTTGTTCAGCAGCACGCGGCCGTCCTCGACGTGCACCTTCCGCAGGCCGGCGTAGCTGCTTACCGTGTCCAGCACCTGCCCGTCGCCGTCGAGCACCTCCAGCAGGAGGTCGTACAGGAAGGGCGAGTCGGGCGACCAGCGCTTGGGGTCCTTGGGCTTCAGCGCGAAGGACGCCGCGTTGGCGGCCGCGACGCTCGCCTGCGCCACGGGCGCATCGCCCTCCGTCAGCGTGGCTCGGAACGTCAGTCCGGCCTTGGCCTCGCGGAAGGTCGGCAGGAGCACGATTCGCCCGTCGTCCAGGTCCGGCAGGATGTGCACGCCCGCCAGGCCGTTCGGCGCGACGGCCTCCAGCCAGACGGTCTGCCAGATGCCCGTCGTTCGCGTGTACACGCACCCGCGGGAGGCGAAGTCCGGACACTGCTTGCCGCGGGGCTGGCGGCCGGAGCGGACCTCGTCGCGGACGTGGACCACCAGGCTGTGCGTCTCGCCCGGCCGGACCAGGCGCGTGACGTCCAGCGCGAACGAGGACGAGCCGCCCCAATGCCGGCCGGCAAGCTGCCCGTCCAGGAAGACCTCGCAGTGGTAGTCCACCGCGCCGAAGTGCAGCAGCGCGCGTCGCCCGGCCCAGTCGGCGGGCACGTCGATCGCGCGCTGGTACCACATGCACTCGATGAAGTCGGTGTGCTCGACGCCCGAGAGCCGGCTCTCCGGGCAGAACGGCACGAGGATCTCGCGGTCGAAGCCGGCGCTGGCGGGCCAGCCGCGCTGCCGGCCGCTCTTGCCCGCGTCCAGCGCGAAGCTCCACCGGCCGTTCAGGTTGATCCAGTCCTCGCGCCGAAACTGCGGGCGCGGGTGCTCGCGTCGGGGAACGTCGCTCTGGGCTGCCATGGACTGCTGCTCCTTCCTGCGTGAGGGCCGACACACTCTACTGCCCCGACCGCGGGCGGGCAACGCCCGCAAGGCACAGCTCCCCTCATCCCGACCGCGACACTCCGGCAGCGGAGAAAACTCTTGCGTGCCCTCGCGGAACCGCCGGAGAATGTCCCCGTTCCCCAATGTAGTGACTGTGTTTTGGTCTGCCGGCGACCGCCCGCGGGTCTCCGGCCCCGGCGGACAGAATGACGGAAGGCACGAAGAAATCGCAGGCCGCGTTCCGCCGCGGCGGGAAGGTCCTGGTCGGCGGGGTGAACTCGCCGGTGCGGGCCTTCTCGGCGGTGGGCGGCACGCCGCCGGTCATCGAGCGGGCCAAGGGCTCGAAGCTCACCGACATCGACGGCAACGAGTACATCGACTACGTGGGCAGCTACGGGCCGGCGATTCTCGGGCACGCCCCCGAGCCGGTCGTGACGGCGATCTGCAAGGCCATCCACCGCGGCACGAGCTACGGCGCGCCGACGGAGGTGGAGACGCACCTCGCCGAGGCGATCGTGGCGGCGGTGGAGTCCATCGAGAAGCTGCGGTTCGTCTCCAGCGGCACGGAGGCGGCCATGTCGGCGGTCCGCCTCACCCGCGGGGCGACGGGGCGCGAAAAGATCGTCAAGTTCATCGGCTGCTACCACGGCCACGCCGACGCGCTGCTGGTGTCGGCCGGGAGCGGCGCGACGACGCTGGGCGTGCCTTCGTCGGCGGGCGTGCCGGCCTCGGCGACGGCGGACACGCTGCTGGTGGCGTACAACGACGCCGGCGCGATGCGGGCGGCCTTCGCGGAGCACGGCGAAGAGATCGCGGCGGTGCTCGTCGAGCCCGTCGCGGGCAACATGGGCGTCGTGCCGCCGGCGGAGGGGTATCTTTCGTCCCTGCGCGACGTCTGCGACGCTCACGGGGCGCTGCTGATCTTCGACGAGGTCATGACGGGCTTCCGCGTGGCGTTTGGCGGCGCCCAGGCGCTCTACGGCGTCCGCCCGGACCTCACCGTCCTCGGCAAGATCGTCGGCGGCGGGATGCCGGTGGGCGCCTTCGGCGGACCGGCCGACGTGATGAAACACCTCGCGCCGGAGGGACCGGTCTACCAGGCCGGAACGCTCTCGGGCAATCCGGCGGCCATGGCGGCGGGGCTGGCTACCCTCCAGGAACTCCGCGCCGAGGGCTTCTACGAGGAGCTGGAGCGCAAGAGCGCCCTGCTGGAGGCGGGCCTGCGCAAGGCCGCCGCCGGCGCCGACCTGGGCGGGCGCGTCTGCCTCAACCGCGTCGGGAGCATGCTCGGCTGCTTCTTCACGCCGGGCGAGGTCACCGACTACGCCTCCGCGACGGCCAGCAACGCCAAGGCCTACGCCGCCTACTTCCACGCCATGCTCGCCGCCGGGGTCTACCTGGCCCCCAGTCAGTTCGAGGCCATGTTCGCCTCCGCCGCCCACAGCGAGGAGGACATCGGCAGGACCTGCGAGGCGGCCGGGCTGGCGTTCGCCAAGGCCGCCAAGCTCCTGTAGAATCCCGCGCCGCAGCGAAGGAGTCCGCGATGCAGCAGATTCAGTATGATGTCCGCCCGGGCGAATTCGCCGACGCGATGAAGTCCACGCGTTCGGCGAGAATGCTCTTCTGGCTGCTGGTGGGGGTGATGCTGATCTTCCAGTTGGTGGCCTTCGTGCTGGTGCAATCCGGCGGCGTGCTGGAGGGCGAGACGGCGAGTGTCGTCCTGACGCCGGCGAGGCCGGCGGCCCCCGCGCCCGGCAAGCCCGGCAAGGCCCCCGCCAAGAAGCCCGCTGCCAAGAAGGCGAAGGCCCCGGCCGCCGCTGCCAAGAAGCCGAAGGCCGGGGCCGCCGCGCCCGCCGCGACGGCACCCGCGCTCGGGCCCGTGGCCACGCTCAGCAAGGCGCAGAAGTGGGAGGTCGCCCTTCGGTGGTCGCTGCCCGGGGCGAAGTTCGTCGCCATGGTGGCGGCGATGCTCCTGGTCATCACGCTGCTGTTCGCCGTCGGGCTGAGCCTGGTCGGCAAGCTCGGCGGCATGGCGGGGCTCATCAGCGCGTTCTTCTGGTCGCTGATCCTCTTCGCGATGGTCATGCCCTGGCAGCAGGTGCTCACCAAGAGCAGCCTCGCCTGCGGGGCGCTGTACAACCTCGGCGAGCTTCAGGTCGCCCGGCGGCAGGTCGCCGCCGCGGGCAGCGCGGGCTGGCAGGAGCCGCTCCTCTATTACGCCCGCTTCGTCGCCTACCCGGTCGTCGCGCTGCTGGTCTGGCTGATCGTCCACGTGAAGTTCGCCCGGGCATGCATGCGGATGCACTATCCGCACGCGATCCCGTCGATGGTGCAGCCGGCGGCCACACTCCCAGCGGCCGACAAGAAGCCCGATGCCGAGCCGAAACCCCTCCAGGACGCGCCGCTCAGCGAGGGGAAACCGTCCGGCAAGGGCTCTCTCACCGAACGGCTGCTCAGCGTCAAGATGGGCAAGGGCGGCAAGTAGACCGGCCGGAGGGCAACCAACGGGCAGTGCGCTCGGCGGGACGGTCGGGCTCGGCGGGGCTACGGCTCGCGGCCGTCGGCGGGCGCGCCGCGCTCCAACACCTCGGCGTCCCGGCCGCGGCGCCCGTCGGGAATGGGGAAGGAGAGGATGAACCTCGCGCCCCGCTCGGGCTCGGACTCGACGGAGATCTTCCCACCCATCTCCAGGACGAGGCCGTGAACGACGGACAGCCCCAGGCCGGGGTTCGCCTGGTCGCCGCCGGCCAGCAGGCCCTTGGTGGTGAAGAACGGCTCGAAGACGAGCGGCTGGTGCTCGGGCTTGATGCCGCAGCCGGTGTCGGCGAAGGTCAGGCGGACGCCGTCCTCGGCGCGTTCGAGGGTCAGGGCGATGGTGCCGCCGTTGGGCATGGCCTCCTCGGCGTTGGTCAGGAGGTGGCCGAGGACCTGGTGCATGACGCCGGCCTCGACGGCGAGGACCGGCACGGGTTTGAGGTCGAGGTGGAGGCGGATCTCGCGTTCTTCGAGCGGGCGCTCGATGAGGTGCACGAAGGTCAGGACGACCTCGGTCAGATCGGCCAGGTCGCGGCTGAGCCTGTCGCGCTCGGCAAAGGTCAGCAGGGACTGGGTGATGCGGGAGGCGCGTGCGGCGGCCTCGGCGGTCATCTGGAGGGCGCGGCGCATGGCGGTCGCGTCGCCGCTGGTCAGCGCGAAGTCCACGAACGTGGCGACGCCGCCGAGGATGTTGTTGAAGTGGTGGGCCACGCCGCCGGCGAGCGTGCCGAGCGAGGCCATCTTCTCCGCCTGGGCGAGGCGCTCCCGTAGGCGTTTTCGGCTGGTCTCGTCGAGGATCCAGGCGGCGACGCCCTGCACCCGCCCGTCGGCGCCGGGCACGGGCGCCAGGACGGCCAGGAGGTCGCGCCCCTTGCCCCCGGCGCCGGGCAGGCGGACGTGGAAGTCACTGGGCGTGCCGTGCTCGGCGGTGCGGCGCAGCAGCCGCCCCAGGAGCCGGCGCCGGTCGGCGGGGACGGCGTCGGCGAGGGGCCGGCCGAGGACGTCCTCGGGCGGGGTGCCCAGCAGGCGCCCGGCCGCCGCGTTGCACGTCACCACGCGGAAGGACAGGTCGGTGCTGAGCAGGGCGACCGGGGCGTGCGCACACAGGCGGCGGTAGAAGCCCTCGTCGGGCGACGGCGTCCGCGGTGGGCTGTCTTCGTTCATCCGGGCGCATCACACCGCTTCCGTGCGGGGCCGTTGTCGCGACGCTCACTTGACCGGGGCGGCCAGCACCTCCGGGATCAGCACGAGCAGCGTCTCGAACTCCATGCCTTGTTTCTTCTTGACCAGGAAGTGGTGTCCCACGCTGGTGGGGTTCCGCGCGTTGGCCCCGGGCCCGATGACGAGGAAACTCTCACCGGGCACGCGCAGTTGGAACGTCAACTGCGGGAAGCCGAAGACCTCCGGGCGGGTGACGATCCTCGGGCCGCGGTCCCCCATGACGTAGTGCGTGCTGCGGCGCGAGCTGCGGACCTGGGGCATGGCCGTCAGGAGGATCTCGGAGGGGTTGTCCTCGTCGAGGGTGCAGACGACGGCCAGGAGGTAGTCTCCGGCGGGGTAGTCGCGCCCGCTGAGGGTCCGATCGTCGTGGAAGGTGAAGACGGTCCGGGCTTCGCGCCGCTCCTTCAGGACAACGGGCAGGGGATTGCCCGGGATGCAGGCGACCATCTTCTGCTCCGGGCTGCGCCCCGTCATGCGCTTGAAGATCCGCGCCAAGTCCGGCCAGGTGCCCAGCTTGCCCAGCCCCACGCGCAATCCGTTGCGCCCGAGGTTCGCCGAGCGGACCGCTCGGACGGGCTCCTCGTCGAGGTAGCTCCAGATCTCCTCCGAGCCGCTGGCCGTCCCGACGGGCACCTCGATGCTGGCGACCCTCATCGTCACCACGAGGCGGTGGGTCGGCTTGGTCCGGCCGTTGGCGTTGGGGTCACGGGTGTTGCGGAAAGGGTTCGACAGGAAGGTCCGCGGCGCGGGACGAGGCGTCAAGCCGTTGCCGTCGCCGAGGTCGTCCGGACAGCCCGCCAGTCCCCCGGCCGAGAACAACATCACCAGCAGAGCGAATCGTCTCATCATCCTACAGCCACCGGCCGCCCGTCGGCCACACCGCCACCGCCAGTGTATGCTATGTTCGGCGCGTAGGCATGTCAATCGGGCGGGTCTCCGCCGCGCATCGCGGACGCCGCGCGCGGGAGAGGCAACGGGGACGCGAGATCGCCGGCGGGGCGTCGAAACTGTCACTGCCACGGGCGCGCGCGGGCGACCGGCCGTGGGACGCGAGCCGACCGACGCCGGACGGCGCCCTGCCGGCCGTCTCGCACACGCTCCTTCCATAGCGGCGCTTAGGGTGCCCCGTTCCGTGCCGCGAG
>CAZXOC010000086.1:0-14830 GCA_964642165.1 uncultured Planctomycetaceae bacterium | reverse complement strand
CCGCGAGCCGTGAGAATACCGGCTTCGACGTGGCGGCATGGTTGCGTTCCGGCGCGCAGAACGCATCGGCATACCAGCCGGGGCGCGACGGCACGCGAGGTTCCCGAAGAGGAGATGCGCCGATGAGCAAGCACCGCGTTCCCAGGACCGGCCAGCCCATGCTGACCTTCTTCGGCGACCTGATCGCCAAGCGGGAGGTCCGGTCGCAGGAGACGGACGGCTGGCACGAGTACCACATCCGGCTGTACCGAACGGAGGCACCGGGGTACGTCCTGGCCGTGTCCTATCGGGACGGCGCGACCCACGACCGGTGGGCGGCCCATACGCCCCGAAGGCTGGAGGTGGCCGAGCTGTTCCGCCGGTACATCCGCGACCGCGAGGCTCGGACCCCCGCGCTGAAGCTGCTCCACGAGGCCATGCAGGACATCATGCTCCAGGCGCCGGAACTGGACGAGCTCGTCCAGTGGTCCTCGGTGGTGGCTACAGAGCAGTGAAGGCGCCGCCCCGCGAACCGCCCCCTGGCCGAGCGGATCGCGCCGAGCCGTCGCCCTACCGCTCCAGCCCGCGAGCCACCCAGCCGCGGACGGGCCGGCCGGCCCCGATGGGCTTGCCCCTCTCCTGCTCCATCCGCCGCAGCAGCGCGCGGAGCCTCGCGACGACGGCCGGATGCTCGTCGGCCAGGTCGTGCTGCTCGGCGCGGTCCTTCTCCACGTCGAACAGCGCCACGCCCTTGGGGCGATCGCCGCCCGTCACGCCGGGGTGGGCCTCCGGGCCGTACTGCTCCTTCGGCGCGAGGAGGGTCTTGCCGTTCGGCGCCCGCGGGTCGACCCATCCGGGCTTCCGCCGCGGCGCGCCCGGCACGCGCACGTGGAGCTTCCAGCGCCCCACGCGGACGGTCCGGACGCCGCCCTGGTAGCAGAACAGCGCCTCGTGCGGGCTCTTCGCTCCGGACGTGAGCACCGGCAGGAGGTCGCGCCCGTCGATGACCCGGTCGGCTGGAAGCGGCACGCCGGCGGCCGTCAGGACCGTCGTGAAGAGGTCCATGATCATCGCGGGCTCCTGGATGACCTGTCCCGGCGGGATCGTGCCCGGCCGCCAGGCGATCAGCGGCACGCGGTAGCCGCCTTCCCACCAGCGTCCTTTCATTCCGCGCAGCCCGCCCGTGCTGCCGCCGTACCACGGGCCGTTGTCGCTGCTGAAGAACACCAGCGTCCGCCGCTCGAGGCCCAGGCGCTTGAGCGTCGCCAGGATCCGCCCGACGCTCCAGTCCAGCTCGGCGATCGTGTCGCCGTACAGGCCCGTGCCGGTCTTCCGGTAGAACGCCTCCGACGCGGCCAGCGGCTTGTGCGGCATGGCGTGGGGCAGGTACAGGAGGAACGGCCGGGCCTTGTTGGCCTCGAGGAAGCGGACGGCCCGCTCGGTGTAGCGCCGGGTGAGCGTGGACTGCTCGACCGGGAACTCGACCTTCTTCTCGTTGTCCCAAAGCTCCACCGGGTGCATGTCGTTGCTGTAGAGGATGCCGAAGTACTCGTGGAAGCCGCTTCGCGTGGGCAGGAACCGCGGCCGGTGCCCCAGGTGCCACTTGCCGATGCACGACGTGCGGTAGCCCGCCTTCTGGAGCGCCTCGCCGAGCGTGATTTCTTCGGCGGGCAGCCCGCGGCTGTCGGCGGCGTCGGACTTCGGCCCGGCGGGGTCCTGCTTCGGGCAGGGGTTGCCCGGCATGAGGTGGTTGCGGAACGGGTACCGCCCGGTCATCAGCGCCGCGCGGGACGGGGCGCAGTACGGACAGGCGCTGTAGAAGTCCGTCAGGCGGACCCCCTCGCGAGCCATGCGGTCCAGGTTCGGCGTCTTGAACCGCGGGTGGCCGTAGCACGCCAGGTCGCCGTAGCCGAGGTCATCGGCGTAGAGGATGACGAAGTTCGGCTTGCCGCCCGCGCCGGGGCGCTTCCGGCCGGCCGGGCCGGCCGCCGCGCCGGCGGCCCGGCAGACAGCGCCCCCGGCGGCCAGCGTGGCCAGTCGCCTGAGGAACTCGCGTCGCGTTGGTCGTATCATCGCGTTCGCCTCCCGTCCGGCATTGCCCGTGTCACGTTTGGGCCCCGACCGCCGCGGGCCGTCTCCCGCCCAGTCTACGGCGGCTCGCCGCGCCTGCAAGCCCCTTGCGGCGCGAGCGATATCACCCTATACTGGCACGGTCGCTGGGCAACGGGCCGAGCGGGTTCGCGATCGAACGGGAAACGTCCCCATTGAGCTTTGAGAACCTGAGGCTGATCGAGCCCCTGTTGCGGGCAGTTCGCGAGGAGGGCTATATCCACCCCACGCCGATCCAGGAGGAGGCGATCGGCCTGCTTCTGGAGGGCGCGGACCTGCTCGGCTGCGCTCAGACGGGCACGGGCAAGACGGCGGCGTTCGCGCTGCCGATCCTCCAGGGCCTGGCCGGCGGGAAGGCCCCCGCGGAGGCCAAGCGCCCGGTTCGCGCGTTGGTGGTGACGCCCACGCGGGAGCTGGCGGCCCAGATCGGCGAGAGCTTCGCGACGTACGGGCGCCACACGCACCTGAGGTACGTGACGGTCCACGGCGGGGTCCGCCAGGGCCCGCAAGTCCGCAAGCTCAAGCGAGGCGTGGACGTGCTCGTCGCGACGCCCGGTCGCCTGCTGGACCTGATGGGGCAGAAGGTCGTGACGCTCGCGAAGGTCGAGGTGCTGGTGCTGGACGAGGCGGACCGCATGCTCGACATGGGCTTCATCCCCGACATCCGCAAGATCGTCGCCCGCGTGCCCGAGCGGCGCCAGACGATGCTCTTCTCCGCCACCATGCCCAAGAGCATCATGCACCTGGCCAACTCGATCCTCACCGACCCGGTCGAGATCCGCATCACCCCCGAGGCGCCGGCGGCCGAAACCGTCGACCAGACCGTCTTCTTCGTCGAGCCGCGCCACAAGCAGGCCCTGCTGCACCATCTGCTCGACCAGGGCGACATCAGCCGGGCGCTCGTCTTCGCGCGGACCAAGCGCGGGGCCGATCGCATCGTCCTGCACCTCAAGCACGCCAGCTACAACGCCGAGGTCATCCACTCCGACAAGCCGCAGCGCACCCGCCAGCGCGTGCTGAACAACTTCAAGGAGGGAAAGACCCGCGTGCTCGTCGCCAGCGACATCGCCGCCCGCGGGCTGGACGTCGACGACATCTCCCACGTGATCAACTTCGACCTGCCGAAGGACCCGGAGATGTACGTTCACCGCATCGGCCGGACCGGGCGGGCGGGCCAGCCCGGGCGCGCCCTGTCGTTCTGCGGCCTGGCCGAGCGGGACCAGCTCGACGGCATCGAGCGGCTGATCGACCAGCAGGTCCCCACGGCGGAGGATCACCCCTTCGCCTCGCCGATCCCGCGGGGCCCGAGGAAGACGCCCGAGGCCAAGATCGCCGCGGCCTGGCGGCGCTTCGGGCGCAAACATCGCCGCCGCCTCCGCCGCCGCTGAGGGGCAGCCTCGCCCGTCCCGCCCCGACGGCGTGCAGGCGCCCGTCAGGCCTCCTGCACGATCGTGAGCCCGAGGGCCTTGCCGAACTCGATCAGCGGCTCCTTCACGTCGCCGAAGACCGTCACGCGGTGCCAGCCGAAGTGCCCCCAGTGCTGGAACAGGTTGCCGATGTCTCCGGCGACCTCGCCGACGAGCTGGGTGCGGCAGCCGCGGTCGCTCTCGAGGTTGCCCGCCGCCCGTGCCCGGTGGATGACCATCTGCTTGCGGGCGAAGCTGGTGCGGAACGAGGTGGTCATGTAGCCGGCCGGCAGGAGCGACTGCACGCACGTCCCGCGCGGGTCGTGGTTGTGGAGCGTGCGAATGCGAAACGGGTTCGACCTGCCCTTCGGGCCGAAGACCTTCGTCGTGGCCATGCAGTGGGCGTAGACGATGTGGTTTTTCGACGTGTCGAGGACGGGGTCGGAGACGTAGCCGGGGCGCCCGGTGAGGATGCGGGCCATCAGCATGCTCAGCGTGTCGTCGGGCATCGCCTCGCAGACGCCCTGTCCGCCGTCGTTCAGCAACTGCGTGAAGCCCAGGCACGGGTACGCCGGGAGCTGCCCGCTGCCGAATCCCCCCAGGCAGTTCATCGTGACCGTGTCGGTCTTGTGGCGCTTCAGCAGCTCGAGCGTGGCCAGGTAGACGGCCCCCGCCTTGCGGATCCAGTCGCCCCTGGCGTCGACGACCGCGGCGGCCTCCTGGGTCCAGCGCGCGGCCCATTCGGCGGCCTTGTCCCGGTCCACCTTGTCGTAGAGGGCCTTGAGCTCGCCGAAGCCGACGTACACCCCCTTCGCGCCGAGGAAGTCCTGCTGGCGGCCCGCCGTGCCCCGGCCGACGATCAGGAACCGCGACTTCCTGAACCGCTGGACACACTCGGCAATGCCGGTCAGTGAGACGGGGTCGTCGGTACACTTGGTGCGGCCGCCCGCGGCGAACGTCTTCCGGTAGACCTGCCGGCACTGCTTGGCGAAGGACGCCGGCGTGGCGCCGGGCTCCTTCAGGTCGGCGAAGCACCGCGCGACGGCGACGAGGTCCTCCAGGCGGGTGGACGCAACGCCCGCCGCCGGGATGCCCCGCCGACAGAGATCGCTGTAGCCCCGCAGGAAGACGCCCGAGCCGCCGAGGAACTCGTCGGCCAGCACCATCGGCTTGCCCAGCTTCCCGACGGCCGCGATCGCTCCCTGGAGACTCCACGCCAGGGTCACGACGTACACCAGGTAGCCGTCCACCCGGTCCCGGAGCGCGACGGCCTTCTTCACGTCGGCGGGGGCCCGAACCGCCACCGGCACGAAGTCGACGCCCGGGCAGCCCTTCTTCAGCAGATCGAGGATCTGCTTCTCGCGCGCGGCGACGTCGAACTGCGGATACGGCCAGCTCGAGCCCTTTCTCGACAGGTAGACCAGGCCGACGCGAACCCTCTGGGGCTTCGCCTCGCCGGCGAAGCCCGCCGTGCACGCCAGGCCGCTCGTGCCCGCCAAGGCCGCGGCGCAGCCCTTGACGAAATCGCGCCTGCCCATGCCGCGACGGCAGCCCACACACGAACCGCGCTCACGCGAACGAGACATGCTCCATCTCCTTGCGTTCGGATCTGCCGGCCAACCGAAACCAACTTCCGTTCTGCGGCCGGCGCACGGGGCGGAGTCGCCCGTACGCGACAGCCGACAGCCGACAGCCACGGGAGCATTGTACCGATTGTGGTGGGCAGCGGCCCAGGTCCGTCGATCCACGCCGGTGCCGTTCCTCCGGGCGGGCGCCCCGATGAGGAGCTGCGGCCGAAGCCGGTCATCCCGACGCGCCCGCCACACCGCGTCGCGCGGCTCACATCTCCCGGCCGACGGCCCCGGCGATGCGTCGCAGGACGGCCATCTCGTCTCGGAGCGCCTGGGGCGTGATGGACTGGGCGCCGTCGGAGAGGGCGTGCTCGGGGTCGCCGTGGCACTCGACGATGAGCCCGTCGGCCCCGGCGGCCACCGCCGCCCGGCACATCGCGGGCACGAGGCTGGCGTGGCCCGTGCCGTGGGAGGGGTCGACGATCACCGGCAGGTGCGTCCGGTCGCGGAGGGCGGGCACCATCGACAGCGCCAGCGTGTTGCGGGCGTACTGCTCGAAGGTGCGGATGCCGCGCTCGCAGAGGATGATCCGGTCGTTGCCGGCGTCGATGACGTACTCGGCGGCAAGGAGGAACTCCTCGAGCGTGGCGGTCATGCCGCGTTTGAGCAGGACGGGCTTTCCGGCCTTTCCGACGGCCTCCAGCAGCGGGTAGTGCTGCATGTTGCGCGCCCCGACCTGGAGGACGTCGGCGTACTCGGCGACGGCGTCGAGCACCTCGACGCCGACCACCTCGGTCACGACGGCCAACCCGGTCCGCTCGCGGGCCTCGGCGAGGATCCGGAGGCCCTCGACGCCGCGTCCCTGGAAGCTGTAGGGGCTGGTGCGGGGCTTGAAGGCCCCGCCGCGCAGGCCGATCCCGCCGGCGGCGCGGACCTGCTCGGCCAGGCGCAGGGTCGCCTCGCGGTCCTCGACGGCGCACGGCCCGGCGATCAGCCCCACCTTGCGCCCGCCGATCCCGAAGCGCTGCGGGCCGATCTCCACGATCGTCCGCTCCGGCTTGACCTCGGTCGAGGCCATCTTGTACGGCGCGAGGATCGGGACGATCCGCTCCACCATCGGGGCGTTCTCGATCGCGCCCTTGTCCACCCGCCGCTTGTTGCCCACGCACGCCACCACCGTGCGGTCCGTGCCGTAGATGACGTGCTCCTTCAGACCGTATTCGCGCACCAGTTCGATCACGTGCTCGACGTGCTGCTTGGCCGCTCCGGGCTTCATGACAATCACCATGGGAAGGCTCCAACTCCAGACCACGGGGGAATGGACGAGAAGGACCGACGTTCGGCGCGGGCTGACGCAGACGAAGCCGGCTAGCTCACCAGCCGCGCCAGCCCCAGAGATAGGCGTACCGCCAACTACCCCATGCGCGCCGGGTTCGAACTCGCGCAAACACACCGGGCCGGTTGAGCCTGCCGGACGGCTCGAGACCGGCCCACGTCTCCTTACGTGCGTAAGGCGCTGCGGCCATGTGTCTGCGTCGATTCATGTCCGGAACCCGCGCGGCTCGGCCGGCAGTCGCTGCCGGGCCGCTGCAACAGGCACATTATACAATGGGTATCGGCCAGGTGCCGAGGGGAATTCCGGAATTCCGGACCGGGGCGTTGAACTGCCGCCGGACCGGGGCGCGTCCCTTGCCTTGCGCGAACGCTGGCGAATCGGTTAGGGTTTCGGCTCGATGCGCTCCATCCCGTTCACGTAGGGACGCAGGGCAGGCGGGATGGTCACGCCGCCGTCGCGCTGCTGGTGGATCTCCAGCAGCGGGATGAGGATCCGCGGGCTGGCGATGACCGTGTTGTTGAGCGTGTGGCAGAAGCGAACCGCCCCGTCGGCGTCGCGGTAGCGCATGTTCAACCGGCGGGCCTGGAACTCGTGGAACCGGCTGGCCGAGTGCGTCTCGCCATAGCTGTCGCGCGACGGCATCCACGCCTCGATGTCGAACTTCTGGACCTGCCCCTGGCCCAGGTCGCCCGTGCAGACGTTCATCACGCGGTACGGCAGCTCCAGGGCCTGCATCACCTCCTCGGCGTTGCGGAGGATCTCCCCGTGGGACTCGACCGAGGCCCGCTCGTCGCTCGGGCCGACGATGACCTGCTCGACCTTGTCGAAGTAGTGAACGCGGTAGAGCCCGTAGGTGTCCTTGCCGGCCGCGCCCGCCTCCCGGCGGAAGCACGTGCTGAGGGCGACGTACTTCTTCGGCAGCTCCTCGGCGGCGAGGATCTCGTCGCTGTGGTACGCGGTAACGGACACCTCGGCCGTGCCGACGAGGCTCAGGCCGTCGCGCTCGGCGAGGTACGCCTGGTCGCGCCCGACGGGGAAGTAGCCCGTGCCGTACATGACCGACTCGTTGACCAGCACGGGGACGGTCAGCGGCGTGTAGCCCTTGGGGATCATGCGGTCCATGGCCAGGCGCAGGACGGCCTGGTGCAGCAGCGCGCCGGCGCCTTTGAGGATGAAGTTGCGCGTGCCGGCGAGCTTCACGCCCCGCGGGATGTCGATGATGTCCAGGAGCTTGCCCAGCTCGACGTGGTCCTTCGGCTCGAAGTCGAACGCCGGGACCTCGCCTTCCCGGCGGAGCTCGACGTTCTCCGTGTCGTCCAGGCCGACGGGCACGTCGGGCGACGGCGGCTGGGCCGCCAGCAGCATCAACTCGCGGAACCTCGGCTCCAGCTCCGCCATCTCGTCCCCGAGCCGCTTGACGCGCTGCTTGAGCGTCTGCATCTCGGCAACGGCGGCGGCCTTCTCGTCGCCGGAGAGCTTGGCAATCCTTTTGCCCGCGGCGTTTTGGGCCGTGCGGGCCTCCTGGAGACCGCGCCGCGCCTCCTGGAGACGGGCGTCCACGTCCAACAGCGCCGCGATGTCCGCGTCGATCCGCTTGACCCGGGCGGCCTCGATGTACCTCTCCGGGTCCTCGCGAATGAGCTTGATGTCGATCATAAGCCCTGTCCCATACGTCCGGTTCCATCCACGACACGGCATGTATCGGGCAGACCATGATGCCACGGACGCCGGGGGATTTCACGAAGTTTCGCCGGCGGGCGGGCGCGCCGGCCGGGCTTGACGGAACCCGACGGCGGGCCCATTCCCGATTTTGCGGGGTGTTCGCCCCACAAAAAAAGAGGGTGTTTACCTGATTTCCTGCTTGACGTCTTGCGCAGACGCGCGTATATTTTCTTTCGTGGTTCGACCCGCCTCCGAGGAGCCTAGGGCAACCGCCAGGACGGAAGGACGTAGAAGATTAGTCTGTTAAGAGAAATCACTTATAGAGAAGAAGGCGGCGCGCAGCCGCCAGTCGGCCGCCCCGCGGGCCCCGTCTTGCCGCGGGCTGCCAGCCAGACACAAGACCGAATCGATGTAGTCCCCTTCCCCATCCGCTCCATTTGTTGCGGCGCGCGGCGCCGCAGGAGACGGCCCGGGGGAGGTGGACGCTGACAGGAGATGGAGCGATGAAGAGATCGAGCTTGACCATCCTGGTACTGACCCTCGCCGTGGGGCTTCTCGGCGGCTACGCCCTGTCCGGGCCGGCCGTCGGGGACGGGGACGTGATCGTCATCTCACCGCAGACGATCGCGATCAACTCCAAGGCCACGTGTGTGACGGTCCACACGAATCTCCCCTTCGACCTGGGGAAGGACCTCGCGTGGGACCTGGACGGCATCCCGTCGTACCTCGTCAAGTCGGATGACTGCGGCTACCTCGTGGCCAAGTTCGACTCCGCCCTCGTCAAGGCGGCGGTCTCTCCGCCCGAGGCCACGCTGACCCTCGTCGGCGCGGACGGCGAGACGGTGGTCTTCGAGGCATCCGACACGGTCCGCGTCAAGAAGTAGGCTCCCGCCGGTCGCCGGCACCGGCGCAGACGCCCCTGCGGCGAGGCGGCCTAGGACCCCCGAGGCCGCCTCGCCCGCCGGCATCCCTCCTTGCCCGACCTCGACGGTCGGGCTCCGCGCTGCGCCCCCCGCGGCGCGGCGGCGGCGTTCGTTGACAGGCCTTCGCGGCCGCGCGACAATGCGCCCGCCATGGCCGAACCCACCGATGCCCCGGCGGTGAAGCTGATCTGCGGGATGATCTCGTCTCGCGTCGAGTGGCTCGACGCGGCGGGCGAGGAGCTCACCCGGGCGTTCGGGGCCGTCGACCGCGCCAGCGAGGCGATGGACTTCGACTTCACGCACTACTACGACGAGGAGATGGGCGCGCCGCTGTACCGGCGGTTCGTGAGCTTCGCCGAGCGCGTCGGCCCGGACGCGCTGGTCGAGGCCAAGCGGCGGACCCACGCCATCGAGGGCGACTTCGCCCGCCGCGCGGACGCCGGCGTCCGCCGCCCCATCAACCTCGACCCCGGGTACGTCGAGCCGTCCAAGCTGGTCCTCGCCAGCATGAAGAACTTCTCGCACCGCATCTACCTCGGGCGCGGGGTCTACGCCGAGGTCACGCTGATGTACCGCCACGGGAGCTGGCAGCCGCTGGACTGGACCTTCCCCGACTACCGGTCGGGGCGCTACGACGCGTTCCTGACGGCCGCTCGGAACCTGCTCATCGGCCGGGCCGCCGGGGAGGTGCGGCGATGATCCTCCTGGCGGCCGTCGCCGTCACGGTGCTGGCCGGGGCCATCACCTTCCTGGCCGTGCCCGTCGCCGCGCGGATGGCCCACCGCTTCGGCATGGTCGACCTGCCCGGGCGCCACAAGGCGCACGCGCGGCCCATGCCCTTGCTGGGCGGCTGCGCCATCTTTGCCGGCATCCTGCTGCCCAGCCTGCTGGCGCTGTCGCTGTCGGCCATCTGGGCCGCGGGGCGCGCGCCCTCGTGGCTGCCGAGGGGCCTCGCGGTCCACCTGCCCGGGGCGGCCTCGAAGGCCCCCCAGGCCGTCGGCATCCTCGCCTGCGCGCTGCTGCTCCACGTCGTGGGGGTGATCGACGACCGCAAGCACCTGGGCCCGTGGCTGAAGCTCGTCGCGCAGTTCGTCGTTTGCTCGGCCGCGGTGGTGCTCTTCGGCGTGCGTGTCCTGACGGCGGCGGGCCCGGCCGTCAGCATCATCGCCACGATCCTCTGGCTGGTCACGATCACCAACGCGTTCAACTTCCTGGACAACATGGACGGGCTGTCGGCGGGCGTGGCGGTGATTTGCGCGGCGGCGCTGCTGGGCGCGGCGGGCAGCATCGGGCAGCTCTTCGTCTCCGGCTGGCTGTGCGTGCTGCTCGGGGCGCTGCTGGGCTTCCTGCCGTACAACTTTCCGCCGGCGAAGGTGTTCATGGGCGACGCCGGGTCGCTGGTGATCGGTTTCCTCCTGGGCGTGGTGAGCTGCCTGACGACGTACGCCCGCCCGGGGCAGACGTATTACCTGTACGGCGTGTTCGTGCCGCTGGTGCTGATGGCCGTGCCGCTCTACGACATGGTCAGCGTGATCACGCTTCGCCTTCGCGACCGCCGCAGCCCGATGGTGGGCGACCGGAGGCACTTCTCGCACCGGCTGGTCCGCCGGGGCATGAAGCCGCGAACCGCCGTGCTGACGATCTACTTCTGCACGGCCGGAACGGCCATCGCGGCCGGCCTGCTGCCCCGCGTGGACGACGTCGGGGCCGTCCTGGTCTTCGCCCAGACCGTCGCCATCCTGCTGATCATCGCGCTGCTGGAATCCGCCGACGGCAAGTCGATGAGATGACCGACGCCGCGCCGCCCAACCCGGTCGAGCCGCCGGACCACGCCAGCCGCCCCGGGCGCGCGCTGCACGCCGCCGCGTTCGCCGTGCTGCTGGCGTGCGGGACGGCCCGGTGCTTCCTGGCCGAGCTGCCGTTCCAGGCCTCGGCCCTCCAGTTCGTGCCCGCGCCGCCCGCCGCGCCGCCCGGCGCGACGCGACCGGCCGGAGCCGCCAACCCCGCCGCCTACCAGGCCGACCGCGGCGAGCTGTCCCGCATGACCTTCGCCGTGGGCATCCTCGTCGCGGGCATGCTGTGGGCGCTCGGCGGCGTCGCCGACGGGCGGCTCGAGGTCCGCCACGGCTACCTGGCGGCGCTGATGGCCCTCTTCGCGATCCTGTCGCTGGCGTCCGTGCTGGCCACGTCGAGCTGGGGCGCGACGCTTCGGTCGCTGGTCGAGCCGGCCGGGCGACGCGGCGCCGTCGAGGGCGGCGCCAACCTCCGCGCGGCGCTGAGCGGGTGGATCGAGCAGCTCTCGCTGCTGGCCGCGTGCTTCCTGTCGATCCAGTTGTGCCCGGACCGGAAGCGCTTCGTGCTGCTGGTGGCGGTCCTGGCGGCCGTCGGGGTCACGCTGGCGGGCAAGGGCTTCTGGCAGCTCGCCGTGGAGATCCCCGAGCGCATCGCCGACTTCAGCGCCCACCGCGTCGAGCGGCTGCGGCAGTTCGCCTGGGAGCCGGACACGCCGCAGGCCGCCCTCGTCGAGGCTCGCCTGCGCGACCGGTCGATCACGGGCTTCTTCGGCCTGGCCAATCCGTTCGGCTCGCTGCTGCTGGTGATGGCGTTCGCGGCGGCGGGGCTGGCGATCGACAAGGTCCGCGCCGGGGCGGCCTCCTGGCGGGCGGGCAGGGCCTCGCGCCGCAAGGGCGAGATCGACCTGCCCCTCGTGGCGGCGGGCGTGGGCGTGGTGGTCGCGGCGGGCGTCGTCGCGGCCGTGCCGTTGACGAGAAGCCGCGGGGCGATCCTCGCCGCCCTGGCGGGCGTGGTGGGCTTCCTTGTCGTCCGGCGATGGGGGCGGGGCCTGGCGCGGCACTGGCGCAAGGGCGTCCTCGCCGTCGCCGCCGCCGCCGTCCTGGGCGCCGGCGCCGTCGTCGCCTACGGGCTGAAGCACGACCGCCTGCCCACCCGGACGATGACGTTCCGCTGGTACTACTGGACGGCCTCGGCGCGGATCGTCCGCGACCGGCCGTGGCTCGGCGTGGGCCCGGGCAACTTCGCGACCGCCTACCTCCAGTATCGCCGGGCCGCGGCCGAGGAAGAGGTCCAGATGCCGCACAACGTCGTCGTCCATGCCCTGGCGCAGTACGGGCTGCCGGGCGGCGTGTGCTTCGTGGCGATCCTGGGCTGCGTGCTGGTCGGCTGCGCGCGGCCGCGCAGCGACGGGCGCCTCGACGCCGGCGCGCCCGCGCGGCGTTGGGTGCCGGCGGCCATCCTTGCCGCGGTGCTGCTGGCCGCCATGGGTGCCCGCGCGCTGCTGTCCGACGTCGCGGGCCAGCCGAAGCTGCTTCTGCTGGACGTGGCCGTGCCGGGCGCCGTGCTGGCCGCCGCGCTGGTGCTGGCGGCCTGGTCGGGGCGGGACCTGTCCGGCCTGCGGGGCGCCCCGGACGCCTGCCGGGCGGCCCTGGGCTGCGGCGCGGCGGCGTTCGTGCTGCACAACCTGGTGACGTACAGCGCGTACCTGCCCGCGCCGGCGACCGTGTTCTACGTGGCGGCCGGGGCGTGCGTCGCCCGGTCGGGCGGCGGGCGAAGGCGCGTGCTGGCCGGAGGGCGATGGGTCGCCGCGGTCCTCGCGGTCGCGGCCGTCGCGGCGGCCTTCGTGTGGCTCTGGCGGCCCGTCGCGCGGAAGACGCACCACACGGCGCGAATGCTCTCGGCGCTGCGGGACGGCGACGACGTCGCCGCGATGGGTCACGCCGCCGCGGCCGCAAAGGCCGACCCGCTCGACCCTCGCCCCGCCGCCGACGCCGCGAAGGTCGCCCTGCGCTGCTCGCGCCTGCCGCGCCTGCGCGTCGGCAGGACCCTCGTGGCCGCGCTGGACTGGGCGAGCGAGGCCGCCCGGCGCGATCGACACAGCGCCGGCTTCCGCCGCCTGGTGGGCAGCGCCGCCTGGATGCTGGAAGGCGCGCGGAGCGGCCCGTACGTGCGCCTCGTCGCGCGCGGCGATGAGGCCTTCCTCGCCGGGCGGGCGGACCGCGCCCGGGAGCTGTGGACCCTCGCCGAGCGCCTCGTCGCGCGGACGGACGCGTCCGCCAAGGCCGCCGGGGCCTACATCCGCGCCGTCCAGCTCGACCCCCGGGACAGCCGCCTCAGGCTCGAAGCGGCCAGGGCGTTCTGCGACACGGGCCGTCCGCGGCGAGCCCTTCGCCAGCTCGAAGAGGCCCCCCGCATCGACGGGCAGCTTCCCCGCGACAGCATGCAACGGCTCCGGCCGCACGAGCGGCGCGAGCTGGGCCTGCTTCGGGACCGCGCCACGCTGCTCGTCGAGCTGATGCGGCGGCCGCGACCTCCCGCGTCGCGCCCCGGCAGCGCGGCGTCCCGGGCGACTACCCCTTCTTCATGAGCTTCTTCATCTCGCGGTCGGCGGCCGCTCGCAGGCCCCCGCCCCGGCCGGTGGAACGCTCCTTCTCGAGCTTGCGGACCAGCCGGTCCGCCTCCGCGGCGTCCACGGGCAGCTCGACGGTCTTGTGCTTGAAGCCGGCGATGTACATCGCGTTGGACAGCTCGAGCTCGTTGAGGCCCTCGCGGCCGGTGCAGTACATCTCGCCGCCGCGGAGGACGTGCGCGGCGAAGGCCTTGATGATCATGAGGTGCCGCCCGCCGGGGGCCTTCGGCAGGCGGACCTCCGTCCAGGTGCATTTCTGCTCGGCCCCGCCGGCGAAGGACTTCTTCGAGCCCATGATGTGCCGGGTGACCGGCTGCTTGAGCTTGCCGAGCAGCAGCTTGCCGCCCTTGCAGACGATCGTGCCCTTGTCGCCGGAGACGGTGAACTGCTCCATGCCGGGCTCCTCGGCGGTGGTCGCGTAGAGGTAGCCCACCTTGCCGCCGCCGTACTCGCAGAGGAAGTTGGCGGTGTCCTCGACCTCGATGCGGTGGGCGCGGGTGTGGACCATGCCCAGGATCCGCTTGGGCATGCCGCCGATCCACTGGAACAGGTCCAGGTGGTGCGGGGCCTGGTTGATCAGCACGCCGCCGCCCTCGCCGTCCCACGTGCCGCGCCACGCGCCGCTGTCGTAGTAGGCCTGCGTGCGGAACCAGTTCGAGCAGATCAACTGCGCCCGGAAGACCTCGCCGATCGCGCCGCGGTCGATGAGTTTTTTGACCGTGTTCATGTCAGCCCGCGCGCGGTGGTGGAGCATCACGCCCAGGTGCACGCGGCGCTTCCTGCATTCGGCGATCATCGCGCGGGCGTGGCCGACCGTGCTCGATAGCGGCTTCTCGCACATCACGTGCAGACCCGCGCGGGCGGCGCGGATCGTCAGCGGCGCGTGCCAGTAGTGGGGCGTGGCCACGATCACGGCGTCGCACAGGCCGGAGTCGATCATCTCCTCGCCGCTGGTGAAGCTCGCGACGTCGTACTGCTGGCCGACGGCCTTGGCCTTGTCGACGTCGATGTCCGCCGCCGCCGTGAAGCTGAACCGGCGATCCTTGTCGTTGGACATGATCTCGGCGTGACAGCCGCCCATCATGCCCAGCCCGATGATGCCGAAGCGAACGTGCTTGAGTTTCTTCGCCATCGGTGGCTCCTGTCTGCCGATCAACTCGTTGTGAGGCGGCCAGTCTAGGTCTCGCCCCCCAGGATTGCAAGACGCCCCGCCCGCACCTACTATGGCGGCCATGAGCGACGTCTGGGTCAAGATCGAGGGGCTCACCCGCCCCGCACAAGCGTCGAAGGCCGCCGAGATGGGCGCCGACGCGATCGGGCTGGTCTTCGCCGAATCGCCGCGGCGCGTGACCATCAAGCAGGCCCAGACTATTGTCGCCCCCCTGCATCCGGCGACCCAGACCGTTGCCCTGTTCGTCAAC
>CAZXOC010000085.1:0-23984 GCA_964642165.1 uncultured Planctomycetaceae bacterium | reverse complement strand
GCGGCTACGACACGGCCCTGGTCGGCAAGTGGCACCTGGGGCTCACCTCGCCGAACACGCCGAACGACCGCGGCTTCGACCACGTCCACGGCTTCCTCGGCGACATGATGGACGACTACTACACCCACCGCCGCCACGGCATCAACTACATGCGCCGCGACGGCAAGACCATCGACCCCGCCGGCCACGCCACCGACCTGTTCACCCAGTGGGCCTGCGACTACCTCCGCGGGCGCAAGGGCAACGACAAGCCCTTCTTCCTCTACCTGGCCTACAACGCGCCGCACACGCCGATCCAGCCGCCGAAGGACTGGCTGGAGAAGGTCCGCCGCCGCCAGCCGGACCTGCCGCTCCGGCGCGCCAAGCTCGTCGCGCTCATCGAGCACATGGACCACGGCATCGGGCAGGTGATCCGGTGCCTGAAGGAAACGGGCCTCGCCGACCGCACGCTGGTGGTCTTCAGCAGCGACAACGGCGGGCAGACGGGCGTGGGCGCCGGCAACGGACCGCTGCGAGCCGGCAAGGGCACGATGTACGAGGGCGGGCTGCGCGTGCCGACCTGCGCCGTCTGGCCGGGGCGGATCAAGCCCGCCTCCCGCACCGATCGCGTCGCCCTGACGATGGACCTGTTCCCGACCTTCCTCGAAGCCGCCGGGGCGCTCGACAAGTGCCCCAAGGGCATCGAAGGCCGCAGCATCCTGCCCACGCTGCTGGGCCGGAAGCAGCCGCCGGAGGACCGCCTGCTGTTCTTCACCCGCCGCGAGGGCGGGCGGCACCGGGGCAAGACGGCCGACGCCGTCCTGCACGGCGACTGGAAGCTCTTGCGGAACCTGCCCGGCGGGCCCCTTGAGCTCTACCACCTCGGGGACGACCCCAAAGAGACGCGCAACCTCGCCGCCGGCGAGAAGAAGCCCGAGGCCTACGAGAGGCTCTCCCGGGCCCTGGCCGACTACGTCCGCCGCCACGAGGCCGTCCCCTGGCGCAGGCCCAAGAGCTGACGCTGTCGGCCATTACCGACTGTTGAGGTCCGGCGTCCCGCTCACCGGATCTTCACCGGCTAGCAGAGGCGCTTCTTCTTGCGGCAGACGGCGCCGCACTTCCTGCACCGGTAGTTCCCCGGCTTGTTCTTGGCCTTTCTCTTGCCCCTCGAGCAGCCCATGTGGCGGCCTGTCTCCTCGCCGTGGTTCCGCGCCGTTCCACAACGTCCGGCAGGTCATCCTAGGCGCCGTCCATCCGCATGGGGCGCATCCGTCGGATCGCGCCGCCGCCCGCTGCTAAAGCCGCCTGCCCGGGGGGCCGAAGACAAGACGTGACGGGCTCTCTACCGAAACAACCAGACACCAGAGGCAGGAAGATGATCGTCAACCCGCACGTGCCGCTGCACCGCCTGATCCTCTCCATCTCCGAGGGCATTGACTACGTTCACCCCTCGGTGGCGGACCATCAACTGCGTGTGGCCTACATCAGCACGAACATCGCGCGCCGCCTCGGGATCGGCGGGAACGACCTGCTGGACGTCTTCGAGGCCGCGGCGCTGCACGACGTGGGGCTGCTCGGGCTGGAGAGCCGCATGCTCCTGCTGCACCACGGCAACTTCGAGCGTGTCCGCTGGCACGCCCAGGCCGGCTACGAGCTGCTGCGCGACCTGGACCTCTTCGCCCGCGCCGCCGAGATCGTCCGCGACCATCACACGCCGTGGCAGCACGGCGAGGGCGCGGAGCGTCCCGGGCGGAGCGTGCCCTTCGCCAGCCACATCGTCTGCCTCGCCGACGCCGCCGAGCGCGCCATCGACCGGAACCTGCCCGTCCTCGAGCAGAAGGAGTTCATCCTCCGGCAGGTCGGCCTGCTGAAGGGCAAGCAGTTCCATCCGGACTGCGTCGAGGCCTTCCAGGAGATCGCCGAGCCGGAGGCCTTCTGGCTGGACTGCGTTTCGGAGCGGATCTACTCGGTCCTGCTGGCGCAGATGGACTGGCCCTCGCTGACGGTGGACGGTCCGGCCGTCGAGCGGATCGCCCAGGCCTTCGCGAGGATCGTGGACGCGATGAGCCACTGGACGGCGACGCACTCGGCGGCGGTGGCCGCCGTCGCGGTCGCCCTGGCGCGGCGCTTGGGCTTCTCGCCGCGCGAACAGATCCTCATGCGCGCCGCCGGGTACCTCCACGACATCGGGAAACTGTCCGTGCCGGGGCAGATCCTGGAGAAGCCCGGACGCCTGGCCCGCCACGAGTGGGCCATCGTCAAGGGGCACACCTACCACACGTTCCACATCCTCACGACCATCGGGGGCATGCCCCAGATCGCCGAGTGGGCCGCCTTCCACCACGAGCGGATCGACGGGACCGGCTACCCCTTCCGCCACGCCGGGCACGACCTGACGCTCGGCTCGCGAGTGATGGCCGTGGCGGACACGTTCTCGGCCATCACGGCCGCCCGCCCCTACCGCGAGCAGCTCGGGCTCCCGGAGGCCCTGGACGTGCTGGACGACGAGGCCGACCGCGGCGCGCTCGACGGAGACGTCGTCGCCCTGCTGCGCCGGGACGCCGAGGAGATCCACGCGGCCATGGAGGAGGGCCGCAACGAGTACCGCGAGAAGCAGCAGCGCCTGGCCGACTTCATCGCCGGGTCGCCTGTCCTGGAAGACCAGCCTGTCTGAGCAAGCGGGCCGCCCGGAGGCGGCCCGTCCGCTGTGCCCGTCGCTCTTCCGGCAACTCCGCCGCCCGTCCGCCCGCCGGCGGGCGGCTCCCGCGGCGTCACTTCGGCTTCTTGGCGTACTTGACGGAGCAGCCGTACGGCCGCGTCTGCGCCGTGGCGACTTTCTTGCCCGCCAGCAACTCGTCCAGCGCCTTGGCGACGTAGTTCGTGGGCTTGGCGAGCTTGCCCCGCGGGTTGTCATCGATGGCGCCGCTGTAGACGAGCCGGCCCGTCTTGTCGATGATCCGCATGTCGGGGGTGGTCTTGGCACCGTAGAGCCGCCCGACCTCCCCGGAGCTGTCGTCCAGGATCGGGTAGGGCAGGGAGTACTTCTCGATCCAGGCCTTGTTCTTGGCCGGCGTCCAGTAGTGCGTCGTGTTGATCGCCAGCCAGACCACGCCCTTCGGGCCGTATTTCCCGGCGAGCGTCTTCATCGTCGGCGTGGTGTAATGCCGTCGGGAGATCGGGCAATCGGGGTTGATCCACTCCAGCACCACGACCTTGCCCCGGTAGTCACTCAGGCGGCGTTTCTTGCCCGCGTGGTCGGTCAGCGTGAAGTCGGGTGCCTTCGGTACCGGCTTGGCGTACTTGACGGAGCAGCCGTACGACCGCGTCTGCGGCGTGGAGACCTTCTTTCCGGCCGTCAGCTCCGCCAGGGCCCGGTCGACGTGGTTGGTGGGCGAGTCCTTCTTGCCTCGCGGGTCGTCATCGATGCCGCCGGCGTAGACCAGCACGCCCTTGGCGTCGATGATCCGCATGTCGGGCGTGGTCTTGGCGCCGTAGAGCCGCCCAACGTCGCCCGACTGGTCGTTCAGCACGCGGTAGGGCAGCTTGTTCTTCTTGACCCACCCGGCGTTCTTCTCGGTGGTCCAGTAGTTCGTGGTGTTGACGGCCAGCCAGACCACGCCCTTCGGGGCGTAGTTCTCGGCCAGTCGCTTCATCGTCGGTTTGGTGTAGTGGCGGCGCGAGTAGGGGCAGTCCGGGTTCAGCCACTCCAGCACGACGACCTTTCCCTTGAGCTCGCCGAGGCGGCAGGGCTTGCCGGCGTGGTCGGTCAGCGTGAAGTCCGGCGCGGGCTTGCCGAGCGTCGCGACGGTCGGCTTGGCGGGCGGCGGCTTCTTGGCCTGCTTCTCTGCCCACAGCGGCGGGGCGAACGCCAGCGCGGCGACAAGCCCCAGGGTCACGGCGAATGCTACGGGTGCTCTGCGAATCATGTCGGGCTCCTTTCTCTCTGCCGGCCGGGCGCCGGCAGCGGGGTTCGGGGGGATGGCTTCGGTACGTCGTCGGCGGAGCGCCGCGACGGCCGCAGGGGCACGCGCAGCACCAGCCCGCGCGAGACGCCCTTGGCGCCGCGTCCGACGACGACGACCTCGAGCGCCCGGGGCACGTCCCGGGCGCCCGTGAGGGACGAGGCCTGGAATGCGATGCGCGTCCGGGCGCCCTCCGTCCGGATGGACGCGTTCTCGACGCGGACGGCCCGCCCGCCGGCGGGGTACCACTCGACGCGCGGCGGCGGCTTCTTCCACTGAAGGCGGATGGTGAACTGCCCCGAGGTCTCGCCCGGCGGGATCCGCCCGGCGACCGCGGCGTCGGCCGGGGCCTCCTTGTCGGCGGCGGCGACGGGCAGGCGCCGCCGCCAGCGCCGGAAGATCTCCGTGTTGGCCGGGCGCGCGGCCGCCGCCGTCGGAAGCGTCAGCCGGACGCTTTGCTCCCCGGGGACACACATGGCCTTGCATCCCAGCCAGGCCACCTCGGCGCGGAACTCGACGGCGCCGCCCGGCGGGAGCTTTGCCGGCGGCGTGATCTCGGCCGCCAGCAGGACGGCGTTCTCGTAGCCGTAGCCCACGATGTCGCCCGGCTGGCGGAACGTCACCGGCACGGGCCAGCGGAGCTCGCCGGCGCGGAACCCCTTGGGCAGGGCGAACTCGACGGAGGTGGCGAGCCCCGCGTCGCCGGGGTCCTTCCAGTAGACGTGCCAGCCCGGCTGGACGTGCAGGCGCACGCCCAAGTGGAACGTGCGCCCGGGCTGGATCGCCTCGACGTCGGCGAGCAGCTCGGCCCGCACCGGCTTCGGCGGGGGCGCTTTCCCGCCGGCGTGCAGCGCGAGTCCGATCTCACTGCGCGGCGACGCCCCGGCCGAGGCCACCAGGACAGCCGCCGCCACCGCCAAGGCGTGGGCAGCGACCCGTCGGCGTGATGGATGGCATGGCCGGACGTCCATGGACTCGTCTCCTCGGGGCGACAGGCCCGACGGCGGAACCGGCGCCGTCGAGCACCGGCGTCTCCCGCCCCTAATCATAGCGCGGCGAGGGAAGCCGAACCAAACCCGCCGAGGCCACCCGCGGAGCGGTCGACCGGGCCGCTGGAGCCGCGCCCCCCGCGAGCGCCGCCGGCCGCGGCGCTACTTCGACCCCGTCACCGATTCGGCGGCCTTCCGGGTCAGTTTCATGTCGGCGCGATCCCAGCCCTCGCGGACGTCGTCCGCCCGCTGGAAGCGGTACCAGAGGATGAAGCTCTCGTCGCGGTCGCTCTTGGCGTAGTACTGGTCGGCGGCGACGAACTGCCCCTTCGCGTGCACGAAGACCAGCAGCTTGACGATCGCCGTCTGCTCGATGCTCTTGTAGAAGGGCACCTCCGGCGTGGGCAGCCCCGCCTGCGGGACGGGCAGCGGCGGCAGGCCCACCAAGCCGCTCTTGTGCTCCATCGCCAGGGCCCCGGAGGCGACTTCCATGACGTAGTCGGCCTTGTCGGCGGACGTCACGAGCGTGGCACCCGTCTGGGCGACCTTGGCCCGAAGCGCCACGGTGGCGTATCCCACGTCGGTCCCCTGGAAGTTCGAGAAGTCCATGAAGACGTTCCTGCCCTTCAGCATGGGCATGTCGAACTTCTCCAGGACGCGGTCCATCGCGCTGGACAGCAGGAGCTGCTCGATGGCCGAACGCGAGGTCGTGGAGAACTTTCGCGCGCTACAGCCTCCCGCAAGCCCCACGAGGAGAAGCAGCAAGCCGAACCGTTTCACTTGGCATCACCTTCCAGAGCGCCCTTGGCGGCATTCCCAGCCCGTCGGCAACCCAGAAACCATACCGGAACTTCGCGGCCCATGCAACCCAGGAATCGGCCGCGCCGAGACCTACGACGTTCGGTGGGCGATGGGCACGTTCTGCGTATTAGAATAATCAGGAGAATTATGGGAATCGCTGGCCGCGGGGCCCCGTTAGCCGATAAAGTAGTATAGAGGAATTAGTTCGTGCTTGGCCACGGCGGGACGCGGGTTCCGCGGGGCGCCCCGTGGGTGCGCGGGGCGGGAAGCGGGAGCGTCCCCGGCCAGCGAGAGAAGCAAGGGCGAGGAGTATGCCCAGGATCCTGATCGCAGACGACGACGAGCAGATCCGGCGCCTGATCCGCCGGATCCTCGAGCCCCACGGTCATGAGGTCGAGGAGGCCGCCGACGGGCGCGAGGCGATGAGGCTGTCGGGCGAGCCACGCCCGGACGTGCTCATCATCGACCTGATCATGCCGGAGAAGGAGGGTCTCGAGACCATCCGGGAGATCCGCGAGGACTGCCCCGACGCCAAGATCATCGCCATCTCCGGCGGGGGCATGGCCCCGTCGGAGGCCTACCTTCACCTGGCCGAACGCCTGGGCGCCAACGTGTGCCTGCCCAAGCCCTTCGGCCCGGCCCGGCTCGTCGAGGCCGTCAACGAGCTGCTCGAGGTCAGCCCCGCCTGACGGCCCGCAGCCCGCAGGCCCCGCCGGCGGCTACTCCCCGTCCAGCAGGTCCGCAAGCGTCGTGTCCGCCAGTGCCCGCTGTGCCGCCGCGCGCACCCGCTGGATCGGCTCGGCCAGGTCCGATCCGAGCGGCGAACCCGACGCCCCGCCCGCGGGAGGGGCCAGCCCCAGGACCTCGTCCACGCGGATCATCGCGGGCGCGCGGGACGGCACGTAGGCCGTCTCCTCGGCGCGCTCCACCCGGCAGATGGCGTCGGCCGCCACCAGGCGGTCGAGGAGCGGCTCGACGCGGGTCTGCGGCAGGCGGAGGCGTCCCGCGACGTCGTCGGCCGTCGCCGGACCCGCCCCGGAGGCATGCCGCGCGGCAATCGCCAACGCGGCGGCCAGAAGCTCCCACGGCCCCAGGAAAGTCCGCTCGGCGCGCTCGGCGAAGGCCATCTCCCCCACGCTGACGGCCGTGTGGGCAATCTCCGCACCGAACAGGAAGATCCACCACGACAGGTTCAGCCACAGCAGGAACAGGGGCAGCAGCCCCAGCGAGCCGTACAGGGAGCCCGCGCCGACGACCTCGCGGACGTACAGGCTGAAGGCCCACCGCGCGACCAGCCAGGCGGGAAACGCCACCACCGCCCCGCCGAAGGCGGCCCGCTTGCTGACGTGGGTGTTCGGCACCCAGATGTAGAGACAGACCAGCACGACGACGCCCACGACGACGGGCTGGATCCACCCGACGGCGGCCAGGAGGAACGACAGGCCGCCGACCCTCCCGAAGAAGGCGACGGTCCGGTTGCCGGCGTAGTCGGCCAGGGCGAAGGCCATGGGCCCGAGCGTCAGGGCCGCCCAGTACAGCAGCACGCGCCGCCCGAGGCTCCGGGAGCGGGGCGCGCCGAAGATGCGGTTCAGCGACCGCTCGACCGTGGTCGCCAGCGTCAGGGCCGACCAGATCAGCAGCGCCAAGCCGATCGGCCCGACGCGTCCGAAGGTGAGCTTGCTCTCTACTTGGTTGACGACCCCTTCGATCTGTTCGGCGACGTTGATGACCTTGCCCGTCTCCCCGGCCGGCTGGCTGGCCGCCTCGGCGGGTGCCTGGCTGCCCGGGGCGGGGGGCGCCTGCGGACGGCTCGCCGGCTGGCTCGCCGCGGGTGCCGAGGCGGCCCCGCGCCCGCCGGGCTGGGTCGTCACCGTCTGGATACGGGACAGGCCGCTCTGCTCGAGGCCCTGGCGAAGCAGACGCTTGCCGTAGTCCACCAGGCCGAAGGCCCGCGCGACGACCACCGCCAGGACGATCGCCGGAACCAGCGCGAAGATCGTGCGGAACGACAGCGCCGAGCTCATCGCCATGGCGTTGTTTTCCCGCAGCCGGCGCGCGCAGAAGTGCCAGAGCCTCAGTTGGAACTGCACGAAGCGCGCCCCGCGCCCGAGCTCCTGGCCCGGGGAGGTCCAGAGCCGTCCGACGTGCTCCTGGAGCCGCTGAAGCCACTTCATGGGCGTCCCCTTCCCGGCTCGGGCCGCCGCGGGGCCCTCGGGTCAGGTGATGTGCCGGCTGATCAGGTCGAGGAACTCCATCCGGGTGGGCGCGTCGTCGTGGAAGCTGCCCAGCACGCTGGAGGTGGTCATGACGGAATTCTGCTTCTCCACGCCCCGCATGACCATGCAGAGGTGGCGGGCCTCGATCACGACGCCGACGCCCTCGGCGTTCACCGAGTCCTTCACCGCGCGGGCGATCTGGCGCGTCAGGCGCTCCTGGATCTGGAGCCGCCGCGCGTAGAGGTCCATGATCCGCGCCACCTTGCTGACGCCCAGCACCTTGTCGCGCGCGATGTACCCGATGTGGCACCGCCCGTAGAAGGGCAGCATGTGGTGCTCGCACAGGCTGAACACCTCGATGTCGCGGACGATGATCATGTTGTTCGCCTCGGACTCGAAGACGGCGTTGTTGATCACGTCCTCCAGGCGCTGCTGGTAGCCCTGCGTGAGGAACTCGTAGGCCTCGGCGACCCGCTGCGGCGTCCGGACGAGCCCCTCGCGGTCGGGGTCCTCGCCGATCTCGACCAGCAGCTCGCGAACCAGCTCCCTGACGCGTTCGACGTTCATCTCTGGCAGATCTCCTTCAGCGCGCGGGTGAGCTCGGCATCCGCCGTCAGCCCGGCAACGCCGCCGCGCCATAGACAGGATAGGGGCTCGTGCGTATGAGGCAAGACGAGATCCGGCGCCAGCTCCAGCAGCGGGACGGCCACGAACGGCCGCGCGATGTCCGGCGCGGGCAGCTTCAGGCCCGGCTCGTCGATCACGTCGTCGCCATACAGCGCCACGTCCAGGTCGATCGTCCGCGGGGCGAACTTGTCGGCCGTGCGCACGCGGCCGAGCCGCTCCTCGATCCGCCGCAGGACGCCGTACTTCAGCTCGCGCGGCGGCGGGGTCGCCCGGACCTCGAACACGCCGTTGACGAAGTCGCTTTGGGCGCGGTTCGTGCGTCCGTCGGGTCCCACCGCCGCGCTGCGGTAGAAGGTCGACACGCCGGCGACCGTGACGTGCTCCCGCAGCAGCGCCAGCGCCGCGGGGATGTTCTTCCGCGGCTCGATGTTGGAGCCGACGGCCACGTACGCCACGGCCGGTGGCGCAGGCTCAGGCATCGTCGCCCCTGGCCCGGAGGATCTCCACGCCCACCGTTCGCGCGAACCGCAGCGCCCCGGGCTTCTCCACGAGGACGCGGACCTTCCGGACGCCTTCGTGCGAGAGGCAGATCTCGGCGATTCGCTCGCCCAGGCGCTCGACCAGGAGGTAGCGCGAGGACTCCACCATCTCCAGCACGTCCCTCTTGACGGCCTTGTAGTCGACGGTGTCCTCGATGCGGTCGGTCTGGCCGGCGCGGCGCAGGTCGGCGTACAGCGTGATGTCGATCGTCACGTCCTGCTTCTTGCGGCGCTCGTCGCGGTTGATGCCGACGATGCAGCGGGCGGCGAGGTCGCGGATGTGGATCCGGTCAAGGGGGCGTTCATCCATAGACGCTTCCCTTCATGTGGCGGCCGCCGTCCACGTAGATGACCTGCCCGGTGACGAAGCGGCTGGTCAGCAGGAACAGCACGGCGGCGGCGATATCGCCCGGCGTGCCGTGGCGGTTCAGCGGGTTGGTGTGGGCCTGGCGTTGAAGGAAGCCGTCGTCCTCGCCGGGCGGGGGCAGGATCAGCCCCGGCGCGACGGCGTTGACCTTCACGTCGGGGGCCAGTTCCAGCGCCAGCATCCGCGTGATGCTGAACAGCATCCGCTTGCTGAGGTGATAGGCGGCGTGCGTGCTGTCGTAGTCGACGACGCGGCAGTCGAGGAAGTTCACGATGTCCCCGCCGCGCCCCCCGGCGGCGAAGGCCCGGCAGAGCTGAAGCGGCGCCATCGTGTTGACCTGGACGTTCTCGTGCAGGTCCGCCGGGCGGAAGTCCAGCACGCGGCTCGGCGCGAAGACCGACGCGTTGTTGACGAGGATGTCCACGCCCCCGGCGGCGTCGACGGCGCGGGGCATCAGCGATTCCACCTCGTCGGGCTCGGCGAGGTCGGCCTGGAGGCACCACGCCCGCCGGCCGGCGGCTTCGATCGCCGCGGCCGCGCCGCGGGCCTCCTCGCCCGAGGCGCGATAGTGCAGGACCACGTCCGCGCCGGCCCGGGCCAGCGCCAGTGCCACGGCCCGGCCGAGTCTCCTGGCCGCCCCGGTGACCAGGGCGGTCCTGCCCGACAGCGGATGCTCGCGCGTCGTCATGTCGTCCCTGTGCCTGCGGGCCCGTCCCCCCGGCCGCGCCGGCTCGGGCCGGCGCGAATCCCACCACAATGGTAGGCGCGTCAGGGCCCGTTCTCCCTGGCCGTCGGCGAGTTGGCGTCCGCCGAGTTGAAGAGCCCTTCCAGCCCTCCCCGCAGCGCCGCGCGGAAGCCGCTCCCGCCCCGCGCCGCCGCGGTCAGGAACTTTCGCGTCCCGTTCGCCACGCCGTCGAGCGGGGCCGACGTGACCAGCAGGTCCTCGACCTTGCCCCAGTTGCCGCGAACGCGGAACCGCGAGAACCTCTCCGTCAGGTCGACCACCAGCCCCACCACCGGAATGCTCTTCAGCAGGTCGCGGACCCGCTCGAACAGCACCACGACGGCTACCACGTCCACCTGCTCGTCCCACAGGTGCAGCCAGCCGCCGGGCTCGATATCCACCGCCGCCAGCGGCAGGGAGAACCGCCATCGATCGAACGTGGCGACCGCCCCGCGGAGCCGGAACTGCGCCTCGACGTCGGAGTCCCTCAGGACGTCCAGCTTCCCCAGCCCGGCGCGCTGGAGGATCTCCGCCGCCGCCGGAACCCTCCGAAGGTCCGCCCCGTCGATGAAGACCGTGCCCCACCCGCTCGCCGCGGAAGCCGGCGCCTCGCCCGCCTGGAAGAGGAACACGCCGGAGGCCAGGCCCCGCTCCGCCCACCGGAAGGGCAGCTTCAGCCGCGCCAGATCGAGGTTCTTTGCGGCGGCGTGGCCGCGAAGCTCCACGGCGCCGCCGGGGCGCAAGCACCCCGCCACCGAGGCGAGGAGCCGCCCGCCGCAGGCCCGGCCGGACAGGCGGCGGATCTCCACGCCGTCGTCCCGGACGAGGACCGCCTCGGCCCGCAGGTCCCGCACCGCCAGGGGGCGCGTCGGCACGTGCAGGGCCCACGACTCCCTGCCGGCGAGCAGCAGGATGTCCGCGGCGCCCGAGCGGAACGCGGAATTGCCGTCGGCCATCACCTCCAGCTCACCGCCGCCGACCCACAAGGCCTTCAGGTCCACGTACTCGGTCCACCACTCGCTGGGGAGCCTCCGGAGCGGCGGGCGGCACCGGCCGGCCTGCGCGTGGGCCGTCACCTTCACCCCCGTCGCCAGGACCGCCCCCACCTTGGGGCTCAGCGACGGCCAGTTCGGCACGACCAGGCGAATGCCGTCGGCGCGGAGCCACGTCCGCCCGGCGCGGTCCCGCAGCACCACCCCGCGAAACGCGACCGGCAGCACGCCCGTGTAGTCGACGTCCACGTCCTCGATCTCCGCCGAGCCGTCCCAGTACTCCGGGAGGTGCGCGCGGAGCTGCCAGCGGATCAAGCCCGGGGCGATCCACCACTTGCCGGCGATCGCCACGGCGATCGCGACGGCTGCAAGGACGGCCAGGGCCTTCCCCAGCCGACGGAACGAACGTCCTGCTTCCCGGATCATCGTCTCCTGAACGAACCGGATGTCTGTTGTGACCCCGGGTTAGACGCGTACAATCATTCCCATGATCCGCCTGAGATGCAAGTTCGCCTTGCTGTGCATCCTGGTATCGGCGGCCGGATGCGAGCCGCCGTGCCCGCCGATCCCCGTCGACACCCGGGGCGTTCAGCCGGCCGCAACGTACGACGACCTCGCCGTCGTCCTGGACGCGGTCGTGGAGAAAAACGGCCTGGTCGACCCGGACGTGCTGGAGGGAGCCGCGGTGGCCCTCGACGCGCAGCTCCAGCGGCTGGCGGTGACCGGGCCGACGGCCACGCCCGAGCTGTTCCCCGACGAGGAGCACGTCCTGGCCTACTGGTACAACGCCCGGGCGGCGTGGTCGATGAAGCTGCTGCTGGTGGAGCACTGCCCCAGGCAGGTTCGGCGCAAGCGCTTCCTCGGCACGCCGTTTCCCCTCGACGGGCGGGAGATGTCCCTGGAGCGGATCGACGAGGTCCTCGCGGGGGACCGGGACTTCCGCACGGCCGCGGCGGCCCCCGGAGCGACCAGGCAGTACGCCCGCCTGCCGACGGAGCCCTTCGAGGCCGACGGAATCCGCCGGCGCATCGCCGACCGGTTCGTCGAGTTCGTCGACGACGAGCTCCGGTTCGTCATCGACGTCCGGCGGAAGCGGATCCTCGTTCCGACGGCGCTGTGGCAGTTCCGCGACCGCCTGATCCGGCATCACCACGAGACGTACGGCGTCGAGGCGGCGACGCTTGCGACGGCCCTGCTGCCCTACGTGACCGGCTCGGCACACCGCCGCCTCCAGGATGCCGTCGGGTACCGGATCGTGGAAGGGCGCTCGCGGGAGCTGGCGACCTCGGCCGAGGACGATTGACCCCCCGATCTCCCGTGCGCCGGGCCTCGCCCCCTACCGCGCGCCGCGCCTCTGCCCGGGTGCCTTGCGGACCGCGGGGGGCCGTTTCCTTCCGCCGGACGAGCCCTTTGCGAAGCTGGCCTCGAGGACCTTCCGGGCCTTTTTCATGTCGGCCACCTTGAACACGGCCGTGGTGCGCCCGTGGCTCGCGCCGGCGGTCGCGTAGGCGTAGGAGATGTTGATGTGCTCGTCGGCGAGCTTTTCGGCGACCGAGGCGAACGCGCCGGGGACGTTCTTCAGCTCCAGCACCAGGACGTCGGTCTCCGTCCAGCGGTCGTGGGTCCGCCCGAGAAGCTCGCGGGCGGCGTCCGGCTTGTCGCAGACCATCCGCAGCACGCCGTGCTCCATCGAGTCCATCAACGTCAGGGCGATCAGGTTGACCTTCGACTTGCTCAGCTCGCTCGTCACCGTCGCCAGCACGCCCGGCTTGTTGACGAGGAAGATCGAGAACTGCGTCATCTCCTGCATGAGGCACCTTCCGTTCTCTGCGTCTCGGGGAGCCGTCGTTCAGTGGTCATTGTCGGCCGCCTCGCCGGCACCGTCAATCCCGTGCGTTCTTTGCCACAGGCGAACGGCCTCGGGGGGGCGGGAGTAGATCGGCAGGAGCCGCCCGGCCGGGGTGAACAGGCCGGCACGGGCCAGGCGCCGCCCGACGCGCCAGACGCTCTCGGCCGTGGGCAGGTGCGGCGGCGCGAGGACGTCTCGTCCGGGGATCGTCACGCCGTCGCCGGTCAGGTCGTGGTAGGCCAGGCCCTCGCCCAGCAGCATCAGCGGGCGCGGAGCGCGGGCGAGGAGTTCGGCCGGGCTCATCACGCCGCTGTCGACCTGGTGGGGCGCGGGCTGCGAAGGGGCGGGCGAGGCCCCCTCGTCGGCGCGGTCGTGGTCCCGAAGGCGGTCGCCCGCGGCCGGCGGCGTGCGGCCAAACAGCGTGGCGTGGATCAGCCCCTCTCGCGCGTCGAGGACGACCGCGAGGTGGCGCCAGCTCATCCCTCGGGCGGCCTCGGCGACGGCGGCGGGGCTCGCCACGGCCACGCAGCGAAGGTGCGGGACCGTCTGGGCGAGCGTCCGCGCGACGGTTACGCCGATCCGCGTGCCGGTGAAGCTGCCGGGCCCCACCGACACGTAGGCCTCCCGGACGTCCCGCGGGCGCAGGTCGGCCCGGCGGAGCAGCTCGGCAAGCCGGCCCACCAACTGCGTCGCGTGGCGGCTGGAAGCGTCAAAGCTCTCTGCCGCCAGCAGTTCCTCGCCACGCCCCAACGCCACGCCGCCCAGGCGGCAGGACGTCTCGATCGCAATGGAGACCGTCTGGCTCATCCCGTCTCTCGCGCCGTCCGGCGGCCGCTCGATTGTAGGCCGCCCCCGGCGCCGCACCAATCCAAAAGGGGGGCTCCGACCCCGTACCGTGGCTGGCCGCGCGGCCGGGGCGCCCGCCCGGGCCAAAGGGTTTGACATTCGCATCGACCGCCAGCTAGCATAGCCTCTCCGGCGGATGAGGTAGTGCGACGTGCTTGCAGTCATCAGTGACATCCACAGCAACACGGAGGCCTTGGCGGCCGTGCTGAAGGACATCGCTGACCGGAAGGTCAAGCAGGTGATCTGTCTGGGCGACGTGGTGGGCTACGGCCCGGAGCCCCGGCAATGCGTGGACCTGGTGGCCGCACGCGCCGCCGTGACGCTGATGGGCAACCACGACTACGCCGTTCTGTACGAGCCGAACCAGTTCAACCTGTCGGCGGAGTCGGCGTCGTTCTGGACCCGCGCGGACCTGGAGGCCGAGGAGGACCCCCAGAAGCGCCACGCCCGCTGGGACTTCCTGGGCTCGCTGCCGGTCAAGCACACCGTCTCGGGCGACCCGATGGGCTTCGGGGAGCTGATGTTCGTCCACGGCAGCCCGCGGCGCCCCATCAATGAGTACATCTTCCCCGACGACGTCTACAACGCCCCCAACAAGGTGCAGAGCTCCCTGGAGCGGACGCCGCACCTGTGCTTCGTCGGGCACACGCACGTGCCCGGCGTCTTCATCGACGCGCCGGACTTCTACAGCCCCGATGAGCTGGAAGACGTCTACGAGGTCAATCCCGAGCGGAAGGCGATCATCAACGTCGGCTCGGTGGGCCAGCCCCGCGACCGGGACCAGCGCGCCAGCTACGTGGTCCTCGAACCCGGCAAGGTGCGGTTCGTCCGCGTGCCGTACCCCGCGGACCTGGTGATGCAGAAGGTGCAGGCCATCGCCGACCTGGACAACTACCTCGGCCAGCGACTCCTGGAAGGACGTTGAGGACCCCCGTGAATAACAGACGACTTCGCTGGGTGGTGGCGATCCTGGCCGGCCTGCTGCTGGCGGGGGTTTGGCTCGTGGACCGCATGGGGCGGCGTGGCCCGGCGCGGTCGGAGGCGAGGGCGGCCCCGCCCACGACGGCTTCCCAGCCGGCGACGCGCCCCGCCAAGCCGGCCCTCGCGCCGCCGCCAAGCCGGCCCGCCGTTCGCCCGCCCGCATCCGCGGTCGCTCCCGCGCCGCCGCGACCCGAGTGGCCGCGGGACGACGCGGGCCTGGGGACCACGAACAAGTTCGTCCTGGGGTCGGTGGATCCCAACAGCGGGTATCGCTTCCAGCTCGAGCTCGTTCGGCAGGGCGCTGCCGTCAACACCGTCAAGCTCGCCCATCATTTCGCCACTGTGGCCGACAAGCGCCTCTACGAGAGCCTCGACAAGGACCACCAGGCCTACGTCGCCGCCTGCGCGGCGGCCCCGGGGAAGTACAAGGGGCACTACAGCCTGCTCAACCCCGTCGGACCCTACCGCGCGTACGCCACGCGGAGCATCTCCGTGCGCGTCGCCGACGGCAGCTCGCCGGCCACCACGATCCGCCTCGATGACTTCGCCTGGCGGCACGTGGGCTCGAAGCCCACCACTCAGCCGGCCGAAGGCCAGGAAATCCGCTTCGCCGCGATGTTCTACCGCGACGCGAACCACGGCCGCGCGGGCGCGGAGGCGGACTACCGGCCGGCCCTGAGGCTCGTCAAGACGTACCGCGTCTTCAAGAACGACTACTCGCTGGAGATGCGGCTGCGGCTCGAGAACCTATCCGGCGGGGCGCTGCACGTTTACGTGGACCAGTACGGTCCGACGGGCGTGCCGCCCGAGGACAGTTCCGGCCGCGGCGACGACCGGTTCCTGCCTTACGGCAGGCAGGACCCCGCCGAGAAGAAGGTCACGGTGCCCCAGTACGACCAGGGGAAGATCATGGCCAAGGACGACGGCGTCTACGAGCTGGCGAGCGACGTCCGCGAGCCGCTGGCGAAGGTCGACGACACGTCGCCGGTCGTCTGGGTGGGCCACTGCAACAAGTTCTTCGGCTCGATGATGTACGTCCGCCCGGACCCGGACCAGGCGGACCGGCTCGCGCCGACCGCCCGGCAGAAGGTGGACTACCACTTCCTGCCCACCCGCGAGACGCGCACCAGCCGCACCTTCGTCGCCGGCGTCCGCGTCGGCGGATCGCGCCAGAAGGGGGCGGCCTACGAGCACACGCCCGGGCTGCTCCTGCCGGCCACGGGCGAGCCGCAGGAGATGGTCTTCGCCGTCTTCGCGGGGCCGAAAAAACGCGACATGTTCGCCAATCCCGACGCCCCGCGCTCCAAGCCCCTCTACCAGAAGCTCAACTACCTCGGCACGATCAGCCTGAAGAGCTGCTTCTGCGGTTGGGACACCCTGACGCTCGGGATGATGTGGCTGCTCCAGAAGATCTCCCGGTACATCACCTTCGGGAACTACGGCGTGGCGATCATGATCCTGGTCTTCCTGGTCCGCGTGGTCCTGCACCCGCTGACCAAGAAGGGGCAGGTCCACATGATGAAGATGCAGAAGTTCCAGCCGGAACTCGCCAAGCTCCGCAAGAAGTACGCCGACAACAAGGAGCAGCTCCAGAAGGAGATGATGAAGTTCTACAAGCAGCAGGGCGCCACGCCGCTGCTGGGCTGCCTGCCCATGCTCCTCCAGATGCCGATCTGGATCTCGCTGTGGGGCTCGCTGAACGCGGCCGTCGAGCTGCGACACGCCGCGTTCCTGCCCGTCTGGATCATCGACCTCGCCGGGCCGGATGCCCTTGTCAGTTGGGGCGGGGATTTCAAGCTGCCCCTGCTCGGCGGCATGATGGGACCGATCACCAGCCTGAACCTCCTGCCGATCCTGATGACCGCGGCGATGTTCTTCCAGATGAAGTTCAACCCGCAGATGTCGCAGAGGTCGGCGGCGCCCTCCCCCGAGCAGGAGACGCAGAAGAAGATGATGCAGCTCATGATGCCCGCCATGATGCTGCTGTTCCTCTACAACGCCGCGTCGGGGCTGACGCTGTACATCATGACCTCGGTGTCGGCCGGCGTGCTCGAGCAGTGGGTCATCCGCAAGCACATCCAGGCCAAGGAGGCCGCCGAGGCCGCCGCCGTCACGACCGTGAAGGTCCCCGGCAAGGCCGCTCGCGGCCAGCGCCCCAAGAAGCCCAAGGGTCCGTTCTGGATCAAGCGGGGGTGAACCTGGCGCGGGCGCGCCGCAGCCCACGGCCCGCCGGCCGTGGGCTTGGGAAGTCCCTTCCGCAGGCGTGGGCGTGGAGACTCAGTCCCGCGGGCGCGCGGGCGCCGCGCCGGCGTCCAGTTGCGCCTTGAGCATCCGCTCGAAACTCGCCCAGGGCATTCGGGCCACGTGCCCGTCGGCGAAGGCGACCAGGACGAACGGGCGGCCCGGGCCCCGCGGAATGTAGACCAGGATTCGCCGGCCGGCGCCGATGGCCTGCTGCGAGCCGGCCTCGGCCCCAACGTACTCGTACCGGCCGGAGGCGACCTGCTGGGCCATCTTCCCGGCCAGATAGGTCTTCAGCTTGGGGTCCTTCAGCGAGTCGGGCAGCTTGCCGTGGTCCGTCTGGTACATCGCCAGCGCCATCGCGACCTGGCGGAGCTCGTTCATCTCGACCGTGGCTATTGCCGCGGTCTGCGCGCTGTGGACGGTCGGCATCGCCGCCCAGACGACCGCCGGGTTCAGCAGGATCGGCCCGACGAAGGACGGTCCCGGGAACGAGCCGTGGCCCTCGAACGAGATGCCCTTCGCGTCGGACGAGACGGCGCAGATTTGCGGGCGGAGGTACTTCTCGACGCTCGACAGCGGCGGCAGCCACGCCGGCTGGACCTCCGCGCCCGTCTCGGCGGCCAGCGTGTTCGCCGCCAGCGTCCAGCCGATCAGCCCCCAGTGATACACCTGCCGCGTGATCTTCGGCACGTTGGAGTACACCAGCATCGAGGGCTTGCCCGCCAGGCGGCTGCGGGCCTTCCGGTAGGTCGCATCCTGCGTGATCGGCGCCGCGCCGTTCTGCGCGACGGCCGCCTGGATCACCTGCGGGTAGCCCGCCAGGTAGAGGCGGCCCTTGTGAATCGCCCAGGCCGGGGCCACCGGCCAGGGACCGTGTCGCTGGGCGACGGCGAGGTAGTGGATCTCGAGCCGCCCGGCCTTGAGGACCTGGATGCTCGGTCCGGATCGCCGCTGGGGGGGCTGGCCCTCGCCCGTCGGCGTGGTGGGCGGAGGGAGCTTCGCCTCGATCTTCCGAATCGCCGCGGAGAGCTTCGCGGCGTCCTTGACCTGCGCCGTCAGCAGCAGCGAGGTCAGGAAGCCCCCCCGCGAGGGCGCCATGGACAGGACCCACGTTTCGCCGAGGCTCGTCAGCACGTCCCTCCGTAGCGACAGCCCGAGGTCATCCTCGGCCTGTCCCAGCTCCCGGGCGAGTTGTTCATCGGCGCTCGGTTCGATGGCCTTGATGACGCGCCGCAGCTCGTCGTACACGGCGGCGGGCGAGACCTTCGCCACGGCGAGGATGTCCGTGTCGGCGGGCGCGACGGCCAGCTCGGCGTCGGTGATCGGCGCCCCGGCCAGCGGCAGCAGCAGCCCCCGGTGCGGCGCGGACGAGAAGATCCGTGCCTTGCAGTACATGCCGCGGCCCACCACGCGCATGGTCCCGGCCACGGCCGAAACCCGCTCCAACCCCAACGCCGCCACGACCTGCCGCACCTGCTCCGCCGGCGACTTGGCCCCCTCGGCGCCCTCGCCGGGCGGCAGGAGCTGCTCGATCTTGCGCGTCAGGGCCAGCGTGTCCACGTAGTAGCCGAACTGCACGTCCTGGTCGCCGACGGCCTTCATGCACTGGCTGAACCGGGCGTCCTTCGAGAGGCACGCCGTCGGCGCCAGGTTGAGGAGCTTCGCCGGCGCGCCCTCGCCGACCGTCACGAACAGCACGTTTTCGAGGTAGCCGTAGGCGAGGTGCGGCCCGTGGCGGGGCTTGTGGACGTGGTAGGGCACCTTGCCGACCGTCGCCGCCGCGAAGGGCATGTCCTCCTTGATCAGGTCGAGCAGCCCGTCGAGCTGCTTGGCGAACGCCTCGCGGTCCTTGCCGAGATCAACCAGCAGCGCCCCCGTCGGCATCGGGCCGTCTTCGCCCTTGGCCAGGTCGATCAGCACGGCGGCCGCCGTATGCTGTATGGCAATGCGACCCATCTCCCAGGCGTGCCCGAAGGCCCGGCGCTCCTCGTCGACCTCCATGTCCCGCAGGGCCAGGTCGTGGGCGGCGGAAAGGGCCTTGGTGACCAGCGGCTCGTTCAGGAGCTGCCAGACCATCGAGCCGTCGAAGGGCAGGTTCCTGCCGGCCGAGCCGACGTAGACCAGCGGCCGGCCGGGAAGGCGTTCGGCCAGCGGGGCCGCCGCCCATGCCGGCAGGACACCGGCGCACACGCATACGGCTGCCAGGACCAGATTCGCGCGGGTTTTCATTCGAGCGTCTCCTTCCCGATCGCCTTGCCGGCCGGCACGGCCCCAAGGGCTGGCCACGACAGAGCCAGCCCGGCCGCCCGTCATCTTAAACGTGAGCGCTTTCGCCTCGCCAGACGATTTTCCCCCGCCCCGGGGCCGGGCGAAGGGCCGCGCCGCTCTTCCCGCATCGCCGCGGCCGCGATACAATGTTCGGATGAGGCCGACGATGCTGCTGTCCGTGCTGTCTCTGGCGCTCGCGGCGGGCTGCCGCGCGCCGGAGCCCCCGGCCGCCACGCCCTTGGTGACGGCCTTCGAGACTCGGCCGTGGGGCAGCGGCGACTCCAGCGGGCGGGAGCTCGTCAGCGAGCACTACCGCATCCTCACCACCTCTTCCCGCCCGGAGATCCTGGGCCACCTGCCCGGCTTCATGGAGGCCGCCTACGGCAATTACCTGACCATCACGGGCCTTCCCGACCGACCCCCCGAGCGGCGCATGGCGATCTACATGATGGCCACGCGGCGGGAGTGGTCGGTGCTGACGCGCTCCATCGTGGGCCGGCAGTGGGAGACGTACTCCTCGATCGAGGCCGGCGGCTACTGCTACCGGGGCGTCGGCGTCTTCTGGGACATGGGCGGCGTCGCGGCGCTGGCGGTGGCCTCGCACGAAGGGCTGCACCAGTTCCTCCACCACCGGCTGAAGGACCGCCTGCCGATGTGGCTGGAGGAGGGGCTGGCCACGATGGCGGAGGGCTACCAGGTGGACGGCCGATCCGTACGATTCACGCCGCGGCGGAACCCGTCGCGCTTCACGGACCTGCGCCGAGCCATCGTCAACGACTGGTGGATCCCCCTGGAGGAGCTCCTGCCCATGGACGGCGGCGACGCCGTGAAGCTGGGCTACACCGAGCGCGTCGTGGGCTACTACGGGCAGGTCTGGGCCCTGGCGCAGTTCCTCCGGTCCGACCCGGACTTCGCCAGGAAGCGGGCGCGGATGCTGGCCGACGCCGAGGCGGGGCGGTTCCAGCGGGTGCTGGGCGCGTCGCCCGCGGGAATGGCTCGCCTGCGGCGCTCCGGGCGGCTCTACAACCGCGCCGTGTCCCTGCCGTTGTTCCGGAAGTACGTCACCGACGACCTGGCGGGGTTCGAGAAGCGCTATAAGTCCTTTGCCAAGAGGCTCGTCCGACTGGAGTAAGGGCCGACCGGCCGGCTCGGCAACGCGCGTCGGCGCAGCGGGCGGGAAGGCAGCGTACCATGTACCTGACGGACATCCTGGACCCCAAGTGGATCAAGCTCCCGCTGGAGGCCACCACCAAGGAGGGGCTGATCGCCGAGCTGATCGAGTTGCTGGTCGCCGAGGGCGCTCTCGAGCGCCCGGACGAGGCCCTCCAGGCCGTCCTGGACCGCGAGGGAGTCCGCACCACCGGCATCGGGCACGGCCTGGCGCTGCCCCACGGCAAGTGCGACACGGCCGGGCGCCTGGTCATGGCTATCGGCATGACGCGGACTCCGGTGGACTTCGAGAGCGTGGACGGCCGGCCCGTCGACCTGGTCGTGCTGCTGGTCGGCCCGACGGCCCGGACCGCCCTGCACGTCCAGACCCTGGCGCGGATCGCGAGGTTCCTGAACACCGAGGCGTTCCGCAACCAGCTCCGCGCGGCCCGCAGCGGCGAGGAGCTGTACCGGCTGATTCAGCGGCGGGAGGGAACCGAAGGCGCCATGGCGCCGGACGTCTGAGGGTCGGCGCCCCGCCGGCGCGCACCGCAATCCTTTGTGGGAAATGGGGATGGGCCGGGTCAGTTGCCCAGCAGGAACTTGGCCTCGCCCACGAGGCAGAACGAACCGCAGATGCAGATAAGGTCCTCGCGGCTGACGGCGCTGCGGGCGATGCGGATGGCCTCCCGGAGGTCCTCGGTGGTCTGGCTGACGCGCCCGGTGGCCTCCTCGTAGACCTCCGCGAGGCGCTGCGGCTTGGCGGCCCGAGGATTGCTGGAGGCCTGGGTGAAGATCACCTTGTCCGCCCCGGTGGCGATCTCCGCGATCATGCCGTCGATGTCCTTGTCGCCGGCGCAGCCGAAGACCATCACCATCGAGTCGTACGGGATGTGCTGCCCGATGGCTCGCATCAGGGCATGCATCGACGCGGCATTGTGGGCCCCGTCCACCAGGATCCGCGGATCGTCGTGAATCATCTCCATGCGACCGGGCAGGTAGACCCCCGCCAGACCCTGGATTGCCGCCCGGTCGTCGATCTTCACGCCCTGGCTCTTGAGCTGGTCCAGCAGGGCCAACGCCAGCCCGCAGTTCAGGGCCTGGTGCTCGCCCAGCAGCGGCACCGGCAAGTGCTCGAAGCGGCTTCGCGGCGTCGTCAGGCAGATCCGCGTGTGGCAGCCGTCCTGGCGCGACGACTCCACCCGGTAGCTGAAGTCGATGTCCTCCCCCGTAAACATCAGCCGCGCCTTGGACTCCCTCGCCGCCTGCTTCAGGACACGCTTGGCCTCCGGATCCTGCGGCACGCTGACGGCCGGGGTGTTGCTCTTCAGGATGCCCGCCTTCTCGGCCGCAATCTTCGACAGCGAGCCGCCGAGCTGCTGCGTGTGGTCCCTCGAGATGCTCGTGAAGCCGCACACCGCCGGGCGAAGCACGTTCGTGCTGTCCAGCCGCCCGCCCAGGCCCGTCTCCACGACCGCCAGGTCCACGCCCTCGTTCAGGAAGTGGCAGAAGGCGATGCCCGTGAAGATCTCGAAGAACGTGGGCTTGTCGGCGCTGAGCTTGTCGATGGTCGGCTGGGCGCGGCAGATCAGGCGGGCCAGGGCCGCTTGGGAGATCATCTGGCCGTTGACCTGGATCCGCTCCCGGATGTCGGTGATGTGCGGGGAGGTGTACAGCCCCACTTTGTGGCCGCACGCCTGCAACATGGTGGCCAGCATCGTGGCCGTGGAGCCCTTGCCCTTCGTTCCGGCGATGTGGACCGAGCGGATCTTCTTGTGCGGATCGCCGAAGTCCTTCAACAGGGCCCGCATGCGCGACAGGCTGAACGTGTCCCGGTTGTACCGAACCCTAAGCATCTGTTCATAATTGGTTTGCGCGAACAGATACCTCAGGGCGGAGTCGTACGTGCGACCGGGCTTCCTGCCCTTCTGCGTCAGATTCCGGGGGACCTTGGAACGACTTGCAGTCACCATATCTGCGCGGAGTATAGCACGTTCGTTTGCCCTATGTCAAGGGCTGGACGACCCAAACGCGCGAATTCACGCCGAAATGGCCCCGGGACCCGCTCCCCCATGGGCCCTCTCCTCGCCCTGCGGGCCGGAGCCCGCCCCCCCGTCGCGCGGGCCGCCAACACCCCCCAGGGGCTTGAAGCCGACCCGCACAGGTGGTTCAATGCCTTCTGCACGTTCTCGCGAAGCGAATCCATTCGACTGAGGAAGGGCCGAACCATGGCAGTCTACCTGGGCATTGACGTCGGCACGTCGGGCACGAAGAGCCTCCTGACGACCCCGCGGGGCAAGGTCCTGGCGACGGCCACGGCCGAGTACGACTTCGAGGTCCCCAAGCCCGGCTGGACGCAGCAGGATCCCGATCTCTGGTGGCAGGCCACCGTCCGCAGCGTCCGCGCGGTGCTTCGCAAGGCCAAGGTCCCCGGCAAGCAGGTGGCGGGCATCGGCCTGAGCGGGCAGATGCACGGGCTGGTGATCACCGACGGTGCCGGCCGGCCGCTTCGCCCGTGCCTGATGTGGAACGACCAGCGCACCGCCGCCCAGGCCGCCGCCATCGAGAGGGCCTGCGGCGGGCGGCGCGGGCTGATCCGGCTCGTCGGCAACGCGGCCATGACGTCGTTCACACTCACCAAGCTCCTGTGGGTCCGCGACCACGAGCCGCGCATCTACTCGAAGATCAAGCACCTGCTGCTGCCGAAGGACTACGTCCGTCTGTGCCTGACCGGCGAGTACGTCGGCGAGGTCTCCGACATGTCCGGCACGCTCATGCTGGACCAGCGACGGCGCAAGTGGTCGAAGAAGATCATCGAGATCTTCCAGCTCGACGCGGACATCCTCCCGCCGGTCGTCGAGAGCCACGAGGTGACCGGCACGGTCCGCAAGGAGGCCGCCGCAAAGCTCGGCCTCGCCGAGGGACTGCCCGTCGTCGGCGGCGGGGGCGACCAGCCGGCCGGGGCCGTCGGAAACGGCATCGTCCGCGACGGCCTGACCAGCGCCACCATGGGCACCAGCGGCGTCGTCTACACCCACTCCCGGAAGTACGTCGTCGACCCCGACAGCCGCGTCAACACCTTCTGCTCGTCCGTGGACGGCGAGTACTGCATGTTCGGCTGCGTCCTGTCGGCCGGGGGAAGCTTCCAGTGGTTCCGTAACGTCCTGGGCCAAGCCGAGATCGCCGCCGCCCGGCGCAAGAAGGTCGACCCCTATGAGTTGCTGACCGCCCAGGCCGAAGCCGCCCCCGTCGGTTGCGAGGGTGTCTTCTGGCTGCCGTACCTCACCGGCGAGCGGACGCCGCACGCCGACCCGTTCGCCAAGGGCGGATGGATCGGCATCCACGCCGGCACGGGGCGCGGTGAGCTGATCCGCGCCGTCATGGAAGGCGCCACCTTCGCCATGAACGACACGGTGCGGATCCTCCGCGACGAGCGGAAGCTGCCCATCCG
>CAZXOC010000084.1:16908-24668 GCA_964642165.1 uncultured Planctomycetaceae bacterium | reverse complement strand
AGGCTTCCGGCTTCGCCAGGGCTATGCCGGGCAAGTCGGCGGACAGGCTCCCGTCGGCGGATGAGCTTGCCGCACTGCTCTGCGAAGTATCGCTACGCAGCACGAGCCCCATCCCCGGCGCGTATAGATTGCGCGGAAGTCCTTGCAGCCGCAATAGCGATTTGTATCCCGCGCTTGGCCTCGCCGAGCGGCCGGGTCTTGCGTTCAGGCCATGGACCTTCCATGGTCATGGCCTCCTCAGGTCTGGCTGCGTGTGCCGCTTTCGTTGTCGCACGGACCTGGCGTCCTGGGCGGGCACGCGGACGCCGAGCATGGTCGCCGCGACGGCGCAGCCGACGAGGCAGTCGGGGTTTCGATGCCCCGGCGGCCGCCGGTCTGCGCGCGGTGAATGGGGGGCGCAGTCGGGGCTACGTGGCGGCCGAGAGTTCCACCCGCTCGGGCAAGTCGGCGTAGCCGTAGTACCTGTGCTCGATGCGGTCGGGGTAGACCTTCACGATGCGGAATCCCAGCGGGTCCTTGCCGAGCGCCTTGCCCGTCGACGCGGAGGTGATCAGCTCGATGTCGCCGGCCTTGACGTAGGCGTTGCGGTGGTAATGGCCCGAGAAGACGGCCCGGACGCCGTGGCGGGTGAAAAGCTCCATCAGCTCCTTGCGCAGCTCGAGGGGCAGGTTGAAGTAGGCGGACTTCTCGTCGATGGCGTGGAGGCAGAGGGGATGGTGCAGGAAGACCATCCTGTGGCGATGCGGCTTGTCGCGGTGGGCCTCGAGCGTCCTGCGGAGCCACCGCATCTGCGTCTTGGCGGGCTCGGGGGCGTTCTGCGGGTTCTTGAGCACGTCGGACTCCAGCACGACGAACAGGCAGTCTCCGTGCGTGAACGAGTACCACGGCTTGCCGAAGTGCTTGCGGTACCACGCGAGCGTCTCCGGCGTGGGGACGTTGCACACGTCGTGGTTGCCCGCCACGTTGTACAGCGGGATGTCCTTGTGGAGCGTGGCGGCCACCTCGGTGTAGGCGCGGAGCCGCAGGGCGTCCTTGGCCGGATCGAGCTTCTCGGCCCTGCCGCTGCGGTTGAGCAGGTCGCCGCAGACCACCACGAAGGCGGGCTTGAGGCGGTTGGCGTGCTTGATGGCCGTCGCCCACTGCTCCTTTGGGCCCCAGAAAAGCTGCGGGTCGGCCATCTGAAGGAAGAAGAACGGCTTGCCGCGGGCCGTGGCCTCGCCGGCCCAGACGGGGCGGGGAAGGGCGGCCGCGGCGCCTCCCGCCGCGAGCACCCTCAGCAGGTCGCGCCGAGTGATCCGATGTTCCATCGCAGACGTTCTCCTGATCGCCCCGAGGTCCGGCACGCTTGCCGCGGGAGCCGTGATGCCCGTTGGCCGGCCGGGTCGGGCCGGAACGCGTTGGGGGCATTATACCGCAGGGCGGCTGGACCGGTATGCGGAAGATGGTGGCCCTTCGCCCTCGCCGCCCGGGGCAAGCTGTCGTCTGCCAATCGTCCGCGAACCTGATATGGCAGCGCTACGCTGATCCCGCTCTCGCGTTGGCCTTGCGTATTCGGCAGGCGTGGGATATCGCGTTGCGCCACTCGTAGTGCTCCGCTCGCCGAAGCAGCTCACGCCACGATCGCCGCCGGCAGTTGATGATCTTCTCCAGCAGCAACCGGCAAGCGCCCGTCACCTGCTCGAACGTAATCCGCGTATTCTCCCCCGCGAAGCCGCGTCGTCCGAGCGCCCAGAAAGTACATCACGACTCGCGACGAGAGCCAATGCCGCTTTGGCCATACCCTGGCGACGGGGTCTTGGGTTTGGCCAATGAGCCCTTCATTTCTGCAGTAGAAAAAGTAGCCTCACCCCAGAGAACATCTTTCTCGACTCCGGCGAGCCCAGTCGAGGCGCGTGCTGCTTGATGCGGAAACCGCCCGATCGCCTCTCCATCCGGCAGAAGAGGTGCTTGCGGATGGTGGGATCGGCGATAGGATCAGCAGCGAGGCCGACGGCGGTCGTCCGCTGGGAGCCGTCCGGCCAATCCCGGACAGGATCAGAAAGAGCGGTGAAGGCGATGTGCTGGTGGCCGTTGAAGGCGACGGATACGAGAGGCAAGGCGGCTGTGGCGCTGCGCCTGGGCTGTGCGCTCGCGCTGGCTGTTGTCTGCGGGGCACACGGGCTGGCGCTCGGCGAGCAGGACACGCAGAAGGACGCCAACGTCGAGGCGCTGACGGCCGCGGGAATCAAGCCGGATGCCGAGGCGATCAGGGCATATCTGAAGCGCTTCTTTCCGAACGCGGCCGACGCAAAGCGCGTGGCGAAGCTGATCGAGGATCTCGGAGCCGAGGAGTTCGCGGTGCGCCAGAGGGCGACCAAGGCGCTGGCCGCTCTGCCGGTGCTGCCGCGCGAAGCCCTGGAGAAGGCCACCCGGGGCGATGATCCGGAAGTTCGTTTGCGTGCACGGCGGCTTCTCGAGGGCGGCGACACGCAGGGCAAGCGCACGGTCGTCGCCGCGCTGGCCGTCATCGCCCGTCGGCAGATCAAGGGCCTGGCAGCCGAAGTGATGGCGGCCGGGGCGCATTGTCCGGAATCTGAGAGACCTCGCGCGGTGGGCGAAGGGCTGGCAGCGACCGTGACCCCGGCGGACGCCGGGATGCTGCGCCGGGCGCTGCGCAGCGAGGCGGCCTGGCGGCGAGCCGCGGCGGCCACGGCGCTGGACCACCTGCTGGCTGGCAAGGCGGACAGGGACCTCGCGGCCCTGCTGAAGGACCCGGACGACCGTGTCAGGCTGAGCACGGCGCGACTGTTGGCCGATCGCGGCAGACCGGTATCCCTGGTCACGCTGGCCGAGCTGCTGGCCTCGAAGGACCACTCGATACGGTGGGAGAGTTCCCAATCGCTGCGATGGCTCGTCGGCAAGACGTTCGACCACGATCCCTTTGCCGGCCCCGACGAACGAAAGGCGACCGCAGAGAGGTGGCTTACCTGGGCGCGCGGGCCCGGGCTGAAGGCGAAGCTGCGATTCCCGATCAAGACCCCGGACGTCGTCCGGCTGTTCAACGGCAGGAACCTGTCGGGCTGGAAGGCGATCGATAGCGGGAAGGAGGTCGATCCCAAAACGAACTGGCAGGTCAAGGACGGCCTGCTCCGGTGCAGCGGCACGGGCCGAGGCTATCTCTACCACACCCAGCCACGGGCGAACTACGAGCTGACCGTGGAATGGCGCTGGCCGCAGGGGTCCGGCGACAGCGGCGTGTGGTTCATGATGGCCAAGCCTGGCGGGCAACGGCCGGCGTGCCTGGAGGCCCAGCTTCTGTCCGGCCGCGCCGGAGACTTCTGGGTGATCGGGAACTTCGCGTTCAAGGCGCGGGGCCAGCGGGCGGCGGGTCACGTTGTCAAGATGGCCGACAGCAGCGAAAAGCCCGTGGGACAGTGGAATCGCATGACGATTCGCGTCCTGAACGGCGCCGTCGACATCAAGGTCAACGGCGTTCGGCAGAACACCGCCACCGATTGCCCGCGCACGCCCGGCCATATCGCACTGCAGACGGAAGGCGGCGTCCTCGAGTTCCGCAGCATCCAACTCCGCCCGCTCGGGCGATCGGTTTCGGGGTCATGATACGGAACTCCAGACGTCCCGCCACCGGCGGGGATGGCGGGGGCACGGGACGAATGGCACGCCCCAGCGGACGGGCGAGAGACATGAGTCTGGTATGCTCTCCCCGTCACTGAATGGTCTCTGTTCCTGCAGGCGCCATCCGTAGTGCCTACCTGATCGCGGTTTCCTTCTGGTCGGCGTACTCAAGCCTGCACCGCACCACGCGATGGGAGAACATGTCCGATATGAGGAGCCAGTCCTTGTAGACGGCCATGCCCTTGGGGTAGGCAAGGGGAATCTCCGGATCGACGACCACGTTGGTCAGTTCCGGATGGCGCCTGTCGCCCCCGCCGCCTTTGCAGTCCTCGTTGCCGTACTTGCCGACGCGGATCATCTCGTTGCCGGCCCCGTCGATCGCCTTGATGCAGTACATGAAGGAGTCCGGGACCCAGACGCGACCGTCCGGATCGATGCAGATCTGCGAGGCGGGGCACTCGGCATCGCAGTTCCACGGGGAGACGCCCGAGACGCCGGCGTAGCTCCAGAGCTGGCCCTTGCCCTCGCGGTCGTCCAGGATCCCGCCCTGGGGCCCGAACTTCACGAGTCTGGCCAGGAGGCTGTAGCGCTTGTTGGCCTGGCTGTTGGGGTCCAGCGCCGCCTGCTTGGCGGTGAGGTACGGGAACGGCCAGTGCTGCTTGCCGTACACGCGGCGTCCCCGCGCGACGGCGCCCATCTGCGCTCCGTGCCACATCGTGCCCTCTATGACGCAGATGTTCCCCTCCCGATCGACCTCGACGTCGTTGATGCCGACGCTCCGGACGACGCCCTTCCTCTTGAGCGCCCCGTCCGGGCCGTAGACGTCCACGCGCGTCTGGCAGGCGCACTCCCCCCGGGCCGAGAGGTCGCCGAACCGCACCCCGCCGGTCATCGCGGGCGGTTTCGTCCGCCACTTGTCGGTCTGGGTGACGACGTAGATGTCGCCATTGCGCGCGACGCAGAGGCCCTTGCTGAGAGCGAAGGGATCGCCCCGTGCGCCGAGGACGATCGCGTCCCTGCCGCCGAACTTCGCCCGCTCGCGGTCGGGCGTGAACTTCCACACCTGGTGGGACTTCTCCCTCGTGCGGACCGTCACATACCAGTTGCCCTCCGCGTCGAAGTCCGAGTACCCGTGGTACGTGGAGTGGGCCCACGGCAGGCGGACGGTCTCGAGGGCCTTCCCGTCGACATCGGTCGCCAGGACGGCCCTGCCGTAGCCCTGGTCCACGATGATGAGCTTGCCGCGAGAGTCGACTTCGAGGAACTTCGGAAAACAGAGCGCGCGCGGGCTCTTCTCCGCCGCCTTCACCGCCGCGGGGACGGGCTTTCTCGCGGGGAAGGCATCCTTGCCCGCTGTCCGCACGAAGCTGCCGCCGGCCGCGTAGACCTTCACCCGGTCGCCGTCGAGGACGTGAATGTTCCCCTCGCTGTCGACGGCCACGTCGTTCGGCCCCGTGAAGTGGCTCTCGTCGTTGCCCGCCTTGCCCTTCTCGCCCAGGAAGCAGCGGGGCTCGGCGAGTTGGTCCTTGCCGCTGTGCGTGAAGGACTGGATGGGGCGAAAGTCCCTCGCCCGGAAATGCCCGAGGATGTGGTGGAAGTCGTCCGTCAGATAGAAGTCGCCGTCCGTGCCGGCGGTCAGGCGGAACTCCGTCCTGTATACCTGTTTGCGCACGAACCACGGCGGGTTCCACTGCCATACATGGGGGAAATCGTACCGGTCGATGCCGTAGATCCCCCGTCCGACTCCGGCGAAGGTGCTGACGAGATAGCCGTCGGTCGTCCGCACCATGCCGCCGGAGCGCACCCCGAAGATGTACCACGAGTTGTAGCACACCTTCAGGGGAACGCCGTCGCCGTCCCAGTCTGTTGCGCCCCACTTCCCGGCGAGGAAGGCCCGCAGGACATCCCCGGGCCTGTTGAGCGTTGGCGGCCACACCTGCCTGATCCGCTTGCCCTTGCTGTCAAAGAGGCGCAGCGTGTCGAGATGGACGCCTGAGGACTGGTCCACGTAGCAGTGGCCGTCGGCTGTCGTGGTGTAGATGTTGCTCCTGCTTCTGGGGCAGGCGTCGCTGCCCCATACGATGAACCTGTCGAACGAAGCTCGCATGCCGACGGCGACGACCGCTCGGCAGCTCGCGGCGCGCGCCCTTTTCCCTTCGTCGTCGGTGCCGTCCCAGGGGATGCTCTGGGAGAGCCGCCCCGCCTTGAATGGCCTGACCGCCTTCTTGAGGCCGACCATGCCGCTGACCAGATGACGGACGACGGCGCCCTCGCCGTTCACCACCCTCACCGTCGCATCGCAGGGGCGGGTCACCTCGAAGGAGATGGTCCAGCCTTCCGTCGTCTTGGCAACGGTCGGCCCGGAGATGATCCTCGCGGGCCCCGCGGCGCCGACGCGCGACGTCAGCCTCCGGGCCTCCCGAACCACGACAGACGCGGGCAGGGCGTATCCAGGCGCGATGCTCAGACCGAGCGCCTTCCCGTCCAGACCCAGCAGCGCCGAGCCGCATTGGCCCGGCGAGATGCGCGCGCTGTGCTGGAGCGCAGCCGGGTACCCGTCCTGCGAAGGAACGGCGACGAAGGAGGGCCTGGGCGTGATGACACGAATGGGCCCGCCCTGTCGGCCCGGCATGAGTCGAACGGCGCGTGGGCGCCCCGGGACGGCCAGCTTCACTGCCCGTTCGAACTCCTCCGAACCGCGTCGAAGCTTGAGCTTCAGCTCGTCACCGGGCGGACGCTTCGACAGACGCTTCCTGAGCTCGGCCAGCGTCGGCGTCTTGTGCCCATCGACGGTCACGATCCGGTCACCGGCGCGGAGTCCGGCCTTGGCGGCGGGTGTCCGCAGGGCCACGCCTTCCAGCTTGGGCGGCCCGTTCGGATCGGGGGCCAGATACGCGCCCAGCGCCGGCAGATGACACGGCACGCGCCGCTCCGCGACGCTCACAATGCCCGCGGCGAGGAACCGGCCCGCGAAGCCTGGAACCACGACCCAACGGCCCGGGACGCCCCGCTTCGGGGCCGCCCAGGTGACGGGCGCGAGCTTGTCGGCCTTCACGCGCAGGAAGGCCAGGCCGTGCGCCGCACACTGCCCGACCCGCCGGGTGTCGAGTTCGCGTCCGTCGTGGAGGCGACACCGAACGGCGCCGGCAAGCTCGCGCGCCCTCGTGGCGATCAGCCCATCGGCGGAGACGATGGTCCCCAGGCACCGCGGCGTCCCCCCGCAGACCACCTGCACGGTGCCGGCGGCGGCCTTCGCGGCCACGGGCGCCAGAAGCTCCCGCGGCAGCGTGGGGAGCGACGGCCTCGGGCGCATCAATTGGGCGGCGGTGAACACAAGGCGCGGCCTGCCCCCCCATCTCTCGCCGCGCAGGAGCCTGACCCAGTTCTCCGTGTAGAAATCGACGGGCACGTGCCCCATCCGCGGAGAGCCGTAGGAGTTGATCCCGATGAGCCGCCCGCCGAGGTCGAACAGCGGACCGCCGGAGTCTCCCTGGCCCCCGGCGCAGTTGCTCACAAGCCTGCCGTTCTCCCGCTCGACGATGCGCCCGATCCGCAGCAGGGGCGCTCGCCCCGGGTCGCGCGGATGCCTGTGGCCGAACATGAGGCACCACTGCCCCGGCTTGACCTCTGCCGACCTGCCCAGCCTCGCGAACGGGAAGGGCCCTTGGGCGTGGATCCTGACCATCGCCGCGTCGGCGATGCCGCACATGCCGAGGGCCTTCCCGGCGAACGTCCTGCCGCCGCTCAGCCGAACGGTGACCTTCTCGCCGCGCAGGCCGCCCAAATGGGCGGCGGTGAGCACCAGGCCGTCTTCCGAAACGACGACGCCCGCGGAGTTGTTCACGCCGACGACCGCGGGAAGCGCAGCCCCGGCCGCCTCGACGGCCCGGGCCTCCAAGGCCTGAAGCTCCCGCAGGGAGGCCGGCGCTTCCGTCGTTTCGGCCGGGCGTGTGCGCGGCGTCTCACCGCCGGCCCGTGCCGGGGATGCCGCAAGCGGCAGGAGCGCCCAACCACGAGCGGCCAGTGCGAGCAACAGAGGTGTCCATCTTGAGGCAGTCATCTTCGGCCTCCCCATCTCTGACGGTATCCGCGGAGGGCCTTCCGGTTCCTTCAGCCGGCAGCGCCGGCGATGATGGCCTGCCGGG
>CAZXOC010000084.1:2230-16808 GCA_964642165.1 uncultured Planctomycetaceae bacterium | reverse complement strand
GCGGGGGCGCAGGGGCTACGATCCGTCTCGAGCGCGGGGCCGTGTGATGGACGGCGCGGCTGCCCGCTGCTCTCGCCGGCCCGGACCGGCGCAGAAAGGGAAGCGAACCATGGCGAGAATCCACCGCGATGACGACGCCGACCTGGCGGTCCTCGAGGGCCGAACCATCGGCATCCTCGGCTACGGGAACCAGGGCCGTGCCCAGGCCCGCAACCTGCGCGACTCGGGGGTGAAGGTCGTCGTCGGCAACGTGGACGACCCGTACCGGGCGCAGGCCGTCGAGGACGGCTTCGCGGTGGTCCCGATCGCCGAGGCCGCCCGGGAGGCGGATATCGTCGTCCTGCTCGTGCCGGACGAGGTCCAGCCCGAGGTCTTCGACGAGCAGGTCGCCCCCCATCTGGCCGCCGGGGACGCGCTGTGCTTCGCCAGCGGCTACAACGTGCACTACGGGCGGATCGTCCCGCCGGCGGGCGTGGACGTGATCCTGGTGGCCCCGCGCATGATCGGCCAGGCCGTCCGCAGCCTCTACCGCCAGGGCGCCGGCTTCCCCTGCCTGGTCGCCGCGCACCAGGACGCCTCCGGGCGCGCGATGGCCACCGCGCTGGCCCTGGCGAAGGGCATCGGCGCGACGCGGTTCGGGGCGTTCGAGTCGTCCTTCGAGGAGGAGACGCTGATCGACCTGTTCGCCGAGCAGATGCTCTGGCCGGGCATCCTGAAGCTGTGCCTGCTGTACTTCGAGAAGCTCGTGGCCGCCGGGTGCGACGCGGAGGTGGTCACGACGGAGCTGTACCTGTCGGGGGAGTTCGTGGAGATCGCGCGGGCGATGATCACGGAGGGCTTCTTCGAGCAGCTCAAGCTGCACTCGCACACGAGCCAGTACGGCCAGCTCTCGCGGGCGGACCGGATGGCCCCGCCGCAGCTTCGGGAGGCTATTGATCGCGCGATGGCGGAGATCCGCGACGGCACGTTCGCGCGCGAGTGGGCCGCCGAGCAGGAGGAGCACCTCCCGACGCTCCGGCGCCTCCTGGACGAGGCGCTCGAGCACCCGATGGGCCACAGCGAGCGCCGCCTCGAGCCGCTCCGCAGAAGGATGGCGGCCTGGCTGGGCCAATCGACGGACGAGGCGGCCTCGGGGTGACGGGCAGACATCGGCGGCGATGCGGGCTATACTCGGCGGCCGGTTCCCAGGTAATCGGAGACAACCATGCAGGCATTGCGTGCGATCGGCGCGTTGGTGGTGGCTTTCCAGTGGGCGGCGTCGGCGGTCCCGGGCGCCGAGGGCGGGGCGGTGACCTTCGTCGCCCACCGCATCGGCCGGTACCGCGGGGAGGCCTGCGGCGTGGGCGACTTCAACAACGACGGCAAGTGCGACATCGTCGCCCTGCCGTACGTCTACCACGCCCCCGACTGGAAGGCCCGGAAGGTCTGCGACGTGAAGGGCGAGGTGGACGAGAAGGGCCGCGGCTACCGGTGGGACTTCATGAACGCCCCGCTGGACGTCAACGGCGACGGGCACCTGGACGTCGTGACGTGCTGCTGGTTCGGCCAGAAGTCCGAGTGGCTGGAGAACCCGGGGCCCAAGGGCGGGCCGTGGAAGCGCCACCTGATCGAGAAGAACAGCCACTTCGAGCACGGCAACCTGTACGACGTGGACGGCGACGGCAAGCGGCGCGAGATCATGCCGCAGACCGCCCACACGCAGTGGTACGAGCTGGCCCGGCGCCCGGACGGCACGCGCGGCGTGGCGATCCACGTGGTGGACCCGAAGAAGCGCCCGTGGGGCGGCGGCGTGGGCGACGTCAACGGCGACGGGCGGCCCGACCTGCTGCGCCCCGACGCGTGGTTCGAGGCGCCCGCGGACATCCGCAAGGGCACGTGGAAGATCCACCCGCTGGCGCTGGGGCACGAGAAGGAGAACAGGGCCGACCACACCGCGCAGATCCTCGTCTACGACGTGGACGGCGACGGGCACAATGACATCGTCACCAGCATCGCCCACCGCTACGGGATCTTCTGGCATCGCCAGGTGGTCGAGGGGGCCGCGCGTCGGTGGGAGCGGCGTCTGATCGACAAGTCGTGGTCCCAGGCCCACTCGCTGGTGCTGGCGGACCTCGACGGCGACGGCGACGAGGACCTGGTGACCGGCAAGCGGTTCATGGCCCACAACGGCAAGGACCCCGGCGGCAACGAGACGCTGGGCGTGTACTGGTACGAGCTGCGGCGCGGGCAAACGCCGCTGTGGAAGAAGCACGTCATCTCCCGCGCCGAGGGCATCGGGTCGGCGCTGAACGTGCCGGTGGTGGACATCGACGGCGACGGCGACGTGGACATCGTGGTCACCGGCAAGTGGGGCGGCCCGGTGCTGTTCGAGAACCGGCGGAAGTGAGGTCCGCCCGCCCGGCGGAAGTCACGCGCGCGTACCGCGCCGACCCAGGAGAAGCCCGATGACCTGTCATGCCCTCCTCGCGGCCGCGGTGGTTTTCGCGGCCCTGGCGGCTTGCGCCGCGTCGGCGGCGCTTCCCGTCGGCGGCGCGCCCGAGCCGGTCGCCGTCCCGCACTTTCCCAGCCGGGTCCACGCGCTCATCTGGCGGAACTGGCCCGTCGTCGAGGCCGGGCGGCTCGCGAAGGTCCTCGGCACGTCCGTCGAGAACGTCCGGTCGGTGGCGACGTCGATGGGCCTGCCCGCCGAGCAGCGCGTCGAGCCGGCCTGGCCGACGCGGGGGTACATCACCGTCCTGCGGCGCAACTGGCACCTGCTGCCGTACGACCAGCTCCTCGAGCTGCTGGGCATGACGGAGAAGCGGCTGGCCTACTGCCTCCGCGAGGACGACTTCCTGTTCGCCAAGCTGGGGCGGCTCAAGCCCAGGTGCGCGCGGCTGACGTACGCGCCGCCGGATGAGGCCGCCAGCCGGCGCTGCGCTGAGATCCGTCGGACCGTCCGCGAGACGTTCGGCGAGCGCCTCGCCGGCGGCGAACGGCGCTTCGGCTTCCTCGAGCGACTCAGCGCGCCGGCGCCGGCCGCGGCGAGGGCGGCCGCTCGGCGCGAGGGGCGCCCCGGGCCGCGGTTCATCTACTCGTACTTCGCGGCCTACGGCGACCCGCTGGGCGACGCCAAGCTCGACCCCTACCCGGACGGGCTGCTCCAGCGCCTCGCCGAGAGGGGCGTCAACGGCGTGTGGCTCCACACGGTCCTGAGGACGCTGGCCCCGAGCCGGACGTTTCCCGAGTTCGGCCGGGGCTGGGAGGGGCGCCTGGCGAACCTGCGGCGGCTGGTCCGCCGCGCGAAGCGGTTCGGCATCGGCGTGTACCTGTACGTCAACGAGCCGCGGGCCCAGCCGGGGCCGTTCTTCGCCCGGCGAGCGGACATGAAAGGGGTGCGGGAGGGCGACCACTTCGCGATGTGCACGTCCAGCCCGGCGGTCCGGCGGTGGATCAGCGACTCGCTCGCCCACGTGTTCTCGCACGTGCCGGACCTGGCGGGCGTGTTCACCATCACCGCGTCGGAGAACCTCACGAACTGCGCGTCGCACCACCGCCACGGGCAGTGCCCGCGCTGCGCGAAGCGCTCGCCGGCGGAGATCATCGCCGAGGTGAACGCGGCCGTGGCCGAGGGAGTCCACCGCGGCAGCCCGAAGGCGCGGACGATCGTCTGGGACTGGGGCTGGCGCGGCGAGTACGCGGGGGACGTCATCGCCCGGCTGCCGAAGCGGTGCTGGCTCATGTCGGTCAGCGAGTGGTCGAAGCCGATCACGCGGGGCGGGATCGCCACGACGGTCGGGGAGTACTCGCTCTCGGCGGTCGGCCCGGGCCCGCGGGCGGCGAAGCACTGGGCTTTGGCGAAGGAGGCGGGTCTGCGGACCGTCGCGAAGGTGCAGCTCAACAACTCCTGGGAGCTGTCCACCGTGCCGTACCTGCCCGTGATGGACCTAGTCGCGAGGCACTGCGGCGGCCTGGCGCGGGCCGGCGTGGACGGCATGATGCTGAGCTGGTCGCTGGGGGGATACCCCTCGCCGAACCTGCGCCTGGCGGCGATGTTCGGCGCCGCGGACGTCCCGACCGAGGCCGAGGCGCTGTCCCGCGTGGCGGTGGAGTGTTTCGGCCGGGCCGGGGCGAGCCACGGGCGGCGGGCGTGGACGGCCTTCAGCCGGGCGTTCGGCGAGTACCCCTTCCACATCGGCGTCGTGTACCGCTGCCCGGTGCACGTCGGCCCGGCGAACCTGCTGTACGCCTCGCCGACCGGGTACCGCGCCACCATGACGGGCATTCCCTACGACGACGTGAACGGCTGGCGCGGCCCGTACCCCGCGGACGTGTTCGCCGATCAGTTCGCCAAGGTGGCGGCCGGGTGGCGCGAGGGGCTCGCGGCGCTTCAGCGTGCCGTCGAGGCGGCGCCGAAGCGCAAGGCCCCCGAGGCCCGCGCCCAGCTTCGCCTGGCCCGGATGGCGGGGCTGCACTTCCGCTCCGTGGCCAACCAGGCGCGCTTCACCACGGCGCGGGACGAGCTGCGGGGCAAGCCGGCGCCCTCGGCGGCGCGGAGCAAGGCCCTGCGGGAGCGAATGCGCCGGATCGTGTGCGATGAGATCGCCGTCGCCCGCGAGGCCTTCGAGCTCGCCCGCGCCGATTCGCGGATCGGCTTCGAGGCGGCCAACCAGTACTTCTACCTGCCCGCGGACCTGGCCGAGAAGGTCATCAACTGCCGCCACCTGCTCGACCACGAGCTGGCGGGCGGCGCGGCCGATGAGATGCCGTGATTCTCCGGCCTGCCCGCGCGGCCCAGGGCGAGGCGCGGGCTGACGGCGCTACGTGCGGGTCTTGGCCCTCTTCTTCCTCGGCTTCCTGCCGGGCGCGCCCAAGAGGGAGTCGCTGCCCTGGATGGCGGCCGCGGCGTGGGGGACCAGCCGAGCGGCGTACCCGCTGGTCGAAGCCTTTCGCAGGCGGTCGAGGACCGGCGCGGCGGTCTTGCCCAGGCGCTCGAGCGCGCCGACCGCGTAGGTGGCGTTGGCGTCCTTGTGGTTCTCGATGACGTCCATGAGGACGTCCAGGGCCTTGTCGGGCGAGGCGAGCTCGGCGACCGCCTCGGCGGCGGCCACCCGGACGCACGGCGCGGCGGAGGCGTCCATCAGGGGCATGACGGCCGCGGCGACGCGCTTCCGCTCGGCGTCGGTGCGGGCGTGGCGGTGCAGGAGCACGACGGCCCAGTAGCGGACGGACTCTGCCAGCAGGCTGTCGGGCTTCTTCAGGAGGCCCGCGAGCGTCTTGAAGTCCGGCGGGTCGAGGGGCCAGAGCAGCGCGTGGAGGCGCTCCAGGACGCCGGAGTCGTCGATCGTCTTGCGCCAGCCGGGGCGGTCCTTGATCGCGTCGAAGATCGGCTCGGGCACGAAGCCCAGGTCGCCGGTGTCCTTCTGCCACTGCTGGAGGCGCTTGCGCATCGTGGCCAGGCGGGCGGCGTGGCTCGGGTCGGCGGCGAGGTTGTGCACCTGGTCGCCGTCGCGGCGGACGTCGTAAAGCTCCTCCTTGGGCTTGCGGGGCGCGAAGAAGATCTCCTGGGCGGCGTTGAGCTTGCCCTGCCGGTGGAGGCGCCACATCTCGGCGAGGGAGGGCACGTTCCGCATGTAGCTGATGAGCTGGCAGTGGGGGCGCCACCAGCGGTAGTTGCGGACGTACATGAACTCCTTGTCGCGGCACATGCGGATCATGTCGTACCGCTCGTCCATGCGGTCGCGGAAGGCGAAGAAGTACGCCGGCGCCTCGCCGCGCTGCGGGCCGAGGAACGCCCGCCCCTGCATGTGCGCGGGGACGGTCACGCCGGCCAGCGACAGGACCGTGGGCGCCAGGTCGAGGAACTGGGCGAAATCGCCGACGGCCGAGCCGGGCGGCTCCGCCTTGGCGTACCGGCGCCACTTGGCGGGCACGCGGACGACGATCGGCACGCGCGTGCCCGAGTCGTACACCCACCGCTTGCCGCGGGTCATGCCGCTGCCGTGGTCGCCCCAGAAGAACACGATCGTCTCTTCGTCCAGGCCGTCCTCCGCCAACTGCTTCAGGATGTCGCCCACGACCTTGTCCGTGGCGGTGATGTTGTCGTAGTAGTTCGCCCAGGCCTGCCGGACCACCGGCGTGTCGGGGTGGTAGGCGGGGATCCTGGCCTTGGCGGGGTCGTGCTTCTCGCCGGCCGGCAGGCGCGGCTGGCCGCCGCGGATCCTCGACTCGTGCGTGCTGGTCAGGTTGACCACGACGAAGAAGGGCTGGCCGTCCTTGCGGGCGCGCCACCAGTGGTCCTTGCGCGGGTTGCGGTCCCACGTGGAGGGCGCGTGGCGGAACTGGTAGTCGGTCTTCCGGTGGTTCGAGCAGAAGTAGCCCGCCTCGCGGAGGTACTGGGGGAAGCAGCGGACGTGCTTGGGGAGGATCGTCCGGCAGCGCATGTTGTTCCCGCCGGTGGTCGTCGGGTACACGCCGGTGATGATCCCGCACCTCGCCGGGGCGCAGACGGCGGCGTGCGTGAAGGCGCGGTCGTAGCGGATGCCCTCGGCCGCCAGCTTGTCGACGTTGGGCGAGCGGGCGTAGCGGTCGCCGTAGCAGCCGAGCTCCGGGCCGATGTCCTCGAGGCTGACCCAGAGGATGTTCGGGCGGGCCTGGGCCTTGCCGCGGGCCGGGGCCTTCGTTGTCGCCGCCGGCGCGCGGGGCGGCAGGGCCATCGCCGCGCCGCCCATGCCCGCCATCTGGAGGAACCGCCGTCTCGATATGCTCATGGTCGTCTCCTGGCCCCGGCCGTCGCGGCCCGGGGGCGTTAGTGCAGGAAGCAGCGCACGTTCGTGTGGATCATGCCCATGCCGTACTGCGTCGCGGCGGCGGTGACCTCGTCGTCGCGGAGGCTGCCGCCGGGCTGGGCGAGGTACCGGACGTGGGTGCGGCTGGCGCGGTCGATGCTGTCACGGAACGGGAAGAACGCGTCGGAGGAGATGCAGACGCCCTCGAACCGCCGGACCCATTCGAGGCGCTCGTCGCGGGAGAGCGGCTCGGGCTCCGCCGCCAGGCCGGCGAGCATCGCCTCCCGCTCCGGGCCCGAAAGCTCGTCCCACAGCAGGTACTGGTCGACGAGGTTGTTCTTCTCCGCGCGTTTCAGGCCGTCCTTGAACGCCAGGCCCAGGGCCTTGGGGTGGCGCTGGCAGAACCACGTATCGGCCTTGGCGCACGCCAGGCGGGTGCAGTGGACGCGGGACTGCTGGCCGGCCCCCATGCCGACGACCTGCCCGTCGCAGGCCACGCAGACGCTGTTGGACTGCGTGTACTTCAGGGCGATCGTCGCGACGACGAGCGTCTCGGCGACGTCGTCGGGGACGCCCTCGCCGGTGACCGTCCTGGCGAACAGGTCCTTGGTGATTCTCGCGGTGTTGCGGTCCTCCTGGAGCACGAAGCCGAAGGCGTCGCGCGTCTCGACGGCCGGGGGGGCGTACGACGGGTCCATCTGGAGCAGCAGGTACTTGCCCCCCTTCTTGCCCCGGAGGATCTCCAGCGCCTCCGGCTCGTACGCGGGCGCGATGAGCAGGTCGGAGACCTCCCGCTTCAGCACGTGGGCCAGCGAGACGTCCACCGTGTCGCTGACGGCGGCCGCGTCGCCGAACGAGCTCATCCGATCGCCCCCGCGCGCCCGGAGGTACGCCGCGGCCACGGGAGAGACCTCCTCGTCGCCGATCATCGCCGCCCGGCGGAAGTCGTCGGTGAGCGGGCGGGCGATGGCGGCCCCGGCGGGGCTGACGTGCTTGAACGACGCCGCGCCGGGCGAGCCGGTGGCGGCCTTCAGCTCGCGGACGAGCTGCCAGGCGCCGAACGCGTCGAGCAGGTTGATGTAGCCCGGCGTGCCGTTGAGCAGCTTCAGCGGGCTGGGCTCGGCCTCGATGATCAGCCTCGCCGCCTTCTGGTGCGGGTTCAGGCCGTACTTCAGCGGGATCTCCATGTCCGTCTCCTTCGGCGATCGCCGAGCCGCAAGGAACACCAACGCCTTCGCCGGGGCAAGAAAAAGCACCCGAACGGCAGCGGGTGCGGCCCAGGCGATCGGCTCGGCCTTGCCCCCGCGCTTCGGCGGGGTCGGTTTCACGCTTCTCGCCGGTGGCGCGGGAACGTCTGTCGTGGTCGGGCGAGAGGATACCGCCGGCGAGGCGCCGACGCAACCGTCTCGCCCGGCGGCACGCCGTCGCGAAGGGGCGGGGGGGCGTTTCGCAGTATTGTGTTGACTTTCGGTGCCGCGGTGGGGAGACTACGCAGGTTGCGCCTGGCGGCTGCCGAGGAAGGGTTCCTCCGCACGGCCGGCGAATGAGGTTGGCATCCGCGTCCTGTTGCAGCCCACATCCAGGCTTCCCGCCTCGTGAACACCCCTTCACCCTCGCGGATACGTTAGCTTGGATGCCTATGCTCGCGAATCCAACGCGCTGATCGACAAGGAGCCATGGACATGGCGACTGGCAAGGTGAAGTGGTTCAACGACCGCAAGGGTTTCGGGTTCATCACGGCCGACGAAGGCGGGGACGTGTTCGTCCACCACGACGACATCGCGGGCGAGGGCTACAAGTCCCTCGCCGAAGGCGAGACGGTGACCTTCGACCTGACGCAAGGCCCCAAGGGTCCCAAGGCCCTCAACGTCCGCAAGGGCTGATCGGCCAGGGGACCGGCAACGAGCGACGCTCGTGCGAGGGCGGCGCTGTTCTGTTGCGAGCGACACCGGCGCCCCGCCGCGTTGAGCGGGCGCCGCAGGTCGATGCGTCGGCGTTCGGGGGCGAGGACGGGGGCTTGGATCCATCATGGAACTGCCTTCGAGAGCGAGCGGGGACCGACTGCTGCGGCCCGGCGAGTGCCTGGACATCCGCCGGCGGCTGCGTCGTGTCGTTCCCGGACACGATCTGACCGCCGTCGTGCTCTGCGCGTTCGACTGGCGGACGCGCATGCTGCCGTTCTACTACAGCAGCACCCGCATGGCGCCCGCCGGGGCGCGGGCGATCGGCTCGGCGCTGTTCGACGCGGGGCTCACCCGGACGCGGATCGTGTTCCAGCAGTGGAGCCCCCGCGTCCGCCCGTCGCGGGTGGCGCTGGACGGGCGGAGCCCCGACCTCCTGCTGGTCTCCAGCATGCGGATCCACTCGGCGGCCTGCGAGGCGCTGCTCCGCGACGCCGGGCGCATCGGCGCCTCGGCGCGGCCGCTGGTCGTCGCCGGCGGGCCCCAGGCGATCTACGAGCCCTGGAGCTTCTTCGGGGCCGACCCGAACGATCCCTGGGGCGCCGACGTGGCCGTCACCGGCGAGGAGTACGTGCTGCTGGACCTCCTGGAGGTGGTGCTGGCCGAGCGGGGCCGCCGCGAGCCGCTGCGGTCGGCCTTCGTCCGCGCCAGGGACCGCGGCCTGCTCGACGAGGTGCCGGGGCTGGTGTACCCCCGGAGCGACGGGCGGGCGGGCGTCGAGGAGCTCGTGGACACGGGCATCCAGCGCCTCGTCGGTGATCTGGACGAGCTGCCGCACCCGGCGCGCGGCTACCGGCTGCTGGAGCAGCCCTCGCGCCGGGAGACGCTGGCCGAGCGGCCCCTCGAGCCCGGTCGGGTCCGGAGATACAGCCCCATCGGGTCGCTCGTCTTCACCGCGGGGTGCAAGTTCTCTTGCCCGTACTGCCCCATCCCCGCCTACAATCAGCGCCAGTACCGCGCCAAGAGCCCCTCGCGCATCGCCGACGAGATGACGCAGTTGCAGCAGCAGTACGGCATCCGGTACTTCTTCGGCACGGACGACAACTTCTTCAACGACAAGGCCCGCACGCTCGCCATCGTCGAGACGCTCGCCCGCGCGCAGATCCACGGCAAGCCGCTGCGGCGCAGGGTCCGCTGGGGCACCGAGGTCACCGTCCACGACACGCTCCAGATGAAGGAGCACCTCTTCACGGTGCGCAAGGCCGGCGTCCTGGCGCTGTGGCTGGGCGTGGAGGACATGACCGCCACCTTCATCAAGAAGGGCCAGACCGTCGACAACACCACCGAGGCGTTCCGGCTGCTCCACCAGCAGGGCATCGTGCCCGTGCCGATGCTGATGCATCACGACGGCCAGCCCCTCTACACCCGCGGCAGCCCGTACGGGCTGATCAACCAGATCCGCCTCCTGCGCAAGGCCGGCGCCATCGACGTGCAGGTGCTCTGCATGACGCCGGCCATCGGCTCCCGGACGTACGAGCAGTCCTTCCTCTCCGGGCAGATGATCCGACACGCCGCCGGCAAACCGGTCGAACCGTACATGCTCGACGGCAACTACGTGGTCGCCACCGCAGAGGCCAGCCCGTGGCGGATGCAGCTTCGCATCGCCGCCGCCCTGGCGTACTTCTACAACCCCGTCCGGCTGCTCGGCGCGCTGGTTCGGCCCAAGAGCAGCCGGTACCTCATCGACGCCGCCATGCAGGTCACCGGCATGTGGGGCCTGGCGCGCACCGTGCCGCGAACCCTCGGCTGGGCGCTTCGGCTCCTGAGGGGCAAGGTGACGCGAGAGAGCCGCCCGCCGGAGCCGCGCCCGCCTCTGCGCGGCGTCGGCGACACCCCGGCCAGCCATGTGGCGGCCCCGGCGGAGGCCGCCATGGCCGGCTCGCCGCCCTGACGGCGTCTCGCCGGCCTCGCGAAGCGTCTCTGCCTTCAGCAGCCCGCCCGGGGGCGACTCGCCCGACGCCGCACGCGGCATCGCCGCAATATGCCGCGGGCGGGGGCGACTGTCCCTTCAGGTCGGTCCCTGTCGTCTTGACATGGCCGGCCCGGTGGCGATAATTCGCCGCGCGAGGCGTGGTTCCGAGCGAGCCCGAGCGAACAAGGAGCTTCGATATGTCGGAAGCGAAATGGCACTACAGTGTGAACGGGCAGTCGTTCGGCCCGGTCAGCAAGGAGGACATCGCCGGGAAGCTCCGGGCAGGGCAGATCAAGCCGACGGACCACGTCTGGTGCCAGGGCATGGGCGAGTGGGCGCAGGTCAGCAGCGTGGCGGAGTTCGCCGGCGCGGCGCCGGCCGCGGCGCCCGCGTCGGGCCCGCCCCAGGCGCCCTCGGCCCGGACCAGCCACGAGATCGACTACGAGATCCTCGGCGACGACATGCAGGTCGTCGAGGTGGAGCTGGACCCCGGCGAGGTGATCATCGCCGAGGCCGGGGCCATGAACTACATGGACGACGGCATCCAGTTCGAGGCCCGCTTCGGCGACGGCACGAAGCCGGACCAGGGCTTCTGGGGCAAGGTGGTGGACGGCGCGAAGCGCAAGCTCACCGGCGAGAGCCTGTTCCTGACGCACTTCACGAACGGCGGGGGCGGCAAGAAGCGGGTGGCCTTCGCCGCGCCGTACCCGGGCAAGATCATCGCGCTGGACCTGTCGAGCCTGGGGGGGGAGATCCTCTGCCAGAAGGACGCCTTCCTCTGCGCGGCGATGGGCACGGAGGTCGGCATCGCCTTCAGCAAGCGCCTGGGCACCGGGCTGTTCGGCGGCGAGGGCTTCATCCTCCAGCGCCTCCGCGGCGACGGGCTGGCCTTCGTGCACGCCGGGGGGACGGTCGTCCAGCGCCAGCTCACCGGCGAGAAGCTCCTCGTGGACACCGGCTGCCTCGTGGCGTTCACCACGGGCGTGGCCTACGACATCCAGCGGGCGGGGAACCTCAAGAGCATGATCTTCGGCGGCGAGGGGCTCTTCCTGGCGACGCTCCAGGGCACGGGCACGGTGTGGCTCCAGACGCTGCCGTTCTCCCGCCTGGCCGACCGCATCCTCGCCGTCGCCGGCAGAGGAGGCAAGACCGCCAAGGGCGAAGGGTCGATCCTCGGCGGGATCTCCACGATCTTCGAGGACTGATCCGCCCGGGGGCTCAACCGCGGGCCGGACCTACCGTTCGTGCTCCCAGGGCCCCTCGTCATCGCGCGGGGGCTCGTCGGCCGCGGCGCGGGTCGTGACGGAGTCCACCAGCTCCGCACCCGCTTCGGCAAATCGCGGATAGGCCCTCCGCGCCCACGCGAAGATGTCCGGACTGCCTTCCTGCCCGCCGAGGTAGTACCCGCCGAGAAAAGCCCCCAGAATCAGGATGCTGCTTAGCAACCGCCTCATGTGCCCAATGCCTCCCGCTCGCCCCGCCGGCGATTCCGGCCGGACTCGCCCGCAGGCGCATGGCCCGGGGCTCCGCAGAACAGCCTACGATTCACCCGAACCGCGGGCCACCCGACGCCCGCGCCCAGAGAGCTTCACACGACGCGCCGCCGCAGGCGGCCGAGCCGCGAGACTGGCCCTCCTTGACCTGATTCCGCGACCCTCCGGCTGGGCCGGACGCCCGTTCCTTGCTCCATGGTAGGCGCGCCGGCTCGCGCAGCGCGGCCGCCCCGGCGCCCGCGGGAGGCGCTGGGGCTAAAGGATTGTTTTGCGTGGTGTCGATGATCGGTCTCAGAGCGCGAGGTCGGCCTTCATTGCCGGCGCCGTTTGTGATGGAAGCGTGGGGGGGATGACCGGCGGTCGGCGCGCACCGTGACGCCCGGCCTCTCGCTTGACTTGCCGCCGTGACGCACCGCCCGCACCAGCCGGTTTCGCTCCACGCGTGGCCGCCTGGTCGAGGAGACCTCGACATGAGGATGCAGGTCCAGCAGCTACGGAAGTTGTTCGAATCCCGAGTGTCCGAGATCTCCAGCGTGCTGTCGAGGGACCCCCCGCCCGAGTTGGAGAGCGTGGAGGGGACCATGCGAGGGCTCAAGGGGTTCCTGTTCACCCTCGAGGGCCTGCTCCGCAAGGAGGAGTACCCCAGCCTGCCGTTCACGGCCCGGCAGGAGATCACGGACCGGGCCACCCGGGCGGTGCAGGCGATGGAGTCGCTGCCCGCCTCGCTGGACCGCCAGCAGGCGCTGGACGTCCTGCGAACGCTGGACGCCCTGCACAGGCTCTGCCTCCAGGAGAACCTGGTGGCCAGCGGGCTGGACGTCAGCAAGATCGGGAAGATCGCCCTGATCCTCGAGCGCCGGCTGGGCGACACGCTGGGGACCCTCGACGGCATCGCGGAGACGGCCCAGGGGCGGATCCGGGAGATCGAGGAGGCCGCCCGCCAGCGCCTCTCCGAGATCCAGGGCGCCTACGAGTCGGAATCCGCGGTCCTGGAAAGCAGCTCGTCCCTGGCCGTGGAGGCGATCCGCTCGGAATCCGAGACGATCCGCCGCCGGCAGGCCGAGACGCTGGAGGCACTCGACAGCGCCCAGCAGGAACTGCAAGAGAAGCGCCAGCAGTGCCACGGGCAGTTTGACGAGCAGCTCCAGGCCGCCCGCCGCGCGCTCGAAGACGGCCAGGGCCAGCAACGGGCGGTCCAGGAGTCCCTGGAGCGCACGCAGGGGCAGCTCGCCGCGGCCGGGGAGTCCGTCGCCGCCCTCGACGAGATCCGCCAGGCCGCCGAGGCGGCGCGGGACGCCCTCCAGGGCAGGCTCTCGGAGGGCAAGGAGGCGATCGGCGCGATCCGCAAGTTCCTGAAGGCCGGAACCCAGGCGGGCGCCGACGTCGCCGCGAAGGTCGCCGAGGCCGAGCAATGCCTCGCGAACATCAAGCAGACGGCCGCGGAGCTGGCGGAGTTCGCCGGCGAGGCCCGGCAGCAGCAGGAGCAGGCGGCCGCCGCCGCCACGGAGACCGCCCAGGCGGCCACGCAGATGCAGGCGGAAGCCCGGGAGGTGCTCGACGGGCAGCTCCAGGCCGCCGGGAGGATGCTCTCGGGCATCCGCTCCCATGACGAGGCGGCGTCCCAGGCGTTGGAGCGGACGCAGCAGCAGCTCCAGGCGGCCGACGAGGCCGGCGTGGCCATCGAGGCGGTGAAGCAGGCCGCCGAAACGGCACGGGACGCCCTGGAGGGCAGGCGCGGCGAGAGCGACGAGGCGATCGGCGAGATCCACCGGCTCCTGGAGGCCGGCACGCAGGCCGGCGCCGAGGTCGCCGCGAAGGTCGCCGAGGCCGAGCAGTGCCTGGCGAGCATCAAGCAGACGGCCGGGGAACTCGCCCAGTTCGCGGGCGAGGCCCGGCAGCAGCAGGAGCAGGCCGTCGCCGCCGCGGCGGAGGCCGCCCGGGCCGCCGCCCAGATGCAGGCCGAGGCGCGGCAGGTGCTCGACGAGAAGCTCCAGGCCGCCGGGGAGGTCGTCTCGCAGGTCCAGTCCAACGGCGAGGCGGTGGCCCAGGCGCTGGACCGGACGCAGCAGCAGCTCCAGGCTGCCGACGAGGCCGGCGTGGCCATCGAGCAGACCCAGCACGGCGCCGAGACGGCGCGCGAGGCCCTCCAGGGCAAGCTCGCCGAGGGCAACGAGACGGTCGGCGAGATCGGCCGGCTCCTGGAGGCCGCCGCGCAGGCCGGCACCGAGGTCTCCGCAAAGGTCACCGAGGCCGGGCAGTGCCTCGCCCGCATCGAGCAGACCGCCGGAGAGTGCACGGAGTTCTCCAACGAGGCCCGCCGGCAGCAGCAGCAGGCGGTCGCCGCCGCCCTGAAGAGCGCCCAGGCCGCCGCCCAGATGCAGGCCGAGGCCCGGCAGGTGCTCGACGAGAAGCTCCAGGCCGCCGGGGAGGTCGTCTCGCAGGTCC
>CAZXOC010000084.1:0-2130 GCA_964642165.1 uncultured Planctomycetaceae bacterium | reverse complement strand
CGGTCGCCGCCGCCCTGAAGAGCGCCCAGGCCGCCGCCCAGATGCAGGCCGAGGCGCGGCAGGTGCTCGACGAGCAGCTCCAGGCCGCCGGGGAGGTCGTCTCGCAGGTCCAGTCCCACGGCGAGGCGGCCGGCGAGGCGCTGGAGCAGACGCAGCAGCAGTTCCAGGCCGCCGAGCAGGCCAGCCAGGCCGCGGGGGAAAGCAGCCGGCAGGCGGACGCGAGCCTGGTGGCGCTACACGGCCTGCTGGACCAGGGCGGCCAGGCCGTGGAACAGCTCCACGAGCTGACCCGAACGGGCGGCGACCTCAAGGCCCGCCTCGCCGAGGCCCTGGCCGAGGCCGCCCAATCGCGCGAGCGCATCGGCCAGCTCGAGGGCGAGACGGCGGAGGTCTCCTCGGCCTTCCGCCGGCGGAAGCAAGAGGCCGTGGAAGCCATCTGGGAGGCGGTCTCCGAAACCGACCGGCAGCGCCGGCAGTTCGAGGAGGCCCTCTCGGAGCGGCTTGAGGCCGCCCGGGACGCCGTCGCGGGTCTCCGGGGCGATCAGGCGATCGCCGCGGACTTGCTCGGCCGCACGCACCAGGACCTCCAGGCCGTGCAGGAGGAGCTGCGGCAGGTGCACGAGGCCCGGGCGGCCGCCGGGGACGCCTCGGACGAGGTCCAGTCGAAGCTCGCCGAGGCCCGCAGCGCCGTCGAGGAGCTTTCCGGGGTGCTCTCGGCGGCGGACGAGCTGAAGACCGGGGTCGAAGGGCACCTGTCCAGCTCGGTGGAGCTCCGGGGGCGGCTGGAGCGCCTGGAGCAGGAGGTGGCGGCGTTTGCGGAGGACTTCCGCGGGCGGCAGGAAGAGGCCCTGGCCGCGGTTCGCGCCGCGGCCGCCGCCGCGGAGGAGCAGCGCGCGGGCTACGAGGCGGGCTTTGCCGAGCAGCTCGAGTCGGCCAAGGCCGTGGTCGCCGACCTGCGCGCCCGCAAGGAGACCGCCGACGGTCTCGTCGAGCAGACGCGGCAGCAGCGGGACGCCGCCAGTGCCGCCGGGCAGGCGACGGCGGAGGCCCGGCTGGGGACCGCCGAGGCCGCCGGCGAGGTCCAGGGCAAGCTCCAGGACGCCCGCCAGGCCGCCTCGGACCTTGCCGAGCTGCTCTCGGCGGGCACGGAGAGCCGCTCGAAGATCGACGCCGAGCTGCGCAGCGCCACCCAGGCCGCCGACGAGACCCGGCAGATCCACCGGGAGCTCGGCGAGTTCTTCGACCACGTCCAGCAGCACAAGCAGGAGATGGCGGACGTGAAGCAGCAGTCGCAGCGGCTCGTCGCCGAGCTCCGCAGCGACGGACAGCAGGCGCTGGACCGGCTCAACGGGCAGACCGCCGACCTGGTCGCTCGCAACGAACACTTGCAGGGCGAGTTGGAGGACCTGTTCGGCCGCGTCGCCGACGGGGGGCTCTTCCAGCAGTTCGACGCCCTGGCCGAACGGGTTGCCCCGCGGCACCGGAAGTGGCTGCGGTTGCTGGTCGGCAGCGGCATCGGCGGGGCCGTCGTGCTCGGGGCGCTGCTGCCGGTCCTGGTCCCCGTCTTCGGCTGGGCGGCCGCCGCGGCGCTGGTGGCCGTCGCCGTGCCCTTCTGGTTCCTCCTGCACTTCTGCGCGTCGCAGTACCGTGCCGAGCGACGCTTCGAGGAGCAGTACCAGTACCGCGCGGCCTTGAGCCGGAGCCTGACGGCCTACCGCAAGCTCCTGGCCGACATGAAGACCGAGGGCATCGTCGATTCGCCCTTCGTGGACCGGATGCTCTCGAAGCTCTTCGCGGACCCCGTCGGGGGGACGGTCGCGGCGACGGTGCCCGACGAGCGCCCCGCGCCCGATCGGGACGAGCAGGAGCCCCCCCAGACCGTGGGCTGAGCGGTATCGAGCTTCTCGCCGTCCGGCCGATTGCGCGCGGCGCCCGCCTTGGCGGCGCGGCTCGTCCTCCCGGCTCGGGCGGCTCCCGGCGGCGGCTCCGCCGGGTGCGAGCGCGCCCTAGCGCGACACTTTTCGGCCCTTTCGGCGAAATTCTCACGCCTCCCGCCGCGCCCCCGAGAACGGCCGTAAGTCTAGATCGATTGACGCCTCCCTCAGAAGGCCGGGCTTATGCGGCGGCGAA
>CAZXOC010000083.1:0-24780 GCA_964642165.1 uncultured Planctomycetaceae bacterium | reverse complement strand
CGATGCGCGGACGCGTCAAGGCATCGGGGCATCGCGGCTACCTGTCATCGTAGCGGGGCCGAGGCGATTCGGCAAGGCCGCGCGCGCGGATGCGCGGGCGTTCAGTCGCCCCCGTTCGGGGGCTCTGGTTGAGGGGCGGGCTGGTTCCCCGGGCTCGCGCCCGGGGCTATCCAACAGGCGCCGCCGTTCGGCGGCTCGCGGAAGCGGATCGGGCGGTGCGGCCGGGCCACGGTGCCGGCCGTGGATGGGCCGCCGGAAGGGACAGCGGCGGCGCCCCGATGGACATCGGGGTCGCAGTCGGCGGCCAAGCGGCGCCCCGGCCCGGCCCGGGAGCCAAATCAAGGTTACGTCTTGCTGGGAAATATGTTACGTTCTGATCCGGCCGCGAAGCGGCCGGCGGGCAGGCTGAATGTCCAAAATGGGCGGAATGTCCAAAATCTGTACAATGCTAAGATATTGCATCTAAAGTATTTAGCGCGATTTCTGGCCCTCCGGGAGGCCCCAGGGCTGGACACTTCTGCCACATAACTTGGAGACTTACAGCCGTTCTCGGCGCCCGGTGCGAGTGGGGCGCGTGGGCCGGCGGGTCGCTCGGCGGTGGGGGCGGTTGGCGAAGCGAGCATTTGACAGGCGGGCGGAAAAGCGGATGATGGCGATTCGGGCTCGCCGCGGGAGCCGGCGACGGCCGGCGGGCGAGCAACGAACGGCCTTCGCAGCGTGCCGAATGGAGATGGCCAGATGACCCAGCATCTATGGCGGGCCTGTCTGCTCGCACCGGCGTGTGCCCTGATACCGGCCTGTGGCGTCATCGAGAAGCACGAGCTGGCGATGCCGATGGCGCTGTCCGAGCGCGCGCCGCTCCTGCAGGGGCGCCGGGTGCCCGTCTGGGCGCCCGCGGGCGTCATCGAGAAGCACGAGCTGTCGCTGCCGGCGGTGTTCTCCGACCACGCCGTCTTCCAGCAGGGCCGCGAGATCCCCGTCTGGGGCACGGCCGAGCCGGGCAAGCGCGTCGTCGTCCGCTTCGCCGGTCAGAAGAAGGGTGCCGTGGCGGGCGACCACGGCCGGTGGCTGGTGCGCCTGGACCCGGTCGCCGCCGGCGGGCCGCACGAGCTGAGGGTCTCGGTGGGGCTGAAGACCGTCGAGCGGACGGACATCCTGGTGGGGGAGGTGTGGGTCTGCTCGGGGCAGTCGAACATGGCCTGGCCCCTGAGCCGGGCGAAGGACGCCGCGAAGGAGGTCATCCTGTCGGACTATCCCGAGATCCGCCTGCTCAGCGCGCCGCGCACTGTCGCGCAAGAGCCCGCAGGCGACCTCGAGGCCGAGTGGGTCCCCTGCACGTCGGAGACGGCGCCGGGCTTCTCGGCGGTGGCGTACTTCTTCGGGCGCTACCTGCACCGGCGCCTCGGCGTGCCCGTCGGGCTGATCAACGCCTCCTGGGGCGGCAGCCGGGCCGAGTCCTGGACGCCCCGCTCGGACCTGGAGCTGGACCCGAATTTCGCCCCGCTGCTGGCCCAGTGGGACGCGCGCTACCAGGCCCTCCTCGCCGACGAGACGCGGAGGCCCGGCGGCTACGAGAAGGCGATGGACCGGTACCGGCGGGACGTGGCGGCGTTCCGCGAGCGCCTCGGCGCCAAGGACCGGGGCCTGCAGGGCCGGTGGTACCGGGCGGACCTCGACGCCAACGGCTGGAAGACCATGACGCTGCCCACGGCGTGGGAGCAGGGCGGGCTGGCGGGCTTCGACGGGGTGGTCTGGTTCCGCCGGGAGGTGACCGTTCCGGCCGAGTGGGCCGGGTCGGAGCTGCTGCTGGAGTGGGGGCCGATCGACGATGACGACGAGACGTACTTCAACGGCACGAAGGTCGGCGCGACCGGCTACGGGCAGGCGAACTCCTGGCGGGTGCCGCGGAAATACCGCGTGCCGGGGCGGCTCGTGAAGGGCGGGCGGAACGTCATCGCCTGCCGCGTCCTGGACGGCAGCGGCAGCGGCGGGATCTACGGCCAGGCCCGGCAGATGAAGCTCGTCCCCCAGGGCGTGCTGGCCGGCGGCGACCTGTCGCTGGCGGGGGCGTGGACGTACCGCGTCGGCTGCGCCCTGGGCGACGAGAAGCTCCCGCAGGCCCCGCGGCGTCCGGGCGGGGCGCGGAACGTCGGCTTCATGTACAACGGCATGATCGCCCCGCTCGTGCCGTACGGGATCGCGGGGGTGATCTGGTACCAGGGCGAGTCGAACGCGGGGCAGCCCGCCGAGTACGCGCGGCTGTTCCCGACGATGATCCGGGGCTGGCGGCGGCGGTGGAAGCAGGGGGACTTCGCGTTCCTCTTCGTGCAGTTGGCGAACTACATGGCCCCGGCGCGCGAGCCCGACGAGGGCGGCTGGGCGTGGGTCCGCGAGGCCCAGGTGCGGGCCCTGGACCTGCCGATGACGGCGATGGTCGCGACGATCGACATCGGCGAGGCCGCCGACATCCACCCGCGGAACAAGCAGGACGTCGGGCGTCGGCTGGCCCTGGCGGCGCTGGCGAAGGTCCACCGGCGCGACGTGGTCTACTCCGGCCCGGTGGCCGACACGATGACCGTCGAGGGCAACAAGGTCCGCATCCGCTTCAAGCACATCGGCGCCGGGCTGCTCGCGAAGGGCGCGTCGGCCCCGGCCCTGAAGCACTTCGCCGTCGCCGGCGAGGACCGCCAGTGGGTCTGGGCCGAGGCGAGGGTCGCACCGGCCGCCGACGGCAGCGACCCCGACACGGTGGTGGTCTGGAGCGACCGGGTCGCCAAGCCGGTGGCCGTCCGCTACGCGTGGGCGTCCAACCCCGAGGGCTGCAACCTCTACAACCTCGAGGGCTTGCCCGCCGTGCCGTTCCGCACCGACGACTGGCCTCGGGCGGCGCCCCTGGCCGGCCCGTGACGAGGTCCCCCTGCCGCGAACCCACGCATCGAGCCGGCTCGCGGCCGTTCGACCGCGTACCGTCACCAAGGAGAACGCGATGACCCGACGCATCCTGCGGGGCGCGCTGCTCGCGCCGCTGTGCCTCCTGCTGTCCGCCTGCGGCGAGGGCAAGGTTTCGCTGCCGGCCGTCTTCACCGACCACGCCGTCTTCCAGCGCGGCCAGGAGGTGCCCGTCTGGGGCACGGCGGCGCCCCACGCGGGCGTGACGGTCTCCTTCGCGGGCCAGCGGAAGTACGCCACGGCCGACGAGCAGGGGCGCTGGATGGTGCGCCTGGACCCGCTGCCGGCGGGGGGTCCCCACGAGCTGACCATCGCCTCGCGGCTCGCCTACGTCACGCGGAGAGACATCCTGGTGGGGGAGGTGTGGGTCTGCTCGGGGCAGTCGAACATGGAGTGGCCGCTGGCGCGCACGGCGATCGCCGTGACGGAGGTGCCGGCGGCGACGTACCCGGACCTGCGGCTGTTCACGGTGCCGAAGCGGATGGCCGACGTGCCGCAGACGGACGTCGTGGGGCAGTGGTCGCGCTGCTCGCCGGAGACGGCGAAGGGCTTCTCGGCGGTGGGGTACTTCTTCGGCCGCCAGCTCCACAAGACGCTGAACGTGCCCGTCGGGCTGATCAACGCCTCCTGGGGCGGCAGCCGCGCCGAGCCGTGGACGCCGCGGAAGTTCCTCCAGAAGCTGCCCGCCTTCCAGCCGATGCTCGCCGACCTCGACCGCCGCCGCGCCGACTTCGAGAAGCGCAGGGGCGAGCTGATGGAGCAGTACGAGCAGGCGAAGCGGAACTACGCCGCCGCCTACCAGGAGTTCCTCAAGGAGCTGGCCCGGCAGGACGCCGGCTCGCGCGGCGGCTGGGAGAGGTTCAACCTGGACATCTCGGAGTGGCGGGCCATGCTCCTGCCGCAGCTCTGGGAGCAGACGGAGGTGGGCAACTTCGACGGCGTGGTCTGGTTCCGCAAGGAGGTGGACGTGCCGGCCTCCTGGGCCGGACGCGACGTGATGCTGTCGCTCGGGCCGATCGACGATGACGACGTGACGTACGTCAACGGCGAGAAGGTCGGCGCGATCGGCTACGGGCACCCGAACCACTACCGCACGCCGCGGCGCTACCGCGTGCCGGGGCGTCTCGTCAAGGCCGGGCGGAACGTCATCGCCTGCCGCGTTCTGGACGGCGGGGGCGGCGGGGGGATCTACGGCCGCCCGGAGCAGATGGAGCTTTCGCCGGCCGACGGCGGCGAGGCGGTGCCGCTGGCCGGCTCGTGGCGGTACCGGATCGGCTGCGGTCGCCCGAGCCGCGCCGTGCCTCGCGTGCCGCGCCCGCCGCGCCCGCCGACTGGTCCCGGCGGCATGTACAACGGCATGATCGCCCCGCTGGTGCCGTACGGCATCGCCGGGGCCATCTGGTACCAGGGCGAGTCCAACGCCGCCCAGCCCATCACGTACCGCGAGCTCTTCCCGGCGATGATCCGGAGCTGGCGCGACGCCTGGGGGCGCGACATCGCCTTCTGCTTCGTCCAGCTCGCCAACTTCATGAAGGCGCCCGAGCAGCCCGAGGAGGGCGGCTGGGCGTGGCTCCGCGAGGCCCAGGCGATGGCCCTGTCGCTGCCGAAGACGGGGATGGCCGTGACCACCGACATCGGCGAGGCCAACGACATCCACCCCCGCAACAAGCAGGACGTCGGCAAGCGTCTGGCCCTGGCGGCGCTGCGCGCGCAGTACGGGCGGGACCTGGTCCACTCCGGGCCCGTGCAGGAGTCGATGAAGGTCGAGGGCTCCCGCATCCGGCTGACGTTCCGGCACGTCGGCGCGGGGCTGGTCGCGAGAGACGGCGTCCTGAGGCAGTTCGCCATCGCCGCCGCGGACGGCAAGTTCGTCTGGGCCGACGCGCGAATCGAGCGATCGCCGGGCCCGAGCGGCGCGGCGGACACGGTGGTGGTCTGGAGCGACGAGGTCAAGTCCCCGGCCGCCGTCCGCTACGCCTGGGCCAACAACCCCCACGGCTGCAGCCTCTACAACCGCGAGGGCCTGCCCGCCGCGCCGTTCCGCACGGACGACTGGGGCACGGCCGAGCGCGCCGCCCGCGAGCAGCCGCGGAGGTAGCGCGGGCGAAGCACATGCCGGTCCGAGCGCCCGTCACGAGGGCTCGTCGAGCGGCAGCGTGAGGGTGAAGCTTGCGCCGCCGTCGTCGCCGGTCGGCTCGAAGCGCAGCTCGCCGCCCATGCGGCGGGCCAGGCGGCGGCTGAGCGCCAGTCCCAGTCCGATGCCCGGGGCCGAGTGCGCCGCCTCGCGGGCGGACTTGCGGAAGGCGTGGAAGAGCCGCTTGCGCTCGGCGCGGGGGACGCCCGGGCCGTGGTCGCGCACGGTCAGGACGCCGGCGCCGTTGCGGCGGGCGGCGCGAAGGTGGATCCGCCGGTCCTCGCTCCGCCCGGCGTACTTGCAGGCGTTGTCCACGAGGTTCAGGAGGATCTGCTCGACGGCGGACGTGTTGCAGCGGATGCGCTCGTCGAGCGCGTCGTCGTCGGCCTCGACGGCAAGCTGCATGTCGGCCCGCTCGGCCAGGGCCGCGAGACGCTCCCGGCTGCGCTCGACGACCTCGCCGACGCGGACGGTCTCCAGGTGCGCGGCGGATCGCGACCCGCCCAGGCCAGCGTAGGCCAGCACGTTCTCGACGAGGTGGCTGAGGCGGTCGGCCTCGTCGCGCAGGCGACGGAGGTAGCCCGCCCGCTTGGCCTCGTCGGCGACCATGCCCCCGGCGAGCATGTCGGCGTACAGGCGGAAGGTGGTCAGCGGCGTCCGCAGCTCGTGCGTGACGGCCGAAACGAACGCCCCGCGCCGCCGCGAGAGCCCGAGCGTCTTGCCGAGCAGGACGGCGACGGCCCCCGCGCCCAGCAGGACGCACGCCCAGGCGATCAGCAGGCTCAGCCGCACCGGCGAGCGTGCGGCCGAGAGGTCCTCCGGCACGTCGCCGGGGACCAGCCGTACCGGCAGGGCGGTCAGGACGCACCTCCCGCTGCGGGGGCCCTCGTCGCCGGCGGGGAGCAGCCTCGTCGCCGGCAGCAGCTCCCGCGCCTCGCCCAGCAGCCGCGTGCGGATGTGCTCCCAGTTCAGCCAGCAGCCCTGGAGGACCTCCGCGTCGCCCAGGCGCACGCGCCGGGCCAGCAGCAGCGCATCGCCGACCCAGCAGGGCTGGAGGGGGCCCTCGGCGACGGTCCTCGGCGCGACGGCGTGGTTGAAGGCCACCTGCTGGGCGAACTGGGCGGCGCTGGTCGCCCGGAAGCGAGCCATCATGTTGGTGGAGTTGAGCAGTTGCGTGATCTCGTCGCGGCTCAGCGGGCGGGTCTTTCGCTGGGCCTGGAGCTTGCTGAGCTCGTCGGCGGCGGCCTGTTCGGCGGCCAGGGGCAGGTCCGTCCGGGGGCGCTGGATCTTCCCCGCCGGGCGTGTGGCCGGCGCCGGCGGGCCCGGATCGGGCAGCCGCGCCAGGAGCTTCCGGCGTTCCACGATCCCCGCGAGCTTCTCCAGCAGGGCCCGCGCCGCCTCCACTTTCTCGCCGGTGGTGTAACCGTCGGTGGCCAGGTCCAGCAGGTTGCCGGTGGGCACCTGCGGGCTGGTGAGCTCGCCCGCGGCGTCCGCCTGGAAGTGAACCAGGACATCGTCGGACTCCAGGCCGAGCAGCGGCGACGGCACGAAGACCTCGTTCGTGCCGAGCTGCTGGTACAGCCGCGTGTACGCCAGGCCGACGGCGTGGAACGGCTCGTAGACGAAGTACGGGCGGGCGCTCTCCTGGACGATCAGCGGCATCAGCGCCGCGTCCATCTGCGAGACCGCCAGGCGGACCTTCTCCTCGGCGGCGGCGCGGCGGTTGGCCTGGCGCTCGGCGCGCTCCAGCTCGAGGGTGGTGCGGCTGATCCAGGCCATCGCCGCCAGGACCACTGCCGCGCACAGGGCGAAGGCCAGCCAGATGGTCCACGTGCGTTTCATCAGCTTGCTCGGGTCTCGGCGAACATGTAGCCCTTGCCTCGGACGGTCAGGAGCACCCGCGGGCGGGCGGGGTCGTCGCGGAGCTTCTCGCGGAGGCGGGCGACGTGCATGTCGATCGTCCGCGTGTCGATGCCGCTGGGGTTGATCCGCCAGACGCGGGAGAGGATCTCGTCGCGTGAGACGGCCCGCCCGGCGTTGCAGGCGAGGTAGCGCAGCAGTTCGGCCTCGCGCTGCGAGAGGGCGACGCGCTCGCCGCTGTCGAGGTGGACCTCGCGCCGGGCGAGGTCCGCGCGTCCGGCGGGGATCGGCACCTCCGTCACGTCGGTGGGGCGCTCCGGGCTGCGCCGGAGCACCGCGTCGATCCGCGCCAGCAGCTCCTTCAGGCTGAACGGCTTGACGACGTAGTCGTCGGCGCCCAGGCGCAGCCCCGTCACGCGGTCGGACTCCTCCCCCCGCGCCGTCAGGATGATCACCGGCAGCGTCGCCCGGGCCGAGCGAATCTCCCGCAGCACGTCCAACCCGTCGCGCCGGGGCAGGATCAGGTCGAGAAGCACGAGGTCGAACTCCCCGGTGAGGGCCAGCTCGAGGGCGGCCTCGCCGTCGTCCGCCTGCTCGGTGTCGTAGTGCGCGAACGCCAGCGCGTCGACGATGCCCTGGCGGATGGCCGCGTCGTCCTCGATCACCAGAATGCGTCTTGCCGGCATGGTTGCCTCCGCCTGGCCTGCGGGCGCCTTTCCCGCGCCGATGCACCCATCCATTAGACCATATTCCTGCCGGCGCGCCAGCCCCGCCGGCGGGCGACGGCTTCGGGCCGCGGGCCGGGGCGCTTCCTCAGTCCGCCATCACGTAGGCCATCACGTTGCCGACGACCCGGCGCGCCGAGGCGGGCTTGTAGCCGAGCGACCGGTAGTTCTCGACGCCGGCCATCGCGCCGGAGAGCCCGAACTCGGAGAAGATCACGGCCGGGCGCTTCCGGGCGCAGGCGACGAGCAGCTCCTGGCCTCGCGGGTCCTCGCCTCGGGCGCGGAGGAGCTTTCTCGCCGGCAGCTTGAAGCGGATGTTGCGGGTGAGGTCGGCGCCGCCGATGAAGCGTCCGGCGGCGAGGTGGTCGTCGTCGCCCAGGGGGTGGAGCTTGCCGAAGACGGCCTCGATCTCGCGCCGCGCCGCGGCGGCGAAGGCCGACGCGCCGGCGTAGGCATCCACGAGCACGGTTCCGCCGCCGGCGACGTAGGCCCTCAGGGCCTGTTGCTCCGCCGGGCCGAGGATGAGGCCGTGCCGGCCCGTGACGTGCAGCAGGCGGATGCCCTTCAGGTCGTCCTGTCCGAGCCGCACCGGGTCGTGCTCGGTCAGTTCGCAGCCGGTCACGTGCCTCACGTACGGGGCGAACTGCTTCCAGCACGTCGCGGCGGCGTCCCAGTCGCGCGGATGCCCGCCGGCCGAGGCGTAGCGGACGCGCGCGACGGTGGCGACCTGCTCGCGCTTCTTGGCCGGTGGCGTCTCCGGAAGGATCGATGCGAACTTGCCCTCCAGCGCGGCCAGGTCCGTCGCGTAGAACAGCACGTTCATCGCCAGCCGGAACGCGTCGGAGTCGGTGCGGTTCCTCTGCCAGTCGGCGGAGAGGTACTCCTGCGACAGGAAGAAGAACGTCCGCGAGCCGTCGGACGCGCCGCGCAGGCGGGGGCGCCGGGTCCAGTCCTGCTTGAGCACGGTGTAGACGCCGTGGTCGCCCGGCAGCTCCCGCAGCCCGCGGCCGGGGTAGGCGTTTCCGGGGAACATCTGCCGCAGCAGCTCGGCCATCGACCGGGCAAAGGCCTCGCTGTGGTCGGACGGCTCGGCGAGGATCGTCCCGCCGCGCTGGACGTACTCGCGCAGCTTGAGGCACTCGGTCTCGGTGAACGTCGCGGCCTGTGAGCCGGAGACGAACAGGATGGGCGCCTCGAGCTCGTCGGCGTCGGCGTCGATGCTGACGGAGTGCCAGTTGAGCGGCCTCTCGTACGCGCTCCAGAGGTGCTTGGTCAGGTTGGCGAGGTCGCGCGGGTTGAGGTTCCAGTCCTGCCCCGTGCCGTACTGGAGCTTGTTGAAGGCCACGGGCGCCCCGCCGTAGACGAGGAACAGCGTGCACCAGGCGGTGTTGGCGACGGGGCCTCCCCATCGCCCGGTGGGGATCGAGCCGCCCGCTCGCTGGGCGCGAAGGACCGCGGTGGCGCCTTCGTGGAACCAGTCGCGCCCGCCGATGTACTTCCGCCCGCTGGCCACGCCCGTCCGCTCGATGCCGTAGAGGTAGTACCCGTCGTTGTTCGCCCCGCCGCGCTTGCCCAGCCACGCCATGCCGCGCTCGATGCTCTTGAGGACCGCCGCCGCGTCGCCGCTCGTGAACGTCCGCGGGTTGGCGGCCGAGTAGAAACTCTTGCCGTGGTACATGTCGAAGACGAGGAACATGCTCGCCAGCCCGGCGGTGGCCATGTTCGCCGTCGAGCTGCCGCTCTGGTAGCTCCAGCCGCCGTCGGGGCGCTGGCTCGTGCGGAAATGGCGGCTGCACGTCTTCCAGAACTCCTCGCCGGGTTGGTGGCCCGCCCGTGCCGCCGCCCAGACGCCCAGCACGCCGTACTGGCTGCACGAGTTGTCCCAGTCGGTGGACCGCAGGTGGTAGCGCCAGCCCTCCTTGTTCATGGCCTCCATCAGCCAGTCGAAGTCCTTCTTGAGAGCGGCGCGGATCTTCTCGTCGTGCGGCACCTTCCGCAGGGCGTACTCCCATACGTTCGCGCGGATCGCCCGCACGTAGGTGTTGTCGTGGTCGGCCTTGGCCAGGTAGTCCAGCGCCGCGGCGAGCTGGCTGTCGCTGAGCGGGTTGGCGCCCGCGGCGAGCATGGCCAGCGCCGCCAGGGACGTTTCGCCCGCCAGGTGAAGGCCCCTCTGGTAGCCGATCGAGCCGTCCTTCCGCTGGCAGTGCCGGAGGTACGTGACGGCGTCGTCGATGCCCGTGCGGACCGCCTCGGCGGTCAGACGGCCGTCGAAGGGCCGGTGCACCGCCGGCGGCTGCCAGTGCCCGTGCAGCACATTCGCACGGCCGCGAACTTGGAGGAACTGGTCGATGTTCCTCGGCGGGCGGTCCAAGCCGACCCGCTGGCGGACCTCGCCGGCCGCCGCGCCCGCGAGCCACACCGACGCGAGAAAGAACGTCCACGTTCGTAGCATGGTGAGTTCCTCGGTTTCTCGAACGCCTCACTTGCTCTGGTTCGGTTGGTTCTCGGCCGGCTTGGGCCGCCGGCGCTGGTCCCGCCGGTCGCGGATCTGGTCGATGGCGTTGCGGAGCTGCTGCTGGTTGAGCTGGTTGATCTGCCGGGCGCGCGGGTCCACGTTGCGCTGCTGTGCGTCGGGCGCGGGGCGGACCTTCATGGACTCGTCGCGCACCTTGCCTTCCTTCTCGACGGCGATCCGCTCGCCGCCGACGGTCATCTCGACGTTCCAGCCGAGCCGCTGGGCGCGGGCGAAGTCCTCGTTCGTCCGCAGCAGGTCGAAGTACTCCTTGCTGAAGAGCTTGACGCGGCGGGCCTTCTGGCCCTTGGCGGCCTGGGCGTCGACCCACTGCCCGTCGCGGAGGTAGAAGGCCCTTCGCCCGACCTGGCGGACGTAGGCGTTGGCGACGACGCGCCCGCGGCGGTCGCGGAAGACGTTCGCCTCCTCCGTCGCGACGATGCGCTGCTGGAGCTCCAGCTCGTTGACGGCCTGGTTGACGGCCCACTGCCCGGACTGCCGGGCGCGGGCGGCGCGGAGCTTGCCGGCCACCTCCGCGTAGGCCGTGGGGCTGTCCGGCAGGCCTTTCCCGGCGGCCCCGGCCGTCGCCAGGAAGCTCGTGTACTCCGTGACGATCCCGAACTTCCGCGACAGGCGGACGATCTCCTCGATCAACTCCTTGTTCTCCCCCTGCAGGCGGACCTCCCGCAGCAGGTAGCCGATCTTCCTCGCCGCCCACAACGGGGCAACGAACTCGTTGTCCGTCGCGCCGGTCTTCTCGGGGAACGTCGCCTGGCACGTGTACGTCACGGGCTCGCCCGCGAGCGTCCCGGAGACCGCGACGGTGTGGCGCCCGCCCTTGCGGTAGCGCCCGGCGACCATGATCTCGCTGCCCAGGAAGAGGGCCCGAACCTCCTTCGGGAACACCGCCGTCGGGCGCAGCGCGCCGAACGCCACCGTCACGCCGTTCAGCACCGGGTTCGACAGCCGGTCGTACAGCGCGGCGATCTTCACGTCGATGTCCTCGTCGGGGTCGACGTACTCGCTGGAGCCGCCGGTCTGCTCGGCGAGCTTGTCCAGCAGGTGGGCGTTGACGTCGTGCCCGACGCCCATCACGAAAACCCGCGTCTTCGAGGTGTTCATCGCGTCGAGCTTCTCGACGATCCGGTCGGGCACGATCTCGCCGGCCGTCGGCGTGCCGTCGGTCAGGAAGATCATGATCCGCAGCCGCCCGGGCAGCGGCTCACCGGCCAGGGCCTTGGCCAACGCCCCGCTGATGTTCGTCCGCCCGCGGGCGACGACCGCGTCGACGAACTCGCGCGCCGCGTCGACGTGGTTCGGGGACTTGGCGGCCGGGGCGTCCCGGAACGCCTGCACCTTCGTGCCGAACGTGACGATGTTGAACCGGTCGCCGTCGTGGAGGCGCCCGAGGCAGTACTCGATGGCCGCGCGGGCCTGCTCGATCTTCTCGCCCCGCATCGAGCCGCTCGTGTCCAGGACGAACAGCACGTCCTTGGGCAGCACCTTGCGCCGGCGGACGCTGCCGGTGGGGTTGCCGACGAGCAGGAAGTAGCCGTCCTCCTTCTCTTCCGGCCGGTGGGCCAGCACCCGCAGGCCGAGGTCGTCCTCGTCGGCGACGTAGCAGAGGCGGAAGTCGTCGCGCCCGGCCCAGTCGTCGGCCTTGACGCGGACCCGGGCCTTGCGGAGCCCGTCGCGCTCGATGGCCGCGTGGTGCGAGGGGCTGAACATCGCGCGGAGGGGCTTGTCGCTGGCGACGGTGGCCGTCAGCGACAGCCTCGCGACCGGCCCGCGGGCCCACGCCGCCGCCGGCATCGGGCACGCGAAGGACCACACGCCGTGCTCTTGGCGCAGCTTCTGCCGGTAGAGCACCGACAGCTCGTGGCGCTTGCCGAGCGGGAAGCGATCGATCACGAGGGCCGGTCGGCCGGCCAATGCGAGGATCGGCGTCGAGCCGGTCGCGCGCGCCACGGCTTCGTACACCGTGCGGGCCTCGTCGGCCCCCAGCCAGCGCGCGGGCAGGTGGACGTGCCTGCCGTCGTCCGTTTGCTGCGTGACCGTCGCGTTGTTCGGCTCCGCCGTCCCCGGCAGGGGGATCACACACAGGGCATCGACCTGCCCGTCGGCCGGGCCGAGGATGGTCTCGCGGAAGCTCGTCACGGCCCAGCCGTCCGCGAGGTCCGTCCGGATCGTGCTGTAGCGGATCGTGTAGCAGGGCCCCTTCACGGCCTGGTTCGGGACGAACTGCCCGTCCTTCATCTCGCCCGCGAAGAAGACCGCCCCGGCACGGGCCGCCCCGCACCAGGCCAGCAAGACCGCCGCCAGGACGACCGCGAATCGATGTCTCTTGCCGTTCATGGTTCTTGCCCTTTCGTCCTTCGAGGCACTCGATTACGATACGGGCCGCGTGGCCTTACCTGTTGAGTCGCGCAGGCGGCGGGAGAGTTCGTAACGGATTCGTAACAGGCCCCCCGGCCGGGGACGCACGGCATGGTGACCCGGGAAACCATCGAGGAGGCCGCGAGGCTTCTCCTGGCGGCGGCGCCCGGCTCGAAGGTCATCCTCTTCGGCTCGCACGCCCGGGGCGACGCGAGGGAAGACAGCGACGTGGACTTCCTGGTCGTCGAGCCGCAGGTCAAGGACACCTGGGCGGAGATGGTCCGCCTGGCGGGCGTGCTGCGTCCGCTGCTGCTTCCCGTGGACGTGCTGGTGGTCAGCGCCGAGCGATTCGACTACTGGCGAGACACGCCCAACACGGTCATGTACCGCGCTGTCCGGGAAGGCAAGGTCTATGAACAGGTCGCGTGAGCTGGCCCAGGCCCTGCTGGCGAGGGCCCGGGGCGACGCCTGGGTCTCGCCGGCGTCGCGCGACGCGCAGATCGGGCGCGCCGGGGATCCCGAAGGTCGAACGGACGCACACCATGGACGAGCGTAGCCACCGGACGCGGCGGGGCTTCCTGCACCTGGCGGGGATGGGAGCCACCGCGGCGGGGGCGAAACTGGCGACCGGCGGTGATCGCCGCGGCGCGGGAGTAACGCCGCCGTACGGGCGGCGGCCACGAGGGCCGAGAAATAGGGATGCAGACGCTTGCCTGGCGGTCTACAATGGGACCGGCCAATCGGGGCCGCTTGCGCGGACGGGTTGCGCGAGGGTCGGGTGAGGCGAGGGAGTCTGGGTCAGTCGCCCGCCGCGCGGCGACTTGACGCCGTGAGCGCCCCGTGGAATGCCGTGGGCATCTTGGTCCTAGACATCGGGGAGTGCGTGGCATGAAACGCTCCGTTCATGCGTTCGCGGCATGTCTTGCGATCGGTCTGGTTGCCTGCCGCACGCCGGGCAGCGACGTCGACCGGGCGGTTGCGAGGATCATCCAGGGCGTCAGCGACGATGCCCAGCGGGCGCAGAAGCTCGTCGAGAGCGCCAAGACGCTCGAGTTGGACAAGGCGCTGGTGGTCGGCATCCTGGAGAGGGCGGTGGACTGCGCCATGAGGGGCGCGGGCAAGACGGAGGGCCTGGAGGCCGGCCTCGAAGCGCTGCGCGAGCTCGACAAGAGGGCAGACGACCGCCGCAGCCGGTGGGCGGAGAAACGCCTGGCGCTGTGCCGGCGGGGCTACGACCTCACGCCCGAGGAGAGGAAGCCCCAGGTCGCGCCGATGCTCCTGAAGCTGCTGGAACAGGCCGGGGACCGCGCCGCCCAACGGAAGGAGTCGGCCGAGTGCGAGGCGGCCTTCGCCGAAGCGCTTCGCATCGCCAACGCCACGGCGATTCGCCGGCTGCACTTCGAATCCAAACAGGCGGAGGCCGCCGCGCGCCTGGCCGCCGAGCGCAAGGTCCGGACCCTCCGGCAGCGCCTGGCCAAGACGCCCGACAGCCGCACCCTCCAGCAGAACCTGATGGAGGCGATCCTCATCGACCTGGACGACCCCAAGCAGGCCCGGGGTCACGTCACGTCGGACAGCGCGCTGATCTGGCGGACGTACGTTCCGATGGCCACGAAGGACCCGCGGGACCTGCCCGAGAACGCCTGCCTGGACGTGTGCAACTTCTACCAGAAGTCGCTGGCCCCGAAGGCGGCGGGCCGGGCCAGGCTGCGCATGCTGCGGCGGGCGCGGCGATACTGCCAGATCGCCATCGAGAAGCACGAGAAGAAAGACCTCGCCCTGATGGAGGCACAGGATCGGCTCAAGGCCATCGATCGCGAGATCCGCCGGCTCGGCCCCGTCGGCAGCATGCTCGCCCGCCTGCGCTACGTGGACCTCCTGAGGCTGGTGGACTTCCAGCACGACGCCTCGCAGGGCAACTGGCTGGTGAGGAAGGGCACGTTCGTCTCGTCGACGAAGCCCAAGGGGACGCTCTGGTTCCCCGTGGACACGACGGGCAGCTACCAACTGTCCCTGAGCCTCCGCAAGACGCAGACCGCCCGGGACGTCTTCATCACGTTCCCCGTCCTCGACCGGGACGTGGAGATGAAGATCCACGAGTACTATGCGCCGGCCTCGTCGTACGGCACGACGAACGTCACGTGGCTGCGCCTGACCTTCGAGCGGATGGGCAAGCAGAAGGGCACCAAGCTCGAGCGGGTCATGAACCTCGGCTACCGCAGCCGCAAGTGGGGCGCGCTGAGCGTCGAGGTCGCCGTCAAGGTCACCGGCGAGAAGGTGAGCATGGTTGCCGGCCTGAACCGGGCCCGCTGGCTGAGCTGGTCGGGCCACAAAGACAGCATCTCCGAGAAACACCGCCGGTCCGACAGGCCGTTCAGCATCCGCTTCGACGACCCGGGCATTCTGGTCAGCGCCGCTCGTCTGCGCCCGGTCGACGGGGAGGTGGTCCTCGTCGGGCGGGAGTGGCAGGAGCTCTGGCCGGCTTCGAAGGACGCCCGGCGCGACCCGGGGGACACGAAGCTTCCGGGCTGGGAGGACTTCAGGATCGATTGAGGCGCGGTCACGGGCGGATTCGCCGCAGCGCCTCGGACAGGTCCGCCGTGGCGGGCAGCAGGGGGAGGTACACGTCCTCGTAGAGCTTCCCGTAGAGGCGCCCTCGGCGGCGGTCGGGCGCCAGAGGCTCGCGCAGGCGGCACATCGCCGCGCAGGCGTCGGGGACGTTGGGGAACAGCCCCACGCCGACGCCGGCGAGGATGGCCGCGCCCAGGGCCGTCGCCTCGCCCTCGCGCAGGCGCTCGACGGACGAGCCCGTCACGTCGGCGAGGATCCGCGGCCAGTGGCGGCTTTGCGCGCCGCCCCCGCCGGCGCGGATCGCCCGCCGCACGCGCCGCGGGAACATCGCCCGCAGGGCGTCGATCAGCCGCCGCAGCTCGAAGGCCGTCCCCTCCAGCAGCGAGCGGTAGAAGTGCGCCGGCGTGTGATGGTTCGACCAGCCGAGCGTCGCGCCGCGGACGTCCGCGCGCGTCTCGGGGAACCGCACGCCCCACCAGTTGGGCAGCGTGACGAGCCCCTCGCAGCCGGGCGCGACGCGCCCGATGCGGCGGTCCCAGTCGCCCTCCGTCTCGCCCGGCGAGCCGAAGCGCCGGACGAACCATCGCAGCAGGTACGCCCCGGCCTGGAGGACGCTCTCCAGCACGTGCCCGCCGCCCGCGCCGATCAGCGTGCGGAACAGCGGCGAGATCGGCGCGTCGCGGCACGACAGGCCCAGCACGATGCTCGTGCCCAGCGTCAGGCTCATGCGGCGGGCGCCCGCGGCGCCCATGCCGACGTTGAAGACCTGCCCGTCGCCGCCGGCGGCCACCACCGGGAGGCCCTCGGGCAGGTGCGTCTGGCGCGAGGCCGCTCGCGAGACGCCGCCGATCACCGCGCCGGGCTCGACGAGGTCGGGCATCTGCCGCCGTGCCAGGCCGGCGTAGTCGAGGTGCTCGTCGAGCCACGCGCGCGTCTCCAGGCCGACCAGCCCGCACGTGTCCGTCCCGGCCGCGCACGTCGCGCAGCGCCCCGTCAGCGCGCGGGCCAGCTCGCCGCCGACGTCCACCCACCCGGCCGCGCGCTTCACCGCGCCGCGCTCGTGCCGGCGCAGCCACAGCAGCCGCGCCACCGCCGACGTGACGTCCAGCGGCTTGCCGGTCCGGCGGTGGTATCGCTCGCGGCCGAGGTCCCGCGCGACCTGCTCGACCTCGCGATCGGCCCGCACGTCGAGCCAGAGGATCCCCGGCCGGCAGAAGCGCCCCCGGCCGTCGAGGAGGGTGAAGGTCTCTCGCTGGTAGGCGACGCCGACGGCGGCGATGCGCCCGGGCGGAACGTGCCGCAGCGCCTCGCGGATCGCCGCGCGCGTCGAGCGCCACCAGGCGCGGGGGTCCTGCTCGGCCCAGCCGGGCTTCGGCGTCCGCACCGCCAGCGGCGCCGAGGCCCTCGCCAGCCGCCGCCCCCGCGCCGTCCAGACGCACGCCGTCGTGGACTGCGTGCCGCTGTCGATGCCCATCAGGAGCGTCGCTCGTGTGCCCATCGTGTCGCTCGCGGGGCCGCGCCGGAAGCGGCGGCCGTCAGAGGAACCGGTGCGGGCGGCGGCGGCGGGCCTCGCAGCGGGCGAGCTGCTGGAGCGTCGGGTCCACGCGATCGCCAAGCTGCTGTTCGACCCACGCCTCCAGCTCGTCGCGCAGGGCCTCGGCGCGGTCGGGCTCGTCGTCGAGGAGGTCGATCGCCTCCATCGGGTCGGCCGCCAGGTCGTACAGCTCGTCCGGCGCGCACCTGTGCCGGATGTACTTCCAGTTCCCGCGCACGAGGGACCGCTGGGCCATGCTCTCGGCGACGTAGTGGTCGCGGCCGGCGGCCTCCCCGCGGATCAGCGGCAGCAGCGAGGCGCCGTCGGCGCCGGCCAGCGGCTCGAGCCCCAGCAGGTCCAGGATCGTCGGCCCCACGTCGACGTGGAGCGCGTAGCCCTCCGGGCGGGCGCCCGCCGGCAGCAGGCCCGGCCGCCAGAGGATCAGCGGCGTGAAGACGTTCGCGTCGTGCAGCCCCGGGTGGCCCCACGAGCCGTAGTGCTGCATGAGCTGCTCGCCGTGGTCGGCGTTGATCACGACGGCCGTGTCGTCCAGCACGCCCGCCTCCCCGAGCGCCGCCAGCACCTCCGCGACGAGATGGTCGGTGTAGCGGATCTCGCCGTCGTAGCTGTCGATCGTCTGCGGGTGCCGCCAGGGCGAGCCCGCCGCGGGGGCGAAGTCGGCCGGGCCCTCGGCGTTCGGGACGTTCGCCACCGTGCCCCAGCCCGGCACGTACCGGTAGCCCGCGGGGGCCTCGCGCACGGGCAGGTCGTCGAGGCGCCCGCGCTCGTGCACGAACGGGCGGGCGAACTCGTCCGGCTGGTTGTACGGCGTGTGCGGGTCCCAGTAGTGGACGAAGAGGAAGAACGGCCGCTCGTCGGCGAACCGGCCAATCCACGGCAGCAGGCGCTCGTTGACGGCTCCGCCGACGGTGTGGTGGTGGAGGGCGCGGCTGGTGCCGGTCGCGTTGACGTACCACTCGAAGCCGCGGACGAACTGCTTCATGTGCGAGGCGAAGCTGAAGAGGTTGTCGAACGCCGCCGTGGTGATGCCGCCGGCGTCCCAGACGCGCTCGGGGAAGACGGGCGTCGCGTCCGGGAAGTTCAGGATGTCCCCCACGTCGAACGGCGTGACGTACCACTCGTTGTTGACGGCGTACTGGGCGGTGAACATGCTGGTGAAGCCCGGCCCGGTCGCGACGGCGTTGGCCCGCGACTGCCCGAACAGCACGCCCTCGGCGGCCAGGCGATCGATCGTCGGCGACGTGTCGCGGAAGTACCCGTAGCACCCCAGGTGATCCGCCCGCAGCGTGTCCAGACAGAACCACAGAACGTTCATGCCTTCCTCCGGCCAGCCGTGCTCGTCTCGATTCCCGGCGCCGCACCCGCGCGCGGCGCCCGCCGCCCGTCGGCCCGCGCAGCATATCGCCGCCGCCGCCGCCACGCCAGCCGCTCGACCTCGCGCGGCGGACGCGTGGCACGCGGGCGGCGTCGGCGGTACAATTCCCGTCAACACCGATAGGAGACGATCCATGTCCCGACACATGCAGCGCGTCGCTTGGCTGGGGGTGATTGGGCTTCTGGCCGCGGTCATCGCACCGCTTCGCCCGGCCGCCGCGGCCCCGGCGGCGACGAACCAGGCACGGGAGATCCTTCAGGCCACCGGCGTGAAGGGCGGGCTGATCGTGCATCTCGGCTCCGGTGGAGGCCGACTGACGGCCGCGCTGGGCGCCGGCGACAGCTACCTCGTTCACGGCCTGGACGCCGACTTGGCCAACCTCGCCAAGGCCCGCGAGCACATCCGCAAGCTCGGGCTGTACGGCAAGGTGTCGGTAGGGCACTTGGCGGGCAAGCGCCTGCCGTACGCGGACAACCTGGTGAACCTCGTCGTGGCCGAAGGTCCGGTCGGCGCCGCGGCGGGGGAGATCGTGCGCGTGCTGGCGCCGGGCGGCGTGGCGTACACGAAGGGCGCCGACGGGCAGTGGGCGAAGACCGTCAAGCCCCGCCCCGCGCAGATCGACGAGTGGACGCACCACCTTCACGACGCCGGCGGCAACGCCGTGGCCCACGACCGCGTCGTCGGGCCCCCGCGCCACCTTCAGTGGACGGCCGGGCCCCGATGGGCTCGCAGCCACGGCTACACGCCGAGCGTCAGCGCGATGGTCTCGGCCGGGGGGCGCCTGTTCTACCTCTGCGACGAGACGCTGGCGTGCGTGGACGACACCGTGCCGAGCCAGTGGCGGCTCGTCGCGCGCGACGCCTTCAGCGGCGTGCTGCTCTGGAAGCGCCCCGTGCTGCGGTGGGGTGCCCCGGCCTTCAGCGGCACGTCCAACGTCGGCCGAGGCGTCACCACCGGGCGGTTCACCATGCCGCCGCACGTCGGCAAGCGCCTGGTGGCCGTCGGCGAGACCGTCTACGCCACGCTCGGGGCCGGCGCGCCGGTGACGGCCCTGGACGCGGCCACCGGCGCGGTCCGCCGCGTCTACGCCGAGACCGCCCGCGCCGACGAGGTCCTCTGCACGGGCGGGCGGCTGATCCTGTCGATCGACCCGCCCGACGACGCCAGGCCCCCCGTGGCCGAGAGGAACGAGAGCCCCGCGCCCCCGCCGGGCAAGCGCGTCCGCGCGGTCGACGCCAAGAGCGGGCGCGTCCTCTGGACGAAGGGCCCGTTCACGGGCATCCGCGCCGGCAGGGGCCAGGACCCGTTCGGGCGACTCGAGCTGGCCGCCGGAGACGGGCGGGTGCTCGTCCTGACGCGGGAGGCGATCCACGCCCTGAAGGCCGACAGCGGCGCGACGATCTGGCGGATCGACCGCCCGGCCCTGCCCGAGGGCGCCGTGAAGCGGCTCGGCTTCGCCGGCATGTACGAGTACCTCCTGACGGTGATGGTCTACCACGACGGCGTGGTGCTGCTGGCCCAGCCCGAGCCCAACACGCACCACACCTACCACACCATGCCCGGCACGCTGTACGCCTTCAACGCCGCCGACGGCAAGCCGATGTGGAAGCACGCCTACGGCGCCTGGGGGCACTGCACGCCGCCGGACGTCTTCGTCGTCAACGGCGTGGTCTGGACCCACGTCCACGCCAAGACCGACTTCGGCTTCGTGTGGGGCAAGGGCTTCAAGGCCAAGGACGCCAGCCGCGTGAACTACCGCATCCAGGGGCTCGACCTGCGGACCGGCGAGGCCCGCAAGGAGCTGGCGACCAAGGACGTCTTCAACGTCGGGCACCATCACCGCTGCTACCGCAACAAGATCACCGAGCGGTTCCTGCTGGCGTCGCGACGCGGCGTGGAGTTCGTCGACCTCGCCACCGGGGAGAACCACCAGCATCACTGGGTCCGCAGCGGCTGCCTGCTGGGCAACCTGCCGTGCAACGGCCTGCTCTACGTCGCGCCGCACCCCTGCGGGTGCTACATCACGGCCAAGCTGACCGGCTTCAACGCCCTGGCCCCGGCCATGACGCGAACGCCGGCGAAGCTCGCCGACGGTGCCCGCCTCGAGAAGGGCCCGGCCTACGCCCAAGTGCGGAGCCGCGAATCGACAATCGGGGACGAGGATTGGCCCACGTACCGCCACGACGCCCGGCGCAGCGGCGCGACGAAGACCGTCGTCGGCGCCAAGCTGTCCGCCGCCTGGCAGGCCGACGTCGGCACGAAGCCGAGCGGGCTGGTCATCGCGGGCGGCAAGGTGCTCGTCGCCGGCGTCGACGCCCACACCGTCCACGCGCTGAACGCCGCCGACGGCAAGGCCGCCTGGAGTCACACGGCCGACGCCCGGGTGGACTCGCCGCCCACGGTCCACGAGGGGCGGGCGATCTTCGGTTCGGCCGACGGGCGCGTCACCTGCCTGCGCGCGTCGGACGGGGCGCTGGCCTGGCGGTTCGACGCCGCTCCGCAGCGGCGCCTCGCCGTCTCGTTCGGCCAGTTGGAGTCGCCCTGGCCCGTGCCCGGCAGCGTGCTGGTGCACGGCGGGCGGTGCTGGTTCGCCGCCGGGCGGTCGTCCTACCTCGACGGCGGCATCCACCTCTTCGCCCTCGAGCCCGCCACGGGGAAGGTCGCCAGCCGCAGGACGATCTACCACGCCGATCCCGACACGGGGAAGATGACGCCCGAGATCAACGGCCACGCCATGGAGGGGCTCCTGAACGATATCCCCGGCACCGACGGCGCGGACGTGTTCATCCGGCAGATGCAGCTCACGTCCTCGGGCGGCCGCCGCGGGCCGCACCTGTACACCTCGGGCGGGTACCTCGACCCGAGCTGGTTCAACCGCACGTACTGGAAGGCCGGGCGCGCCCAGACGTCGGGCGTGATGGTCCTCGGCAAGGACGTCGCCTACGGCGTGGAGATCTACTCCTCCCGCAGCCGCGAGACCGTCTTCAAGCCGGGCGCGAGCAACTACCGGCTGGTGTGCCTGCCGCTGAAGAGCACCCCCGCTGCCGCTCCCGCCGCCGCCGTGGCGCGCAAGAAGAAGGCCAAGGTCCGTCGGCCCCGGCGGGGCGGGGCCAAGCCCATTTGGCAGCAGCGCGTCGCCATCCGCATCACCGCCATGGTCCGCGCCGGCGAAACGCTCTTCGTGGCCGGCTCGCCCGACGTGGTCGACCCCAAGGACCCCCACGGCGCGTGGGAGGGCCGCAAGGGCGGCGTGCTGGCCGCCTTCGCCGCCGCCGACGGCAAGAAGCTCGCCGAGCACAAGCTCCCCGCCCCGCCGGTCTGGGACGGCCTGGCCGCCGCACGCGGGCGGTTGTACGTGGCCACCGTCGACGGCAAGATCACCTGCCTCGCCCCCCAGTAAGCCCCCCGGCCCGTGCCGGCGAGGGGCTACTTCGCCTTGGCCTTTCTCCGGGCCTTGGCCCTCCGCCTGGGCGGCTTGTTGAGGGACGCCGGGCGGGCGTCGGCGTACTTGTCCAGGGCGCCCTGCAGCATCGCGCGGACCTTGCGGGCCCCGGCGTCGAGCTCCGCTTCGTCGAGGGGAGCAGCCTCCAGCACGTCGCGGCTGATGTCGTAGAACTTCCCCGTCCGGTACAGCTTGTAGCGCCGCGTGCGGGCGAACTCCTTGGCGCCGGCGGCGTTGCCCCCGCGCGAGTACCAGCAGTAGATCCACTCGCGCGGCCGGCCCTTCTCGCCCCGCAACTGCGGCAGGAAGCTCCGTCCGTCGATCGCGAGCTTCTCCCGGACGTCCACGCCCGCGCACTCGCAGAGGGTCGGCAGGACGTCGCTGAAGTCCACCAGGTCGCCGCAGACCTTCCCCTTGGCCGCCGTTCGGGGCCAGCTCGCGATCAGCGCGACGCGCGTGCCCGCGTCCGACATCGAGCCCTTGGCGCCCTTGACCCGCCGATCCCCCATTCGCGAGACGACCGGCTTGTCCGTCCCGTTATCGCCCGTGAAGAGGATCAGCGTGTCCTCGCGAAGGTGAAGCTCGGTCAGCTTGCTCACCAGCTTGCCGACGATCTTGTCCATGTACGTGACCATGTCGCCGAAGTACTTCGCGTCGCCCTTGTAGGTCCGCGACCCCTTGCTCTTGGGGTCCCAGTCGGGCGAGTCCGGCGTCGGCTCGAACGGGCAGTGGGTCAGGATCATCGGGTAGTAGACCAGGAACGGCTTGTCCCGGTTGCGCCGCATGAAGTCGCAGGCGAAGTCGCTGACGACGTCCGGGCCGTACTCGCCGTTCGTGTAGTTCACCTGCTTGCCGTTCACCTCGAGCCCGGGGTTCGGGTAGCGCCCGGGCCGCCGGTTGAGCTGCCAGAGGCAGTGCTCGTCGAAGCCGAAGTGCTTCGGGCCCTCCAGCCCGCCGCCGAGCTGCCACTTGCCCACGACGCACGTCGCGTAGCCCGCCCGCTTCAGCAGGTGCGCGAAGGTCGTCTGCTTCGCGTCCAGCAGGCCGAACCGCACGTAGTTCCGCACGTTGTAGATGCCCGTCATGATCTTGACGCGCGACGGCGTGCACAGCGGCTGGGCGTAGGCGTGCTCGAAGCGCACGCCCTCCTTCGCGAGCCCGTCCAGCACGGGCGTCTTGTAGGACGTCCCGCCGCAGGCGCCGATGCACTCGTAGCCGAGGTCGTCGGCCATGATCACGACGATGTTGGGCTTCCTGCGGTTGCGGCCCGTCGCGGCCGTGACGCCGGCCGGGAGGCACGCGGCCGCCCCGGCGGCGGCCGTCGCCCGCATGAAGTCACGCCTGGAGATGCGCGGTGCTGCCATGTTCGCCTGCTCCTGTCTGCGGCCCGAGCCCGGGGCACGGGCCTGTCGCTGATCCCACATCCGTATACTCAAACCGCGCTCCCCGCGCGGCGGGCTCGCCTCATCGGCCGCGGCCTGCCCCAGGCCGTCGTCTTCGCGCCGTCGCCGCCTCTGAGCCTCGCCCGGCCGCTGAAAAGGGGTCAGGCTACTTTTCCAGAAAAGTAGCCTGACCCCTTTTCTCCGCCTTTTCTCCGCGCGGCCCGAGCCTACGGCACGGGCCTGTCGCTCATCCCATATCCGTATACTCAAACCGCGCTCCGCGCGCAGCGGGCTCGCGTCATCGGCCGCGGACTGGCGGAGGGCGTCGTCTTCGCCGACGCCGCCGCGTACAATGGCGGGCGGTGTGCCCGGCAAGGCGGCTGTGCGTTCCGGAAGAGGGACACGACCATGGCTCAGACCACTCCTTCGACAACGAGGGCCCGGCGGCGGGGCCAGGGCGGCATGTCGCGGCGCAAGCTCCTGGGCCACGCGGCCGCGGCGGCGGCGTTTGCGATCGTGCCCCGACACGTCCTGGGCGGCCCCGGGCGCGTCGCGCCGAGCGACAAGACGACCCTCGCCGGCGTCGGCATGGGCGGCCAGGGCACCCAGAACATCCTCCGCCTCCAGCAGTTCGCGGAGGTGCAGGTGGTGGCCGTCTGCGACGTGAACCGCCAGGGCCCCGGGTACCTCTCGTGGACCTGGCTGCGCGGCAAGGACCGGCGCCTGGCCGGGCGCGAGCCGGCGCGGCGGGCGATCGACGCCGTCTACGCCAAGCAGAAACGCGCCGGCGAGTACCGCGCCTGCAAGGCCTACCGCGACTTCCGCGAGCTGCTCGCGCGGGAGGACGTCGACGCCGTGATGGTCGCCACACCCGACCACACGCACGCCGTGGTGACGATGGCCGCACTCAAGCGCGGCAAGCACGTCTACTGCGAGAAGCCCCTCACCTGGTCGGTCCACGAGGCCCGGCGCGTCACCGAGGCCGCTCGGCGGGCCCGCGTCGCGACGCAGCTCGGCAACCAGGGCCAGGCCTCCGAGCCCGCCCGCGTCGTCCGCGAGATGATCCGCGACCGGGCCATCGGCGCCGTGCGCGAGGTCCGCGTGTGGTCCCCGGCCCGCTTCTGGAGCTGGCCCACCGGGCCCGGCCGCCCGCGCGAGACGCCGCCCGTCCCCGACGGACTGGATTGGGACCTGTGGCTCGGCCCGGCGCCCGAGCGGCCGTACCATCCCGCCTACCACCCGTGGAGCTGGCGGAACTGGTGGGACTTCGGGACCGGGCTGCTGGGCGACCTCGGCTGCCACAAGCTCTCCACCGTGGTCAAGGCCCTGAAGCTGGGCCATCCCGCGAGCGTCGAGGCGTGCTCGACGAAGCTCAACCCGGAGACCTACCCGCTCGGCGTGATCGCGCGCTACGAGTTCCCCGCGCGCGGCGACCTGCCGCCGGTCACGCTGAGCTGGTACGACGGGGGGCTGAGGCCCCCGCGGCCGCGGGAGCTCGAGCCGGGCCGCCACATGTCCGACGTCATCTACGTCGGCGAGAAAGGCACGCTGATGGGGCACCGGCTCATCCCCGAGTCGAAGATGAAGGCGTACGGGCGGCCGCCCGGGAGGCTGCCGAAGTCTCCCGGCCACGACAGGGAGTGGATCGACGCCTGCCGCGGCGGCCCGCCGGCCGGCGCCGACTTCGTCCGCCACGGCGGCCTGCTGACGGAGATCTGCCTGCTGGGCAACGTCGCCTTGCAAGCCGGCCGGAAGCTCCACTGGGACGGACTGAAGGGGAAGGTCACCAACCACGAGAAGGCCAACCGCTACCTCCACCGCCCCTACCGCCGCGCCTGGACGCTCTGAGCGCCGACTGCCACGGGCGTGGGCATCTGCACGGGGCGCTTTCCTGGACGC
>CAZXOC010000082.1:18434-25413 GCA_964642165.1 uncultured Planctomycetaceae bacterium | reverse complement strand
GGCCGCAGGCCCTTGGGCCCGGACCTTCGCGCCTCCGCTGTCGCCGCCGGGTCGGTCTGGCCCCCTGCAAAGGGGGCTACTTGCGCTTCCTCTTTCCTGCCTTCTTCGTTGCCTTCTTCGTTGCCTTCTTGGCGGGCTTCTTCTTCGCCATGGACCTGGCTCCTTGCCTGGGGGGCGCATGGCCCCCCTCACCAACATGGCTCCCGTTCGTCCCCGCACCTACGCCGGCACGGGACGAGAGGCCCTCATCGGCGGGTCTGCCTAGACCTCGCCTCCCAATTCGAGAATGCGATCGTCGGCCTCCTCCGGGGTGATCTCATCGCCGTCGGCGAGGATTCCCCAGACGGAGCACTCCTGCCACTCGCCCGTCTCGTCCAGGATTTCGCCGTCGAAGTAGTCATTCGTCTCGGGGTCGTACCTGACGCGCCCGACGGTCTCGTCGGCGAGGACGTAGTACTCCACTTCATGGCCCTGCGCGGTGTGGCGTTCCCTGTCCATGTCCAGTCCCTTCTGCCGCCGAGGGCGGCGTCTCTTCGGGGCCCGTGCCCGCCTGTTGGGCGACGGAGCCCGCCATCGGCTGGCCCGGCGGCCTCACAGAACCACCCGGGACCACTGGTTCAGATCGCGCTGCGTGTTGCTGACCACGGGGATGTCCGTGAACTCCCGCAGTTCCCGGATCGCCAGGGGAGAGGCCGAGCAGAGCCCGGAAATCGCGTCGGGGACCAGGGCGAAGCGGCTCCGCAGGATGTCCACGCCGGCGACGGCGCCGAGCGCGTCGTACGCGGCAAAGACCAACCGGTGCACGCGGCCGCGGACCTCGTCCGAGGCCAGCAGCATGGCCGTCTCTCGCTGGACGATCCCATCGGCGAGTTCCACCACCCAGTAGTTGCCGGGGTTGTTGGCGTACTTCAGGTCCAGCTTGTTGAAGACCCCCAGCAGCTCCTCCCGCTCGAGCAGGTAGGTCGACGGGTAGCCGAAGTAGGTGAAGTCGGCCACGGGCGACGCGCCGGCGTCCTCCATGCGGAGGATGTCCTTCAGGCTGGCCGTGCCCGTGACCTTGGAGCCGCGGACCTTGTGCCCCATGGCCGTCAGGGCCCAGCAGATCGACGCCGCGGTGACGCTCTTGCCGCTGTTCATCGCCGTGCCGACCACCAGGATCAGTTTCGCGCGGCGGCGGGTCTTGGTCCGGGCCTTCGGCTCCTTGATGAGGGGGAAGTCGCGGGTATTGAGCACGCCGCCGGACTGGTCGCAGACGTAGCCGAGGACCTCCACGCGTGTGGGGTCCTTGGTGTTGGCGTTCTTCTGCCGCACCACGCCCACCATGCCGCTGCGGGCCAGCAGGTCGCACTCGCCCGGCAGTTGCTCCGGGACGATCCCCTCGTAGGCGTCCGGAGCGTACCGGGCTCCGAAGACGAACACCGCCTGGCTGCCGTGGCTGATGACGTGGATCCGCCCCTGCTTGTTCTCCAATGTCGAATGGAAGCCGACGTACTTGATCCGCCCGAGGACCACGTCCCCCGCCGCCGGCGGCTTGTCGAACCGGTCATACTGCCGGATCTGCCGGCGCGTCATGCACAACGCGGCGCTGGGCAAGAGGAACGCGGATCGGATTCGCTTCACTTCCCGGACTCCATCGGGGGATTCCCCGGGCCCGACGCGGCTGGCCTGATCGGAGGACGAAGGCGGCCAGGCCTCTCCTGGCAGCTCGCCCCTGCCGTCTTCCCATCGCCCGCGCCGATCCGTTGCCGGCGCGGCGGGGCGGGCTCGCGGCGGAGTCGACGGCTCGCGCGCCGGCGACCGTCTGCTCTACCGCTTGGGAAGCTCGTCGGTCTTGCCCCGGGGCTTGTGGCGTCGCTTGCCGGCGTCCTTGGTCTTCGGCGTCTTCTTGCCTTTCTTGGCCATCGCTTGGGCTTCCTTCCAATCCCAAGGCCGCGCTCGCCGGGAGTTGGGCTCCTGCCCCTCCGGCTGCTGTGCCTCACCAACACGCCCAAGCATTCGGCGTGCCAACCGGTGCCCGCAATCCGCAATCCCTGGAAGGCCATTTCTGACAGATTGTTACGACATGATCTCTGCCGAGGACACGCAGGCAGGACCGCAAGAACGGAGTCTTGACATCCGAACAGTCGGCGCGTAGACTTCCGAATCGGCTAACGGACCGGAGAATCGCCATGCTCCTGCGCGTCATTCTCGCCGTGGAGAACACCGAACGCCGGCGGCAGTTGCGGCGGCTGCTGCCCAAGGGCGACCTGCTCGTCGAGACGGTTCGCGGGCGGAGTCACGTCTGGGAGCGGGCCGCGCGGCGGGGAGGGGACGTCCTCGTCGCCGCCCAATCGGTGATCCCGACGCCGCTGGGCAACAGCGTGGCGCTGTTCCAGCACTTGCCGGAGTCTCCGGCGATCGTGGTGGTCTGTGACCACGAGGATCCCGAGGAGCGGGCCCAGCTCCTCGCGGCCGGCTGCGACATGGTCCTGTACGCCGGGCTGCCGGAGGAGAGCCTTCGCGAGGCGCTGCACGCCGTCCTGGACAGGCGCGTCGAGCGGACGCAGGAGGACCTGGCGGCTCGCAGGCCGCTGGCCCAGCCCCAGTTGACGGACTTCATCTCCAACAGCCCGACCATGCAGGCGTTCGTGCGCGTCGTGCGCCGCGTCGTCCACAGCGATACGTCGCTGCTGGTCCTGGGGGAGACGGGCGTCGGCAAGGAGCGCCTCGCGCGGGCGATCCACGCCGAGGGGCCGCGGTCGGGGGGACCGTTCGTGGCCGTCAACTGCGGGGCGCTGCCGGAGTCCCTCCTCGACAGCGAGCTGTTCGGGCACGAGGAGGGGGCCTTCACGGGGGCCACGCGCAGTCGCCGGGGGTGCTTCGAGATTGCCCACAACGGCACGATCTTCCTCGACGAGATCGGGGAGATGCCCCACCACCTTCAGGTCAAGCTCCTCCGCGTGCTCCAGGACCACGAGATCCAGAGGATCGGCGGCGAGAAGCCCTTCCGGGTCGACGTCCGGGTCATGGGCGCGTCCAATCGCGACCTCGAGCGGGAAGTGGCCGAGGGCCGCTTCCGGAGGGATCTCTACTACCGCCTCAGCGTCGTGTCTCTCACCGTTCCCCCGCTCCGGCAGCGGCGCGGCGACGTCGCCGACCTGGTGGAGAACTACATCGACTACCTGCGCCCGCGCATCGGCTGCGAGGTCGACAGCATCGCCCCCGAGGCGTTGGAGGCGCTCGGCGAGTACTCCTGGCCGGGGAACGTGCGCGAGCTGATCAACGTCATCGAGCGGGCGATGCTGCTCTGCGGCGGCGAGAAGATTACCCTCGACGATCTCCCGGAGGCGATCCGGCGTTCGCGACACGGCCGCGCGGGCCAGGGCGCCTCCCGGCCGGGGGCGTGGACGTTCGGCGAGGTCCCTTCCGCGTGGCTGGACAGGCCGTTGCGGGAAGTGCGGCGCGGGGTCGTGGAGAGCCTGGAGAGCGCCTACCTGACGTCGCTGCTGCGGGAGACGGGCGGGCGCGTCGGCGAGACGGCCGAGAGGGCGGGCATCCAGCCGCGGTCCCTGTACGAGAAGATGCGACGCCTCGGCCTGCGGAAGGAGGACTTCCGGCCGCGCCGCGGCGCCCGGCACGCCCGTGCACCGTCCCAGGAGGGGCGGTCCTGACGCCGCCGGAGGCGCTGACGCGGCCCGCCGGAGGGGCGCTCGGCGCCTGTCGTACCGGTCCTCCAAGCCCTCGGTCGTTCGCCACCGCTCCCAGGGAAGCCGCCGGGTCCTCTATCGCTTGCCGCCCGGGGCGGCTTGCTCCAGGAGTTTGGCGATGTCGCCGCGGCCGAACTCCTGCGCGAGGCTCCGCGCGGTTCGGCCGTCCTTGGCCTTGCGGTTCGGGTCGGCGCCCGCGCGGAGCAGGGCGACGGCGATGTCCGCGTGCCCGCGGAAGCAGGCCAGCATGAGCGGCGTGCGGCCGGTGAGGGTGGCGGCGTCGGCGGCGGCGCCGTGGGCGAGGAGGCACGTCGCCACGTCGGTGTGACCGTGGAAGGCCGCCAGGTGGAGCGCGGTGCGGCCGTCTTTTGCCCGGGCGGTCGGCCGGGCCTTCGCTGCCAAGGCCGCCTTGACGGCCTCCAGGCGGCCATGCCGCGCGGCGAGCATCAGGACGGTCCACCCGTCGTCGTCCCGGGACTCGAGGTGCGTCCCCGGCGAGATCGCCGCCCGGCACTGCTCCCATTGCCCGGCGGCGGCGAGGGACAGCAGCTTCTTCCCGGCGAGACGGTCGATGGGACTGGCCCCGGCGGCGGTGAGCATTCGGACGATCTCGTCATGGCCGGCGCGCCGGGCGCGGGACAGGGGCGTCTGGCCGAGATCGTCCGCCCAGTTCAACTCGGCACCGTGCTTCAGGAGCAGCCGGACGATGGCGGTCTGCCCCTTCGCCGCGGCGGCCATCACGGGCCGGAGCCCCTCGGCGGCGCTGGCGTTCACGTTTGCGCCCTTGGCGAGGAGGAGGGCGGCGATCTCCTCGTGGCCTCCCAGGACCGCGCCGATCAGCGGCGTCGCGCCGTCATGCGGGCGCCTCGCGTTCACGTCCGCCCCGGCGGCGATCAGCGCCTTCGCCGCCTCCCGGCGTCCCTGGAACGCCGCGGCCATCAGGGCCGGCTGCCCCCGCTTGTCCGCTGCGTTGACGTTCGCGCCCCGGGCGATCAGGAGCGACACGAGCGGGGCGCTGCCGACCTGGCTGGCCATCATCAGGGGCGTCGCGCCGTCTCTGGGCCTCGCCGCCTCGGGGTCCGCCCCGGCGTCGAGGAGGACCTTTGCGGTATCGATTCGCCCGCGACTCACCGCGCCGAACAGGGGCGTCCGGCCGCCGGCCTCCCTTGCGTCGACCGCCGCGCCGGCGGCGATCAGCAGCCGGGCCACGGAGGGGTCGCTTTGCATCGCAGCGGCGTGGAGCGGCGTCATCTTCTCACGGTCCGCGGCGTTGACGTTCGCTCCCTTGGCGATCAGGGCCTTCGCCAGCGAGGCGGACCCGTTGACGGCCGCGTACATCAGGGGCGGCCTCTCACCGGGCTTCCGTGCGTCCACGCCGGCGCCGAGGCGGATCAGCTCCAGCGCGACGGGCTCGCGGCCCTCCTGGATCGCGACGGACAGCGGCGACCTTCCCTTCTCGTCGACGCAGCCCAGGTCCGCGCCGCGGGTCGCCAGGAGCTTGACGACGTCCAGCCCGCCGTGCCGTGCCGCCACCCAGATCGCCGTCGCGCCGCCGCGGCTCGTCGCGTTGACGCGCGCGCCGGCGTCGAGGAGGGCGCCGGCCGCCGCGACGTGTGCCTCGCGGGCGGCGACCATCAGCGCGGTGCGACCGTCCCTGTCCGTCCGATCGAGCTTGGCGCCCGCTCGCGCCAGGGCCCCGATTACCCGCGCGTCCCAGCCCTTCGCCGCGGCCATCAGGGCCGTCTGCCCCTGCCGGCTCGCGGCGTGGATGTCCGCCCCCCGGTCCAGGAGCAGCCGGACCATCGCCGAATCCCCCGCCCAGGCGGCACGCTGGAGGGCGGTCTGCCCGTTCCGGTCGGCGAGCTTCACGCCCACGCCGCGGTCGATCAGCAGCTTCGCCGTCTCGAGGTCGCCGCAGAGCGCGGCGAACATGAGGGCGGTCCTGCCGGCCCGGTCCCGGTGCTTCGGGTCCGCGCCGGCGGCGATCAGTCTCGCCACGGCCTTGGGGCAGTGGCGGCGCGAGGCGTGCAGCAGCGGCGTGCAGCCGAACCCGTCCTCCGCGTTCGGGTCGGCGCCCTTGCGGAGCAGCAGGTCGACCACCGCCGGGATCTCGTCTCCCTGCACCCACGCCAGGGGCGTGAACCCCATGGTGTCGCGGGCGCGGACGTCGGCCCCGGCGGCGATCAGCGCCGTCGCGTCGGCCTGGCTCCGCACGCGCATCAGCGGCGTCGAGCCCAGGATGTCCGGGGCGTTGACGTCGGCCTTGCGCCGGAGTCGTTCGCGGATGGTCTCGGGCGGGTTCGGCTGCGAGTAGAGCTTGCCCCGGCGGTAGTCGAACGTCAGGCGGAAGTGCCGCAGCGCCTCCCCGCCCAGAAAGCCGACGGCGTGGCTGCGCCGGAGCATCGGCCCCAGGGACAGCCCGAGTCCCAGGTCGATGGAATCCAGGTCCCGGCCGAAGACGCGGAAACCGCGAAAGGCCACGTACACGTCCTCGAACTCCCCGCCCGGCGTGAGCGACAGCGAACAGCCCCTGGCCTTGCCGGCGACCAGCTCCGGGTGCCCGCGGAGGACCGACGGGGCGAGGTCCAGGTTCCCGCCGGAGCCCGTGTCCAACACCAGCAGCACGTCGCGGTGGCCGGCGAGATGCGCCCGACAGACCGGGATGTCCTTGCAGAACTGGAGATCGTCGCACCGCGCGCCGGCAGGGGGGGCGAACCGCTCCGGATGATGGAACGTGACGGTCCCGGCGCGGTAGTCGATCGTGAAGGGAACCGCCCGCCACACGTCGGCGCCCAGCATCCCGAAGGCTTTGCCCGCGGTCATCTTCCCGACGAACGCCAGGTCGCCCACGGCGACGTTGTGCTTCCCGAGCCTCAGCTCCCCCACCGAGAGCCCCTGCACTTCGTGCAGGTTCACCGCCATGGTGCCGCCGAAGACGGCGCCCGTCTTGGCACCCCTTGGGGGCAGGGCCAGGCGCTTGGCCAGGGACGCGTCCAGGGTCGTGAGGGTCGCGCCCGTATCCACCGCCAGCCAGCCCACGTCCCGGCCGTTGACCTTCACCTTCACGTAGGGCGTGTCGCGCCCCATCCGAACGGGCACGACGACCTGATCCCTGCCCGGCGGGAACGTCACCAGCCCCGAGCCAACGGGCCTGGACTGCGCCGCGCCGCCCACCGCGCAGGCGAGGAGGAACGCCGCCGCGGCTGCCGTCGTGGCTGCGACGGCGCGCTTCGGTTGCGTCCCCCACGCCCGCCGAGTCCCGATCTGTCGGCCTGTGCGGTTCATTCGTCCGG
>CAZXOC010000082.1:0-18334 GCA_964642165.1 uncultured Planctomycetaceae bacterium | reverse complement strand
GTCCCCCACGCCCGCCGAGTCCCGATCTGTCGGCCTGTGCGGTTCATTCGTCCGGTTCCCGCGGCGCGTCGCGCACGCCCCGCCCGGGCCCGTGCGCTGCGGCGACGCATGCAGCCTACGCGCGGGCGCTCGCCGGTGCAATCGCGTCATTGGATGCCGAGGCTCTCTTTCACAGGCCCTTCAGGGCTGGATGGTCGACGTGCCGGGCGACGACGTGCCACGCGCCGGCGGCGTCGCCCGGGGCAAGATCGGGCACGAAGCCGAAACGCAGGTACGTCCGGATCGCCCGGAGGCGGTGCGTCTGCGTCGCCAGCATGGCCCGGCGGTGCCCGAGGGCCCGCAGCCGGTTCATCGCCGCCGTCATGATGCAGCGGCTGAGCCCCTTGCCCTGGTGCTCCGGGACGATGGCGACGTAGTGGATGCGCCCCCACGCCCGCCCGAGGTAGCGGCGAAGGTACCACGCCGTGATCGTTCCCGCGTCCCGCCCGTCGGGGGCCACCAGGAAGCGGCAGCGCTTTGCCATGGCGGGCAGGTCGTCGCCGAACTCGCTGTCGAAGAGCTTGTCGGGGATGGCGCCCGCCGGCTCGACGGCCCGCTCGATGCGAAGCCAGGTCCCCCGATCGCCCCGGCGCCAGGGGCGCATCCGGTAGCCGCCCGGCAGCGAGAACTGCGGGATGTCCTCCAGGCTGTCGCGGAGCATGCGGACGTTGACGCTCTCCATCGGTCGGCGGCTCCTTTGTTGGGGAGCCCAATGCGGCCCGCCGGCCGCACCTTGGCCGCTGCTGGATACCCGATCCGCGCGCGGCGGGCAAGAGAGCGCCCGTTGGTGGCGGGTGCGTCCTGGGGACGGGCTGGGCGCGGCGCGGGCGTGTGGGTCCGTTACCGGCGTGACCGCTGTGTCGTGGCCGTAGTGATCAGCGCCCTCGATGCCCGGTTGCGTCGGGGCACCACTCCGGGACGTGGTTGCGATCGTCTCTGGCCGGCAGCCGGGCGGGCAGGAGGGGCTTTTGCCGGGGGCGGCACGATGTGCTCGCCGGCGTCGGTCACGAGCGTGACGAACGCGGCGTCGGCGTAGTGCCCGTCGAACTCCACGCCTTGCGTATCGTTGTGGATGTCCTCGGAGGCCATGAGCTGGACGGCGACGAAGTCGGCGTTCTTCGGCACGCGCAGGGAAACCGCCACTTTCTGCCAGGTCGCGGCGTTGGCATCCGTGTGGACCGACACGCCCGCCTGACCGATCTGGGCGCGGGCCTGGCTCAACGCGAAGTGCCGCGCCGGCGAGCCGCTGTAGGCGTACAGGCTGATCGCCATCAGCGTGTCCGTCCGCGCCGTGCCCGCCACGCGGTTGTACCGCGCCGAGGCGACCAGGCGGACCGTCCCCGCCCGGACCGCCTTCCGGCACGTCGAGAGGTCGACGACCTGGCAGATCTGGCTGCCATTGGCCGAGCTGGAACTGCGGAAGTTGCAGTGGTGGAACCGCAGCATCTGCTTGCCGTCGCGCGGCCGGATGCCCTGCTCGGCCGGGACGATCGTCCCCATGTCCCCGCCCCAGACGCCCGTCTGGATCGGCCAGATCCCCTGCACCTGCTTGATCTCGAAGCCGGCGTTGCCCAGCACGTTCGGCCCGCGGACGAGCGCCCAGCCGAGCCGCGCGTCGATGGGCTGCTTCTTCCCGGCGGCGGGGTTGGCGAGCTTCGCGGCGACGTCGGCGGGGGGTTTCTCGCCCTTTTCCGCCGCGCGGAGGTAGGCCATCACGGCCCGGATGCGGCCGGCGGCGTAGTGGTCGGCCTTCTCGGCCAGGGCGAGCGCCTTACGGCACGTCGCGGCGGCGGCGGCGTGGTTGCCCTTCCGCGCCTCGTCGCCCGCGGCATCCAGGAGCGACGGCAGGAGGCGTTCGGCGACGTTGAGCATCGCCACGTTCGCCCAGTGCTTCTCGGCATCCACCGCGGCGTCGCGCAGGGCCGCAAGGGCCTCGACGGCCTTGGGCGAGCCGACGCGCACCAGCACGCCCATCGCCCGCCTTCGCTGCACCGAGGCGGGGTCGGATGCACCCGCGGCGGTCAGCTCCGCGAGGATCGCCTCGATGCGGGCCTTGACCTCCGGCGTCGGGTCCTTCCCGAGGTGGTCGCGCAGGAAGGGCATGACCGCCCGCCCCATTCCCGCCAGGTCCTTCTGCGCCTTCTCGCGCCGGCGCCAATCGTTGGCATCCAGGTCCCGGATGAGCCCGGCGACCCGCTTCGGGTCGACGGGCGCCCGCTTCACCTGGAGCTTCGGCGCGAGGAACGCCACGGCCGGCTCGCCGTGCTCGATGAGCTTGAGGACCGCCGCCACGGCCTTCGGCCGGTCCGGCGAGGCGAGGTCGTCCCACAGGGCGGCGAGCCGCTTCGCGTCGGGCGCCGGACCCGCTGGTTCGCCGGCGTGGAGTGGTCGGCACAGACCCGCGAACAGAACGAGGACCATTCCCTCCCGCAACCGACGCCGGTATGAGCTGCTCATGCCTGCCTTTCCCTCGTTATCCGGACCTGCTCGTCCAGTCGTCAGACGCGTTCGGGCGACGGGAGTTCCACCGAGGAGGCCGTTGTCTCCGCGCCCGTCCGGGAGCGGCTCGGACGAGGCAGGGGGGCCAGTCAGTCTCGCTTCCCGTTCTCCAGCCACGCCAGGGCGAACCGGGCGAAGACGATCGTCTCGTAGGGGTGCTTCCGGCCAGCCTCGTACAGGCAGCCGACGTCGCCGCCGGGCACGACGACCAGGCACGAATACGCCGCCGGGCCAGCGTGCAGCACCCGCGCCACCGGCCAGGTCTTCCCCTCGTCGTGGCTGACGCGGACGGTCATCATCCGCCGGCCGCGCTTCTGGGCCGGGTTCGAGAACAGCAGGCGGCTCTTCCCAGACTCCGCGCCGGCCTCGCCGCAGCGCAGGAAGCTCGCCTGGCAGACCGGCTCGATGAGCGTCTCGTCGTGGCGGATCTTCGACCAGGTCTCGCCGCCGTCGGCGCTGGTGGCGACGGCCCGGCAGGCCTTGCCGCTGTAGCTGCGCATGTTCATCATGAGCCGGCCGCCGGGCAGCTCGACGACCTGGCACTCGTTGCAGGCGGGGCGGATCGCGCCGCCGAGCTTCCACGTCTTCCCGCCGTCGTCGCTGTAGATCGCGTGCGAGGCGTACCGGTGGTCCTTGTAGCCGAGGCACGAGTGGTCGCAGGGGATGACGAGCCGGCCGGCGTGCTTGCCGTGGCGAATCTGGATGCCCACGCCGGGCCCGGTGGCGTACCAGCCCCATTCGGGCTTCTTGGCGGCCGCGGTGATGTCGACGGGCCGGGACCACGTCCGCCCGTCGTCGGTCGAGCGGTAGACGTACACGCGGCGCGTGCTCTTGCTCTTGCCGGCGATGATCGCGCCCTCGCGGTCGGACCCGAGGTTCCACGTGTTGAGCATCCAGACCGTGCCGGTGCTCTCATCGACGACGGGGCAGGGATTGCCGCATGTGTTGCCTCCGTCGTCCCAGAGCACCTGCTGGGGCGACCACGTCCTGCCGCCGTCGTCGCTGCGCTTCATCAGCAGGTCGATGTTGCCGGCGTCGCCGCGCCCGCCCTTGCGGCCCTCGCAGAACGCCAGCAGCGTGCCCTTGGTCGTCGCGATCACCGACGGAATGCGATACGTGTGGTACCCGTCCTTGCCGCTGACGAAGACGTCCGTTTTCTGCGGCCCGGCCGCGAGGGCGGCGGAGCACCATCCGCAGGCCAGCACGGCCGCGAAGGTCCCGAGAAGAAAGTACGAGTTGCCCATGGAGGTCCTCCTCACGCGTCCCTGCCGGTGGCGGGACGCCGGTGAATGGTGTGGATCGTCAGCCCGTCGAGGGGGCGTCTTCGGGTCGGGATGAGCAGGCTGGCGAGGTAGCCGACGACGACGCACGAGGCGATGCCCGTCACCGCGTAGAACCAGGGGTGCAGGGGATGGAACTGCCGGAGGGCGAACTGGACGGCCCCGCTGGCCAGCAGCCCGACGACGGCCCCGGCGCCGTGCGCGCGGCGCGTGAAGATCGCCAGCACGAACAGCCCGCCGAGCCCGCCGCCGAACAGGCCCAGGAACGTCGCGAACTGGTCCCACAGCGACTTGATCTCCCACTGGGCCATCATCAGCGCGAAGCCCGTGCCCAGCAGCCCCACCACGACCGTCGCGCCGCGCGCCAGGCGCAGGCACGCGCGGTCGGCGGCCGCGGGGCGAAACCGACGGTAGAAGTCCGTCGTCAGCGCGGTCGCCACGCTGTTCATGCTGCTGTCCAGGCTGCTCATCGCCGCGGCGAACAGCCCCGCGATCAACAGCCCCGACACGCCCGCGGGGAGATGCGTGACGATGTACCACGGAAGGATCGCGTCGGCGTTCTCGACCGTCGCGTTGAGGGCTTGCGGCCGAGACTTGTAGAACGCGAACAGCGCCGTGCCCAGCCCGAAGAACAGCAGCGACGCCGGGATGCACAGCAGCGCGTTCGTCCAGATGCCGCGGGCGGCGGACTTCTCGTCCTTCGTCGTCAGGTAGCGCTGGATCACCGTCTGGTCGCTGCCGTAGCTGACGAGGTTCGCGCCGAGCCCGCCGAGGAGCATCACCCAGAACGTCGCCGTCGTCAGGTCGAAGCGGAAGTCCAGCACGCGGAACTTGCCGGCCGCCTCGGCCACGTCGTTCATGCCGTTCCATCCGCCGGGCACCTGGAAGGCGATCAGCACGAGACACAGCACGGCCCCGCCGACGAGGACGAACACCTGGAGGACGTCGGTCCAGATCACGGCCTCGATGCCGCCGAGCACGGTGTAGAAGACGCACAGCACGCCCATGACGACGATGCAGGCGTGGACGTTCAGGCCCGTCACCACCGACAGCGCCAGCGACGGCAGGAACAGGACGATCCCGATCCGCCCGAACTGGAAGAGCATGAACATCACGCTGCCCAGCAGGCGCGCCGCGAGGTTGAAACGCCGCTCCAGGTACTCGTAGGCCGTCGTGACGTTCAGGCGCCGGTAGAACGGCAGGAACAGCAGCACGATCAGCGGGGCGGCCATCACGATCGCCATGTTCCCCAGGAAGTACCGCCAGTCGGTGGCGAACGTCTTGGCCGGAATGGCCATGAAGGTGATGGCGCTGAGCTGCGTGCCGAAGATGCTCAGCCCGGCCGCCCACCAGGGGATCCGCCCGCCGGCCTTGAAGAAGTCGTCGGTGGTCTTCTCGCGCCGGGCGAAGTACACGCCCATCGCCACGAGCGCCAGCAGGTAGGCGCCCAGCACGGCGTAGTTGATCGCCCCGAATCCCCCGGGCGCGGCGGCGCGAGCCTGCCAGACCTTCGCCGTGCGGACGCCGGGGCGGATCTCGCCGCTGGGGATGACGATGGAATCGCCCCAGCGCACCGCGGCGGTGGTGACGTGGCTGCCGGTCGGCAGGCGCCCGAGCTTCGTCCACGTGTCGGTGACCGTGTGGTAGGCCAGGACGTCGCGGGCGAAGCCGGGGTGGCCGTCGAGCATCCGGGCCTTGCGTTGGGCCAGCGCCGTGGCCTGGGCCTCGTCGGCGGTCTGTGCGATCGTGCGCCCCAGCCGCTCGAGCTCGAGGAAGGGCTTTCCGTCGTCGCCGCCGAAGATCAGGATGTGGTGCGCGCCCGAGGCGACGGCGGTGGCGGCCATCACGCAGCGGGGCTCCTCGCCGTTCGGCGCGATGTCGGCGAGCTTCCTCCACGGTCGCCGCAGGTCTTTCGGGTCGTACCGGTACGCGTCGGTCAGCGGGACGGCGACCTGGCCCGGCGCCACGTCTCGCCCGCTGAAGACGTGGAAGCACGGGTCGGCGCCGTCGCTCTGGGCGGCGGCGACGGGCACGATCCGCGGCGGTCCCGGCCAGGGGGCCAGCTCGCGCCAGACGAACGCGTTCGCGTCGCCCTCCGTCGAGAGGTCCAGCGCGAGGAACGTCTTCGTCGCGCGGGCGTCCTTCATCGTCTCCTGCCCGCCGGCGACGTAGATGACGTTGCCGACCTTCGCCGCCGCACAGAACGCCAACGGCCTGGGCAGCGACGGCAGCCGCGCCGTCTCCAGCCGCCCGCGCCGGGGGTCCCAGGACAGGCGGAAGCAGTCGGCGTAGCACTGGTTGGCGTCGCAGCCGCCGATGCAGACCACGCCGCTGTCGGTCGAGACGGCCGCCCCGTAGGCCAGCGGGCGCTGGAGCTTGTGGTTCGGATCGGCCGTCCAGGCGTACGTGCCGTCGACGTCGCGGACGAGGACGAAGGCGTCCGCCCACCAGACCTTCGTTCCGCCGCGCCAGGGCGGGGCGTCGGGGAAGTTCGCCCCGCCGGCGAGGATCAGGGCGTCGTGATGGACGCCCACGAACGGCCCGGCCAAGCCGATCTGCTTCGCCTGCCCCCGCGCCGGCGGCAGCGGCGGCAGCTCGGACCAGCTCAGCGCGTCACTCCCGGCGCAGAAGGCCGTTGGGGCGATCGCCAACAGCGAGAGCAGCAGAATGGCGGGCCTGCGTTTCATGGGGTCGTCTCCGTCCGGGGAGGGGCGTACCTCGGTGCCCGCGTCGCGCTCACGTGCTGCACACCTCGAAGAAACCGATCTCCTCCAGCTCGGCGCGAAGGGCGCGGACCCGCTCGTCGCCCAGCGGGCGAAGCGGCGGGCGCACGGGACCGACGTCCAGGCCGATCATCGCCATCACGTGCTTGAAGCCCACCACGCCGGGGCCCTGGCGATGGACGGCGCGGATCATGGCCATCGAGGTGGCCTGGAGCTGCCGGGCCGTCGCCAGGTCGCCGGCGCGGAACGCCTCGATGAGCCGAAGATACAGCGGCGCGGCGAAGTTGTACGTGCTGCCGATGGCGCCCTCGGCCCCGAGCGCCAGGGCCGACAGCAGGACCTCGTCGCGCCCGAAGAGGCAGTCGAGCCGCCCGCCGTCCAGCGCGAGGCAGGCCGCGTAGTCCGCCAGGTCCTCGTAGGTGAACTTCACGCCGGCGGCGTTGGGGATCGTCTCGCCCGCAGCGGCGAGGTACTCCCGCATGGGTAGCTCCACGCCGGTCATCGCGGGGATGTGGTAGTAGTAGAACGGCAGCTCGGGGGCCGCGCCAGCGACGCGAGAGGCGAAGTCCACCAGTTCGGCCACGCCGGGCGGCTTGAAGAAGATCGGCGGCAGCGTGCCGATGGCGAAGGCGCCGATCTTCTGCGCGTGGGCGGCCAGTTCGCGGGCGGCGGGCAGGGCGGTGTGGCCGACGTGGACGATGACGCGGAAGCCCTCGGCCGCGGCCCGCACCCACCGCTCGGCGACGGCCCGCCGCTCCGCCATCGTCAGCGAGAGCCCCTCGCCGGTCGTTCCGCAGACGAACGCGCCCGCGACGCCGTTGCGGGCCAGCAGGTCCACCTGGGCTTCGACGAGCTCCAGGCGGACCTCGCCGGCGGGGTCCATCGGCGTGTGCGGGGCGGCGATCAGTCCGTGCGTCTTATCGACCTCGATCATCGTGACGCGTTCCCTTGCTGGGCGGCGCGGCCGTTCGCGCTACTTCGACTTCGCCGGGCGCGTGCGCATCAGCTCGCGCACGTCGAAGCGGTGGTACTTCTGCTTCCAGGCGCCGCTGCCGTCGGTGGCGGCGTTGGCGACCCACAGCACGCCGTCGCCCGGGACCATCAGCGCGTTGTGCAGATTGGCCTTCATCGCCACGGGGGCGTCCATCAGGCGGATCGCCGATTGCTGCGTGAACGTGCCCGCGCCCTTGGCGACGAGCCGCGACAGGTGCCGGTAGCGGTCCCCCGCCGACATCAGAATGGTGTGCGGCACGGGGTTCGGCAGGAGGGCATGCTTCTGGCCGGGGCGGACGATCTCCAGCTCGTCGGGCGTGGCCCGCATGCCGACGGCGTCGTTGGCCTTCGCGTCGGCGATCACGTAGTAGTACTCGCAGGTCCGGTGGTTCTTCCGGAAGACGTCGACGGCTTGCTCGAGCGTGCCCGCGTCGGCGAGGACCATGCGGACGAGGAAGGCCATCGGGATGCCTCGCCACTGCCCGACGCCCCCGCCGCCCATCTCGCCGATGCTCACCTGCTTGAGGTTCAGGCCCGTCACCGAGCCGATGAAGCCGGCGTAGGAGACGTTGGCGAAGGCGATCCGCCCGGCCGGCTCCTGCAGGATCAGCACGGCGTGCTCCTGGAGCTTCATGTCGACGCCGTAGTCCAGCACGCGCCCGTGGTAGAGCTCGCCCTCGGCGGTGGTCTGCTTCAGCAGGGCGAAGCCGCTGCAATGGAAGACCTCCGGGATGAGGTTGGCGGCGCGAACCTTCCACTCGGGCACGCCCGCCGCGGCGGCGAGGGCCTTCATCTCCCGCTCGAAGCGCTCGGGGACCTTCTTCTCGAACGCCACGTTGAGCACGCCGGCGATCATGCGCCGGGGGATCCGCACGCGCCCGAGCGACACGTCGGCCTCGCGGTCCGTGCTCAGCAGGAACTCGACGTTGGCCCGGACGCGCTTCCTCAGCAGCGTCCCGTGCTGGCGGCCCATCTCCTCCGGCGTGCCCTTCAGGTGCAGCACGGGATAGCCGTCGACCGTTTCGAGGTAGCCCTTGCCCTCGACGGCGACGAGCTTGCGGACGGGGCGTCGGGGCGCCTCGGCCGCGGCGAGCGCCGAGGCCCACGTCAGCGCCGCCGCAAGCCAGAGGGCGATCCGTATCTTGCGCATGGCCATGCCTTTCTCGTCTGCGAAGCGCCGGCGGCGGCGCCCGGTTCCGGCCTGGCGCTACAGCCAGCCGGTCATGTGCGCCAGCAGGCGCGCGTAGTCCACGAACGCCGGCCAGGAAATGTCCGACGGCACGCCGTGGTCGCAGCCGGGGATGTACCCGCCGCCGGCGACGACCGGCTCGAGGCGCTTCAGCTCCTCGCGGATGACGCGACCGCCCTTGGCGATGGCCCGCTTGTCCACGCCCTGGCGGAAGGCGATCCGGCGGCCGAACTGCTCCCGGAACGCCACCATGTCGTTGTGGGCGGCCACCTCGATCGGGTCGCAGACGTTGATGCCCGACTCGATCCAGGCCGGAATCAGCTCGCCGACGTAGCCGTCGGAGTCCATGTCGATGATGGGGCAGCCGGCCTGTCGCAGCAGGTTGCTCCAGCGTCGCCAGCTCGGCCGGCAGAACTCGCGCGTCATCGCGGGGGAGATCATCGCCTTGGCCTTGTAGGCCATGTCCTCGCCGATGGCGACGCGGTCGGGCACGACGCGGGCGCAAATCCGCTCCAGCAGCGCCGCGACGAACTCGCACCAGAACGCGGCCATGTCCGCCACGAGGTCCGGCTCGTCGATCATCATCATACACAGGCCCTCGAAGCCGCACCATTCCCGCATCTGCCAGAACGGGCCCGGGAAGCTCACGCTCAGCACCCAGTCGCGGTCGCGGACCCGCTGGCAGCGCTGTTCGAAGTCGTCGGGCCAGCGGCCCGGCGCGTCGATCTCGTAGCGCCGCTTCATCCGTTCCCAGTCGCCACGGCTTTCCACGGGGCAGCGGATCCAGCTCCGCGTGACGAAGTCCTTCGCGTGGCGGAGGTACGTCACGTCGTACGCGTCGGAGATCTCGCAGACGTTGCCCTTCCAGTCCTGGACCACCAGGTGCCCGTCGCGACGCTCGAGCACCTTCTCCTCGAACTGGGGGATCATGCGGAAGTCCACGCCGAGGGACACCCGGGGCCCGGTCGTCTCCGGCTCGATGCCGAGCGTCTCCAGCAGGCAGGCGTGCCAGTCGGCGCCTTGGGGCAGGCCCTGGCCGTGCCAGGCGGCAAGCGTGGATTCCCTCGGCCCGCCCGGCTGGAAGGGCACCTTGTCCGGTGAGCCGAAGGTGAGCGTCTCGATGTAGCGCCGGCGCGGGGTCACCCGTCGCCTCCATCGTATCGGAGGGGCGTCACGTCGGGGCAACGATAGCCCCGGGAGGCGAAGCTGTCACACGTTTTCCCCGCGAAGGCTGTCCCGGCGCCGCCCGGGCTGCCGGGACGTTTCGCACGCGTGCCTCAGCGTCGGCGGCCCCAGTTGCCCCGGCGGGGCGTTCGCCCCCCGCCTTGCCGCCAGCGGTCCACGACGTCCCGCCACCACTCGCGCCGGCCGTCGTTCTCGTTGCGGACGGCGATCTCCACGGGCGCCGCCCTGCCGGTGAGCATCCGGAGCTGCGCGCTGGCGAAGGTGGTCGTGCAGCCCGAGTAGGTCCCGAGCCCCAGGACGGTCTTGTTGGGCAGGCGCCAGTCGTCGGCGACAGACAGCGCCGACGGCGCACCGGACCAGTCCAGCAGCTTCTTCCCGTCCAGCGACGCGCGGATCTTGGCCGAGCCGTCCTTCGTCGTCACCTTGACGTGGACGTTGTGCGCCGTGCGGTTGGTCAGCCCGGCGGACGCGGGGGCCTCCTTGTCCCGGTGGAAGCTGCCGTCGACCGCGCTGAGGCCGCTCGCGCGGGCCCGGTGCTCGCTGAGCGCCAGCGTCACGCAGGCCGGGCCGACCGGCAGGACCACGTTCACGTCCCCGTCGCCCTTGCTGCGGGCGAACTGGACCTTCAGCTCGTAGTCGCCCTTGGGCGCGATGGGGATCACGACGCGATCGTGCCCGGTGGCGGCGACCCCGATCCTCCGCCCCTGGCGCAGCCAGCGCCCCCTCACGGCGTGCTTGGATGGATTGACGAGCTTCAGCACGTCGAGCCAGGGACCGGCCGGGGCGAGCGCGTCCAGCTCCTTCTCGATCTTCTCCAGCGTGAGCTTGGCCTTGACGACGGTCAGGTCGCCGGCGTCGGCCTCCTGGACGTACCGCTCGAGATAGCCCTGGGCCCGCAGGAGCATCGCGGGCTTGCCCATCGGCGTGGTGGCCTTGGTCCGGAGGCTGTAGTACCAGTTGCCCACCTCCAGGCAGGCCTGGGGCTTCAGCTCGGAGACCTCCTTCACCGCCAGGGGGATGTAGGTCCGCAGGGCCTCGTCGGCGTCCTGGCCGAGCAGCGCGGCGGCCCGGGTGGGATCGTCCAGCTCGATCAGGTACAGGTCGATGAGCCTGCGGCGGGCGTAGTCGTCCTTGGGGTCTGCCTTCAGCCGGGCCTCCAGCTCGCGAATCACGCGATGGAGCCGGTCCAGGGCGACCAGCCGGTCGATCTCGGCCTGGATCGGCCCCTTCCGCGACGAACGAATGCCCGACGCCACGGACGACGCCTGCCGCAGGTACGTGATCGCGTCGGCGTACTGGCCCTTCTTGACCAGGCCCTCGACGACGTTCTCCAGCGCCTCGATAAGCTTCCCGCCCGCCGCGGCGCGGCTCGCCCCGGTCGCCGCGGCGTACTGCCGGCGACGGATGACCAGCACCTTCTGCCCGCAGTCGGCCGCACGCTCCGGCGCGCGCTGGCCGAGCAGCTCGACGGCCTCGGCCGCCACGTCCAGCCCCGCGGCGGCGGGGGAGGCGAGCCCGTAGACAGCGTCGCAGAGGGCCACGGCCGTCGCCGCGTCCTGGGAGTCCGCCCGCGCTGCCGCCAACAGGTCCCGCGCCAGCTTCACGTCGTCCTCCCGCGTGGGCGTGGCCTTGACCTCGCGGATCGTCTGGCCGAACAGCTCGTCGATCTTGGCGGCCGCGTCCTGCCCTTGCGCCGAGGCCGGCATCGAGGCCCCGAGGATCGATAGCACAAGGAGCTGCGCGAATCGATGTCCCATGGCGATCTCCCTCGTGTTGACAGCCGCTTCGGACCGGTACCCCGGGCGCCGTCGGCCTGCCGACGGCAGAGCGGCGAGCCGGCCTCTCTTGAGCACAACGCATGGGCACGTGGCGTCATTGCCGGGAAGTCGGCGGAAGCTGTGTCCCGGCGAAGCCCCTTGACTTCGAGGCGGGTCGGGGTTAGTATTCTCTCGGCCGTTCTGTTCGCCGGACGGGCGGCCGGAGCGGCGCGAAGCGGGGGTGCGGCACGGAGCGGGCCTGGAGTTATACGATGCGCGCGGCACACGGGACTTGGATCGCCCTGGTCTTCGCAGTGATCGGGGCCTGCACGGGCGGCAGGGCCCTGGCCGCGGCATGGATCTCGGACGCCTGGGTCGAGCCGGGCCGGCCTTTCACCACCGACCCCGTGACGCTTCACGCCGCCGGCACCAAGTCGACGCCCTGCACGCCGCTGGTGCGCACGGACTTCCTGCGGCGGGGCGGAGCGCTCCAGTTGGACGTGTACTTCGGGACGTACGACGGCATATGCATCCAGGTGATCGCGCCGTGGGACTGCGCCGAGCCCATCGGCCGCCTGCCCCGGGCCCGCTACGCGCTGACCGTCCGGGCCTTGAGCCAGGACTACGCCGGCGGTGGCTGGCGGCTCTGCGACGAGTACGTCACGTCCTTCCGAGTGTACCCGATCCCCGGCGACTGCGACGGGGACGGGACCGTCGACCGCCAGGACTTCCTCTCGTTCCGGAGGAGCTTGGCCGCCCCCCGATGCCCCGCCTGGCGCGGCGGAGATTTCAACGGCGATGCGGACGTGGACGCCTTCGACTACGTCGCCCTCAAGCGCGGCCTTCGCGCGCGGTTCGCCGGCCCCGCCGTCGTGCCCGAGCCCTCGGCCCTGTCGCTGCTTGCGCTCGCGGCGGCGGGCTGCCTCGCCCGCAAGCGGAGGCGGTGAGCCCCTCGGCGAACCCTCGATGGCCGCGATGACGCGGTCTACGCGCGCCGCCGGCCGCCGGCGGGAGGCATTCTGCTCCCTTCGCTACCGGCGTGCGTCGGACCTGGCCGGATGCTCGCCGGCGCCCGGGAGGCCGTCCGGGGGCTCCGCGGCGGCGGACCTCGCGCCGCCCCGGGCCGTCAGCACGGCGGCGGCCACGCCCGCCAGCCAGAGGCACACCCCCCCGGCGTGGAAGGCGGCGTGCCAGATGCGGGCATGGAAATTCGCCGCCCCCGCGACCGCCGCAATGCCCGAGACGGTCAGCACCACCGCGACCGCGGGCCAGCCCCCTCGCCTGCCGCGCGCGTCGAGGTACCGCGCGAACGCCAGGTGCGCGCCGATGGCCAAGCACGCCAGGACCAGCATCTGCGGGGCCAGCCCCGACCCCCCGGCCGGGAGGACCCACGCCTCCTGCCGCCACATGGTACAGATCAGCAGCGCCGCCGGCAGGTTCATGCCGGCCAGCAGCTCGCGTCCCCTGCGCCCGAGGAACAGCCCGCCGGCCAGCACCGCCGCGGCGGGCACGCGCAGGTCGTCGATAAGCCTCGTGGGGACGGGCGCATGGCCGCTCTCGAACAGCCAGACCACCCCGCCGAACGCCGACAGCGCCCCCGAGGCGCTCAGCGCCACGAACAGCCCCAGCCACCGGGGCAGTCGCCTGCCGCGCCAGTCGGCGTAGTCCACGGCCAGCATCCCCACCAGCGCCAGGAGATACACCAGCGACACCGCCAGCACCCGCGCCGCCAGCATCGGGGTGTTGTGCCAGCCCATCCAGCCGCCGAAGGCCGACTCCGGCACCGCGATCGAACGCGCCGGAACGAGGCGCGCGACGACCCAGATCGTCGCCATCCCGGTGGCGACCGTCACCACCACGCTGGGCGCGCGCAGCAGGGCGACCAGCACGGCGTGCAGCAGCCCGATCCCCAGCCCGGTGGCGATCCCCGCGGCGAAGGCGACGGGCACGCTGCGCCCGCTCGAGAGCAGCGACGCCGCCACCACGCCGGCGGCGCACGATACGACCCACACGCTCAGGTCGATCGCGCCGCATCGCAAGGCCAGCAGGAAGCCCAGCGCCGGCAGCAGCAGGAACGAGGCCATGTGTCCCGCCACGGCGGGCAGGAAGTTGTCCGCCGCGATGTCCCAGGCGGGGATCAGGGCGGCGGCGAGGATCAACAGCAGCGCGACCGACATCAAGTCTCGGGACCACGGGTCAGCCGGCAGCGGCGGGCGGAGTCTGTCTTCCAGCCAGAAACGCAAGCTCTCTTCCTGATCTGCGGCACGCCTGCGGCGGGACCGCGGCCTATCCTATGCGGCGGGCCTACCGGCGGCAAGGCGGGACGCCTCTCCGCCCGCTGTCGTCGCCGCCGGCGCTATTGGCTTGCAGGCGCTCGCGCGGTATTCTGGATCCCCGCAAGGACCCGGCCGGGCGGCACGAAACCCGCGCCGACGACCTGCGACTACAGGTCCGAAGCGACGCCGCCCCACTACGCCCCCCCCGCCCGCCGGGACGCGGCGGCAAGGAGAACTCCATGGGCTGCTGCCTGCTGGTCGTGCTCGCGATGCTGATGCCCCGGGGGCTGCTGCTGTTCCTCTGGATCCTGACCGACTGGGTCGCCGCGGCCTACCAGACGTGGTACTGGCCGCTGCTGGGCCTGCTCGTCGCCCCCTACACCACGCTGGCCTACATGGCGGCGATGCTGAACAACAACCACACCGTCTCCGGCTGGTGGCTGGCGCTGGTGGTCCTGGCCGTCCTGACCGACCTGGGCGTCTGGAGCGGCGGCAAGGGGTCGAAGTCCCGCAGGAGACGCGTGCGGGCCTGACGCGACCTCACCACCCCCGCCCCGTCGGCATCGAGCATGCCTGGTCCGCCTTGCCCTGCCGCCCGAAGGCAGCCGCGCTCCTCCGACGCCCGCGCCCCCCCGGAAAACGGCCGTAAGTCTCGAAGTTATGTGTTAGAAGTGTCCAATCCTGGGGCCCTCCAGAAGGCCTCGAATTACGCTAACTCCTTATTATATAAGTATTTGACATTGTACAGATTTTGGACATTCCGCCCCATTTTGGACATTCAGCCTGCCCGCCGGCCGACTCGCCCGCCGAAACGGTCGTAACGCTCGTGTCATCAAAAGGTTCGCCCGATTCCGCGCCCTGGCCGGGCTCCGCCCGCTCTTCCGCCACCCCCGAGCCCCGAACGGGGGCGAGTGAACGCACGCCCATCCGCCCGCGCGCGGCCTTGCCGGATCGCCTCGGTCTCGCTACGATGGGTGGCAGCCGCGATACCCCGACCTCTTGGCAGCTCGACGCATCGCCGGCACGGGAAGAGGACCATGACCCACGGGGACCTCACCCGCGCGGCCGCCAGGCGAACCGCCTCCGCCGCCGGACGTCGGCGTCCGCATGACATCTCGCCAACCGCGCCGCCGACCCCCGCCACGGGCGCCCGCCACGCCCTGCACCGGCGGACCGGCACCATCGTCGAGATCATCGAGGGCATCTGGGCCAACCGCGACCGCAATCGCAGCATCCGCTGCCTGGTCAAGCGTCTCCAGCGCATCGACAAGGAGACGGCTGGCGAGGCGCGGCGGATACTCGCCGTCCCAGGCATGCCCGAGGGCGACCTGTCCGCCGAAGCCCGGGGCGAAGGCGGACCTGTCCGCCGAAGCCCGGGGCGAAGGCGGACCTGTCCGCCGAAGCCCGGGGCGAAGGCGGATGTTCGGACAAGCCCGCGAGGAGGCCCGCTGCGGGCGGCCTATGCAAGAGGGCAGGTCAAGGGTCGAGCGGAAGCCAGTTCCGACCGGGTGACACGCACATGCCGTACGGCCTCTCCGGCCATGTGCGGAGTGCTGTCCGGACCGCGGGGGAATCCCAGCCGAAGCGGCGATGAGAGGCGCTCGGAGGATATCAGCCGGCTCGACCTGATCGCCTTGGGCAAGCGGCGTGCGACCGGTCACGTCATGTTCGCCTGCGCCTCAGCGCCACGGCGAGACCGCCGAGGGCGAGCACAGCCAGCGCGGACGGCTCGGGCACGGGGCCGGCCGGGGCCAGGCGGCCGAAGTTGGCCCTCAGAACCAGGAAGTCGGCGCGGTCTACGTCCCCGTCGCCGTCGAAGTCGCCGTCGGCCGTCGTGGCCCCGGAGCCTTGCCCTATGTGGGTCTTGAGGGCGATGTAGTCGGCTGCGTCAACCACGCCGTTTTCGTCCGCATCGCCGGGGATGCCCGACGGGACGTATTCGACGAGTCCCTCGAGGATCGCCCCGATGTCGGTGCGGTACTTGAACGCCAGATCTTCCGCGCCGACGCCGACATCGTATCCCCTTCCCAGGCCCACAGACTGGGAGGCACCGATGGTACTGCTGCCCAGCAAGAAGCCTTCCGCCAGGGCGTGAGGGCCCACGCCGCCTGCTTCCTCCCAGCCGTCGCCCGAGCCATCGGGCGGTCCGCCTTCTTCATAGTCTTGATCCGCCAGGCTGAGCCAATTCGCCGCATCGACCGAGTTCGCCTCGCTGGTAATCTCATAGAAGTTGATGTCAGTGGCTACGCTCGGATCACCGACCAACGCCATCGCGCCCGTGCCCTGGTTGACCTTCAAGGTCAGGAGGGGCGGGGGCACGGGGTTGCCCATCGCATCGTCAAACGTCGCGCCGAAACGGACTTCATCGGTGATGGCGTTGTTGGTGTCCCACATCGCCACGGTGTCGAAGGCCGACTGGTCGAAGTCCAGATTCGTGATCGATGCGATCGCCGCTTCCTCCAGCGGTTCGGTCGACATATCGGTGACGCTGAAAAGGTATAGCTCATCCGGCGTGCCGTCGGGCTTCCAATTGATCTTGCCGGCAATCAGAGAGGTCTCTACGTCCGGGTTGAATGTACCTGGAACGACTGTTGGCACAGTACTGCCGTCAAGAGCAAGCGCATTGATCGTGCCGTCCCCGTTGCTGACCCCGTCAGGAGCCAATAGCGTAAACCCAAAACCGTCACCGGCAGCGGCAAGCACCGGGGGAATGGCGGTAGTGAACGGGTCCGTTCCGAAAAGGAACGCCGCCTGCCGATGGGCGGAAGGCGCCTGGAAGAGAGCGCTGAACCAGATCGTCGTGTCGTCGCCCGTCAGCGCGGCCTTCGACTCCTCCGAAAGCAACCGGTGTGCCTGGGCCCTGCCTGCAGCGCCGTATCGGGACAGCGCATTGCCGGCCACCGGCAGTTCCAAGGAATTCACATCCGTGAATTCCAGGCCCGGCGACCGAATCCAATAGAACCTGCCGTGGGAGATGGTCGAGACCCACGCACCCTCAAAACCGATGCCGCCGTCCTGGCCATTGATGTTCGCCTGAACCGGTTCGTAGATGAACTGTTCCTCAACAACGGTCACCGCGCCGGCCGGGGCGGTCATGAGGAGAAGGATTGCCATCGCCACGGCCGCGATGCCCAACACCGTCCTGATTCGATTTCCCGCAATCATGCGTTTCCCGAGCCCGGTGTCGTTGACGGCTGCCGGGCGCCGCTCACGGGGGAGTGTTCCCCCGTGTGAGGGGCTCCGTTGCGGCCCATGAGCCCGGCGAGCCCTTCTTCTTCGCCGCATTCCCACCCCTGCCGCGCCGGCAGCGAGCAGGATCAGCGACGTCGGCTCCGGAACCGAGTAGGCGGCTACCATTTCCTCGAACGCGCCCGCTGCCGGATTCGCGAGTTCGTAGGCTTCCCGAAACAGGGCAAAGTCGTATATGTCGTTGTCGAGGTCGCCGTCCAGATCGCCCACCTGGTATGCCTCGGCCACCGACAGAGCGGACAGGTCGCTCTGGTTGCCCTTCAGAAAGACGGGCCAGTCGAGTCCGTTGACCGTTCCATCGAAGTTCAGATCGCCGAGCACGATGGGCGCGCCGATATACCCTATCGAAAGCCCTTGCAGGACCCCGTTGGCATCCGTGTACATGAACTGAACGTCTCTCGTCGGATTCCGGACCCACGCGCCGACGCCCAAGCTCACTTCGCCGCCAATCGCGATCAGACCATCGCCGCCGCCGACCTCCGCCTCCTCGCTCAGACCGGCGTTCGTACCGGTCAGCACGGACCAGTTGCCGTCGTCGTCCACCGAATCGTCACCGGCGCGGTCGTAGTTGCCCGCAATGGGCGTCCATTGGTCCGCATCCAGCCCTCCCGCCGCCGACGTGATCGAATAGCCCCGAAGAGCCATGTCGATCTCGCCATCCGAGGGATTGACGATTCTGATCTCCCCCGTCTCCTGATCCACGGTAACGAACGGGCGCTTTGCCTCCAGACCAACCATCGCCCGGCCCAGGGCATCGCCGACCATCATATAGGTCCAGGCATTGTTGTTGTAGTGATGACCCTCATTTCCCGGAGAATCGGCGACGTCTCTCCAGTAATCCCGGGATTCGACGGTTTTGACATTCCCTTCAAACTCAGGATACTCGCCCGTCTCTCCGCTTACGGCAAGTTGAGCATTGGCAACGGTCAGGCCGGCTCCGGAGAGGCTCCAACCGCCAAATCCGATGGTGGCTATCACAAAGGGTGCATCCGGGCTGGTGTTGCCCGGATAGCGGGTCTCGTAATACGCCCGCACCTCATTGATGAGGTTCACCAGGTTAGACTCGTAGTTGCTTGCATGGGGCTCGCTCTGGTCCTTGTGGCCCTGCCACCAGCCGTACCCGGCGATCTCGAATCCCTGGGCC
>CAZXOC010000081.1:9453-25419 GCA_964642165.1 uncultured Planctomycetaceae bacterium | reverse complement strand
CGGCGACCTCCTCGGCCGTCTGGGCCACCACGCCCAGGTCGTGCGTGATCAGCAGGACGCTCGTGCCGAGGTCGCGCTGGAGGCTCCGGATCAGTTCGAGGATCTGCGCCTGGATGGTCACGTCGAGGGCGGTGGTGGGCTCGTCGGTGATGAGCAGCTCGGGCGCGCAGACCAGCGCCATGGCGATGACGACGCGCTGGCGCATGCCGCCGGACATCTCGTGGGGGTACTGCCGGAGGCGCTGCTCGGCGCCGGGGATACCCACTTTGCCCAGCATGGCGGCGGCGCGGTCCTCGGCTTGGCGCTTCGTCACGTCCTGGTGCAGGTGGATCGCCTCGCAGATCTGGTTGCCGATCGTGTGCACCGGGCTCAGCGCCGTCATCGGCTCCTGGAAGATCATGCTGACCAGCCCCCCGCGAAGGTGGAAGAGCGTCTCGTCCTTCTCCGCGAGGGCGGTGACGTCGATGGCCTGCCCGCCGCGCGGGTGCAGCAGGATCCGCCCGCCGACGATCCGCCCCGGCTTCTGGATCAGCCGCATCACCGAGTACGCCGTGACGCTCTTGCCGCAGCCGCTCTCGCCCACGATGGCGACGATCCGCCCGCGAGGCACCTGGAACGACGCCCCGTCGACGGCGCGGATCTCCTGCTCGTCGACGGTGAAGTACGTCCGCAGGTCTTGCACGTCGAGCAGGATGTCGCGGTCCGTCTCCATGCTGGTTTCCGCTCGGCCGCGCGACTCGGCGCGGCGCGTCCTGTCCGTTTCACCTCGCGGCATAGGGGTCGGCGGCGTCGCGCAGGCCGTCGCCCAGGAAGTTGCAGCTCAGCACCGTCAGGATGATAAAGACCACCGGCAGCAACAGCCATGGGTAGTGCGCGACGACCTGCATGTTCATGCAGTCCTGGAGCATCACGCCCCAGCTCACCACCGGCGGGCGCAGGCCCAGGCCCAGGAAGCTCAACGCCGTCTCGCCCAGGATCATCACGGGCACGCGCAGCGTCAGGGACACGATGATGTGGCTGGTGAAGCCCGGCAGCAGGTGGCGGAAGATGATCCGGGCGTGGCCGGCGCCGATCAGGCGGGCCGCCACGGCGTAGTCCTCCTCCCGCAGGCTCAGCAGCTTGCCGCGGACGACGCGTGCCAGGCCGGTCCAGCCGAGCAGGCTCAGCACCAGCGTGATGCCGAAGTACACCCGCACCGGGGACCAGTCCGACGGCATCACCGCGCCCAGTGCCAGCCACAGCGGCAGGCGGGGGAAGGAGTTGATGATCTCGATCAGCCGCTGGATGACGTTGTCGACGGCCCCGCCGACGTAGCCCGATATCCCGCCGATCGTCACGCCCAGGAGGAAGGTCACGACGATGGCGACGATGCCGATGGACAGGCTGATCCGCGAACCGTGAAGGATGCGGCTGAAGATGTCGCGCCCGTACTTGTCCGCCCCGAGCAGATAGAACGTGGGGTTGAGCCGCTGCGTGTCGGGCCCTGCCTTCCCCGTCGCGGGGGCGCCGGGCGATCCAGCCTCGCGGGGCGGGCGGTACGCCTCGTGGTCCGCGCCGAGGAAGTGGCGCTCCAGGGGAACGAGGCCCCAGAGCTTGTACGGCTCGCCGCGGGCGAGGAAGCCTAGCGGGATCACGTCGCCGCGGTCCTCGACGTAGCTCTTCTGGAACGTGACGGGGTCGACGTGGCGCTTGACGGCGTAGACGTACAGGCCGCGATCCCAGTTCCACCGCGGCGGCTGGGGCGGGCAGTAGGCGTGCGGCAGGTCGCGCCATTCCGACGGGTAGGGCGTGAAGAACTCCGCGAAGATGGCCAGGGAGTACAGGACGGCCAGGGCGAACAGGGCCCCGACGGCGAGACGGTGGCGGACGAAGCGCCGGCGGATGAGCGCCCACTGGGACTCGTGGGACGCCGCGGGCGCGGCGGTGGGAAGGGTCCTCGCCGCGCTCATCGCCCGCCCCCTTCGTAGCGGATGCGGGGGTCCAGCCAGAGCAGCAGCAGGTCGCTGACCAGCGTGCCCAGCACGCCCAGCAGGCTCAGGACCATCAGCATGGACCCGGCGAGGTACATGTCCTCGTTCATCAGCGCCGCGAGCATCAGCGGTCCGACGGTCGGCAGGCTGAGCACCATCGCGACGATCGCCCCGCCGCTGACGAGCTGGGGGAAGAGGTGGCCGATGCCGCTGACGAAGGGGTTCAGCGCCATCCGCACGGGATACTTGAGCAGCAGCTTCATCGGGCGGACGCCCTTGGCCCGCGCGGTGGTCACGTAGGGCTTCCTCAACTCGTCCAGGAGGTTGCCGCGCATCACGCGGATCATCCCCGCCGTGCCGCCCACGCCCAGGACCAGCACGGGCACCCAGACGTGCTTCAGCAGGTCCAGGAACTTGCCCCAGTCCCACTCTGCCTGCGTGGCGTACTGCGCGCTGAACAGCGCCGACAGCTCCCAGCCGAAGAACCGCTTGCCCAGGTACATCAGGATCAGCGCGAGCAGGAAGCTCGGCACGCACATCCCGATGAAGCCCACGAATGTCAAAACGTAGTCCCACACCGAGTACTGCCGCACCGCCGAGAGCATCCCCGTCGGGATCGCCACCGCCCACGTGAAGAGGATCGTCCCCAGCGAGATCAGCACCGTCAGGACGATCCGGTCGCCGACGATCTGGTTGACGGGGCGGCTGTTCTCCATGGACCGCCCCAGGTTGCCCTGGAGCAGCCCCTCGTGCTTCGCGTCCGCCTCGACGAACGGGAACTCCTCGGCGAGGCGGAGCGTGCCGAACCAGTGCAGACCCATCCACCGTGCGTACCGCACGTGCACCGGGTCCTCCAGGAAGAACAGACCCTTGAGGTCCTCGATCTCCTTCAACTGGGCCGTGTCGCCCGATTCCTGGAGCTGCATGATGCGGCTGGTGACGTAGTCGCCCGGCGGCAGTTGGATGATCGTGAAGACGATCCCCGAGATGATCAGGAGCGTCGGGACCATGATGAGCAGCCGCCGCCCGATGTAGGGGTGCTTGACGGCCGCCATGCCCACCAGCGCCAGGGCGATGCCCACCACGGCCCAGCGGATGATCCGCCCCAGCCAGTCGGGGCTCTTGCCCGCCGCGGCCACCGCCGCCGGGGCGTCCGGGGGCGGGGTGACCTTCCGGATCTCCTGGCGAATCTGCTGCTTCGTGCCGGGCGTGTCGGTGTCGCGGTCCCAGTAGTACGTCTCGATGCCCGCGTTGGCGGGGGTCTGGAAGTCCCAGCTCGCCACGGCCGTGGCGGGCACGTTGCGGAACCCGTCCTTGACCACCACGACGACGGGCGGGGAGGTGCAGACGTTGATGGCCCAGAGGTTCTCGCCGGCGATCTTCAGCGCCTCGCGGAAGATCTCCCGCTGCTTGGCGCGGTCGCCGGTGGAGCCGGTGCGCTCGTAGACCTCCATCGCCCGGCGCAGCGGGTGGTCCGCCGGCGGCTCGATCGCGCCCGGCAGGCGGGCCCGCGGGTCGTCGTACAGCCCGCCGCGCGAGTACCAGTTGGCGTAGCCGATGGCGAAGTTCGACTCGCCCCGGACCGGGAGGAAGTAGCGGGGCTCCAGGATCGGCAGGTACTCGCCGTTGCCCGACCAGACGTTGAAGTCGTGGCGCAGGGCGGCCTTCTCCGTGTAGAACAGGCTCCGCGCCCGCACCCGCAGGATCGCCCGGATGCCCACGTCCCGCCAGTCGTCCGCGATGAACTGCGCGGGCCCCGCGGGCGTCAGTCCCGACAGGGAGAGGTTCAGGTAGAACGACATGCGGGTGCCGTCGGGGAACGTGCGGAAGCCCTCGTAGTCCCGCTTGTCCAGGCCCAGCTCGTCGAGCATGCGGTTGGCCCGCGCCGGCTCGTACGCGGTGTAGGCCCGGTAGAGGGACGGCTCGTAGTAGTACGACGCCGGGCCCGGAGCCACCTGGGCGGGCTCGGTCTGGCCGTTGAACTCGGCGTCGATGATGTCCCTGCGATGGATGGCCAGCGAGAGGGCCTTCCGGAAGCGGCTGTCGGCCAGCAGGCGGGCCTTCTGCGCCGTGGCGGGGTCGCTCGGGTCGACCTTCAGGTTCAGGTTCGGGCTGACCACGAACACGCCGCGGTCGCCGGCGTACCAGTGACGCACGTCGTACCCGCCACGCCGCCGCTCGCCCATCAGCAGCGTGTACTGGTCGTACCGCAGGTGCCTCGCCTGCATCGTGAGCTGCCCGCCCGAGGCGCTCACCGAGATCATGTCCCCGCTCTTGACCTCGAAGTGCAGCCGGTCCACGTACGGGAGCTGGCTGCCCTGCGTGTCGACCATCCAGTAGTACGGGTTCCGCACGAAGCTGTAGGGGGGGTTGGGCTTGTGCGTGCGGTGGACCCACGGCCACAGCCGCGGGTGCTCGGGGTTGCTCACCCCCTTGATCGTCCGGTACACGGCCAGCGGGCTCGCCAGCCGCCGGGCACGCTGCGTCTCCTCGATGAGCTTCCTGTCCCCGATCGTCGGGTGGAACTGCCGCAGGTAGTGGGCGGGGCTCGCGGCGAAGCTGCGCCCTTCGGCCGTCGCCAGCTTCGGCAGGAACAGCCCGTGGGGGCGGGGGAACTTCACGCGGAAGCGGTACTCGTCGAGCTTCTCGATTGTCCCCGGCTCCCCGGCGACCTTCATGATGTTCGGCACCGAGCCGGACAGCAGCTCGTCGTTGGCCTCGTGCTGCCACCAGAACATCACGTCCGCGGTGGTGAACGGGTGGCCGTCCGACCACCGCATGCCCTTGCGGAGCGTGAACGTGTAGGTCGTGTAGTCGTCGGAGACCTCGTAGCTCCTGGCCACGTGAGGCACGAGGGGGTAGCCCTGCGGCGACCAGCGGACCAGCAGCGACGCCGACAGCCGCGAGCCCAGCACGCCGAAGACGTCGCTGTCGGCGTTGCCGATCCGCACCCACGTCCCGCCGTACTTGCCCACCCCCTCGACGCCCTCGACGACGCACGGCTCCGGGCCGACGCGCTCGGCCACCGGCGGCAGCGTGCCGTCCGCGACCAGCTCGTCCAGCACCGGCGACTGGCCCTTCGGCCACCACGCCGCCGAATCGCCCTCGCCGTAGTCCACCTCGCGGTACAGGACCATGGGGCGGTTGGGGTCGATCCGCGTGTCGCGGGCCTTCTCGGCGGCGCGAAGCTCCTCGGCCGAGTAGGCAGGGGGCCTGGCGGACATGTCGGGCCGCATCAGCCACGCCATGCCCATCAGCAGGCCCGCGAGCCCGGCCGCCGCGGCCAGGAAGGAAGGCACCGATACCAGGAGCGTCCTCTTCCTCATGGGAGCCGGTCATTCTACCAGAGCATCGGTGGATCGCGGAGTTCAAACTCCGCCGGGAACGCGGGGTGGGCCTTGTCCGCACGGTCGGTCCGCGCCATGCGTCGACGAGGCCATCGCTCACGGAGCCGCGCGACAATCGTGTGGCGAGTTGACGTACAAGATGCTATGCTGTATGTAACACGTGCCAAGGGAGCTTCCTCCATGGGCAACGCCGCGACAAGGAAGGATCGCCTGAACTTCCGTCTCAATGCTGCGCACAAGCGGCTCATCGAGCGGGCAGCCTCGGCGCTCGGTCAGTCGGTGACGGAGTTCGCGGTCTCCAGTCTCGTCCGGGATGCCCGCAAAGCCCTTCACGAGAACGAAACCACCGTCCTGTCCGATCGGGACCGCGAGCTGTTCCTTGCCATGCTCGACGCCGAACCGAACGAGGAACTGAAGCGGGCTGCCCGAGCATATGGGCGACAGCGTGCCTGAGCAGCACCCCGTCACGTGGGCTATCGAAGAGCTTTCCGGGCGGCACGATCGATCGTCGTTCGATTGCGGGTCCGAATCGCTCAATGAGTTCCTGCGGCGCTTTGCTGGCCAGAATCAGAGGCTGGGAATCAGCCGGACCTACGTAGCCGTGCCCCCGGGATCGACCCGCGTGGAGGGCTACTGCAGCATCTCCTCCGGGGCCGTCAGGTTTGTCGACCTTCCCGACGAGCAGGCGAAGCGATTGCCACGATACCCGGTTCCTGTGGCCCACCTGGGCCGATTGGCCGTCCACAGGCCGGTGCAAGGCCTCGGACTCGGGCGGCTGCTGCTGATGGATGCTCTCGAGCGGATCGTGCGGGCGGCGCGGGTGATCGGCATCCACGCCGTGGAGGTGCTCGCCGAGGGAGAAGCGGCGCGGCGCTTCTACCGGAAGTACGGCTTCGTCGCGCTGCGTGACGATTCTCTGCATCTCTATCTCTCAGTGGGCGCCCTCCGGGGGCTCGGGCTGGTATAGCAGCTTGCGGCGCCATTGCGGCGGCGGACTTGCAGACAGGCGTTGGGACCGCAAGGAGGAGGTGCGAAGATGGCAGCGCAGCCGTCCATTGCGGAGACGAGCTTCGGGCGGATCACGATCGGTGGGGAGATCTACGACCACGACGTCTACCTCCTCGCCGACGGGGCGGTCAAGAAGCGCAAGAAGAAGCTCGCCAAGGCCGCCTACGGAACCAGCCACAAGATCGGGCCGGACGAGCTGAAGCGGCTCTGCAAAGGCGCTCCGGCAGTGGTCTTCATCGGCACGGGCCAGTACGGCGCGGCCGAGCTGACGCCCGAGGGCGAGGCGTACCTCCGCGGGCACGTTGCCGAATGGCACGTCCTGCCCACGCCGCAGCTCGCCGAGGCCTACAACGCCTGCGACTCGCGCAAGGCCGCCCTGGTCCACGTGACGTGCTGAGCAGGCGACGGTGCCCGGTCCCGTCGGCATTCGGCCGTGGATTCAGCCGGGGCTTTTCGTACAATCGGGGCGACACGTTTGCGTGCATCCGACGTGGGATGCCGGCGCTCGCTCCGATCCGAAGCAAGAGGATGACTTCATGCTGTCCACGCAGCCGAGGAAGAGAAGGTGGTGGCTGCCTGTCGGGCTGGCCTGGGCGGCCTGGTCGGGCGCTCTGCCGGCGAACGGGCAGGAGTGGACGCGGTTCCGCGGCCCCAACGGCACGGGCCATGCCAGCACCGGCGCGGAGACCGTCCCCGTCCGGTGGGGGGAGGGCGACCACAACTGGAAGGTGAAGCTGCCGGGCACGGGCCACGGCTCGCCGGCCGTCTGGGGCGAGCGGATCTTCCTGCTCTGCTGCGACGACCGGACGTTCACCCGGATGGTCTGCTGCCTGAGCGCCGCCAACGGGGGCAGCCTCTGGACGCGGCAGTACAAGTCGCCGTCCTACCGCATGCACCGGGACAACCACCCCGCGGCCCCGACGCCGCTGCTGGATGCGAAGCGCGTCTACGCCTGCTGGGCGACGCCGAAGGAGATCACGGTGGTGGCCCTGGACCACGACGGCAAGGAGCTCTGGCGGCGCGACCTGGGCAGCCACCGCAGCCAGCACGGTCCGTGCCCGGCCCCGATGCTCTACGAGGACATGGTCGTCCTGGCCAACGACCAGTTGGGCGAGAGCTTCGTGGTGGCCCTGGACGCCGCGACGGGCAAGACGCGCTGGAAGCTGCCCCGCAAGGGCGGGGCCAAGACGTCCTACGCCACGCCGTGCGTGATGCGGCGGGCGGGGAAGGGCGACGAGATCGTGGTCGTCGGCACCGCCGAGGGCGTCGCCGGCATCGAGGCGAAAACCGGCAAGCTCTCGTGGCAGATCCGCGACGTGCTGCCGGCCCGCGTGGTCGGCTCGCCCGTCGTCGCCGGCGACCTGGTGATCGCCACGTGCGGCACGGGCGGCGGGGGCATCCGCCTGGTCGCCGTGCGCCCGAAGGACGACGGCACCGCCGAACTGGCCTGGGAGATGCGCCGCACCGGCCCGTACGTGCCCACCCCGCTGTTCAAGGACGGGCTGCTGTACCTCCTGCACGATCGCGGCGGCGTGATGTGCGTGCGGGCAGCCAGCGGCAAGGAAGTCTGGCAGGGCAAGCTGTCCGACCGCTTCTACGGCTCCTTCGTGCTGGTGGGCGAGAGGCTCTACTGCATGTCCCGCACCGGCAGCGCGTACGTCCTCGCCGCCGGCAAGCAGTTCAAGCTGCTCGCCAAGAACCCCCTGGGCGAGCGGACCTTCGCGAGCCCCGCCGTCTCCGCCGGCCGCATGTACCTCCGGACGTTCTCGCACCTGATCTCTCTCGGCGGGCGCAAGTAGGGCACGGGCCCGGCGGCCGCCCCTGGCCGACCTGAAGGAGAGCAGCATGCCCGAGCAGGACGACGAAGACGCCGTCGCGGCGGTGGCGTGGTACCGGCCGTCGCAGTGGGATCGCCTGGAGGAGATCGCCCCGGACGTGCAGGAGATCTGGGAGAGCTATGACCAGTGGCGTGCGGCCGCGGCAAGGCGGCTGAGCGGGCTCCGCATGGCGGGGAAGCGCGCCGAGAAGGTCGAGATCGACGTGGAGGAGCTGCTGGCCTGGTGCCGGGAGCAGGGCCGGCCCATCGATGCCGCCGCCCGCGCCGAATACGCCGCCGCGAAGCTCGGGGAGGAACTCGACGAGTGAGCGGAGGCGCCGCCCGTCCTTCGAAGGCAAGCCGACCGCCGCAATCCGCAACGTGGGAGAGCGAATCATGAGGAAGCTGTGTATCCCGGCCGTCATCGTGGTCCTGGCCTGCGGCGGGCACGCGCGGGGCGAGGAAGCAGGCGTCACCGCGCCAGGCGCGAAGGTCGAGAAGCTCGCCGGGGGCTTTCGGTTCACCGAAGGCCCCGCCGTCGACGCCAACGGCAACGTGTTCTTCACCGACCAGCCCAACGATCGCATCATGAAGTGGAGCGTCGACGGGAAGCTCTCGACGTTCCTCAAGCCGTGCGGGCGGTCGAACGGCCTGTACTTCGACAAGCAAGGCAACCTGCTGGCCTGCGCGGACGAGAAGAACCAGCTCTGGTCCATCGACCGGTCCGGCAAGGCCACCGTCCTCGTCAAGGACTACAAGGGCAAGTTGCTCAACGGGCCCAACGACCTGTGGATCCGCCCCGACGGCGGCCTGTATTTCAGCGACCCGTTCTACAAGCGCCCGTACTGGAAGCGGGGCCCCGCTGAGCAGGACGTCCAGGCCGTCTACTTCCTCTCGGCGGACCGCAAGAGGCTCCTTCGCGTCGCCGACGACCTGAAGCAGCCCAACGGCCTCGTCGGCACGCCGGACGGCAAGCGGCTGTACGTGGCCGATATTCGCGGCCGCAAGACCTACGTCTATGACATCCAGACGGACGGCACGCTGGCGGGCAAGAAGCTCTTCTGCGAAATGGGCTCCGACGGCATGACGATCGACGACGAGGGCAACGTCTACGTGACCGGCCGCGGCGTGACGGCGTTCGACAAGGGCGGCCGGAAGGTTCAGCACATCGCGGTGCCCGAGCGTTGGACGGCGAACGTGTGCTTCGGCGGGCGGGACCGCGGGATGCTGTTCATCACGGCGAGCAAGGGCCTGTACGGCATCCGGATGCGCGTGCGCGGGGTGCGTTGACAGGCGGGCGCCATCACGGCCGGGCGAGGTTGGAAATCGCCGAGCGGTTGTGCGAGTCGTCGAAGCTGCGGACGGCGAAGTGGAGCTTGCCGGCCGGGGCGTCGGGCACGCCGGTCACCACGAACCGCTCGGCGGCGGCGGGGCTGCGGGGGGCGGGCTCGCCGCGGAGGTTGACGGCCCGCCACCAGTTGCGTTTCTTGCCCACGTCGCGGGCGTAGTCCCACTGCTCGTAGGGCAGGATGGGCAGGGCCGCGGCCTTGAGTTGGTATCGCACGACGCGCCCGCCGCCGGCGTCGCGCGGGGCCCTGAAACGCACCTCCGCCTTGCCCCCGCCGAGGAGCTTGACGCGCAGGTCCGTCACCGCCGCCGGCGCCCGGGCGTCCGGGCGCGGGTGAGCGGCCTCGTACAACAGCCGCGAGACCGCCAGCACGTCGTCGTCCTTCGGCGGGCGGTGGCCGGCGAACTTGCCGATCTCGTCCTTCCCGCCCACGTACCCCTTCGTGCGGTAGCGGCGCTTCGAGCCGTAGTACCAGAAGCGCCGAGCCTCCTCGAGCAGGTGCCTCTCGCCCGTCAGCGAGTAGCCCTTCGCGCAGGCGTCGGGGTAGTGGCGCGTGTAGTAGCCCGAGTGCACGCACCCGACGCCGTCGGCGGTGTCGGCGTGGTCGAAGACCCACGGGTCGAACACCTGCCCCCTCGCCGGCACGTCGAAGTAGGTGTAGTACCAGGTCTGGTGGCACTTGCGGCTGCGCATGTACTTCGCGCTCATCTGCGCGAAGGCGATGGTGACGTCGCGCATGTCGTCGTCGTCGAAGTGGCGGGCGTAGCGTTCGGCCCCGTTCTGTATGTAGACGTGCTGCCACGTGCCGCCGTAGTTGTGCGTTGTCCAGGTCCGCCCGGCCTGGGTGAGCGTGTCCACCTGCCCGCCGCGCTGGGTGAAGGTGATGCCCCGCTCGCGCATCCACCGGAGGATGGGAGGCGAGAGGTCCTTGATCCGCATGCCGTGCGCCGCGCCCTCGCCGGTGCCGTGGAACCCTCGTTCGTCCAGCAGGGGGCTCTGCCAGAGCGTCCGCGCGCAGAGCTGCGCCAGGTCGGCGACGAACTCGTTGTCGGGGCAGGCCTCCAGCGTCCGCAGGATGACCTGGAAGCCGCGCCCGAAGCCGCGGATCGAGCCCACCGGCGTCTTGCCGGGGACGAACTGCTGGTGCCGGCGGAACTCGCTGTCCTTGGTCTCGACGTTGTCGATGGCCGCCGCCAGGGCGTCCGGCTCGCCCGTCAGGCAGAAGAAGTCCACGATCCCCGCCCCGTAGTAGTGGCAGTAGCAGCTCTTGGCCATGCAGTGGCGCCACAGGTCGCGGCAGTCGCGGCTGTCCTTGCGCCCGCCCCAGTTCGGGCCCCAGGCGAAGTTCCACTTCCTGCGGACCGGGCGGTTGCCCTGCGGGCCGCCCTGCGGGAACCAGATCGCCCCGTCTTTCCATCGCCAGCCGTCCGTCCGCCAGACCTGGAGGTCCACGTGGTAGCGGGCCCACGCCTCGGCGAGGTCGAACCAGCCGCGCTCGCCCGTGCGGAGGTACATCAGCAGCAGGCCCTCGACGCTGTCGGCCTCGCTCTCGTAGTGGTTGTCCTCCCAGCCGACGAAGGCGTCGCCGCCGACCTGCGGCGCTTGCGGCCGCTGCCGGTCGGTGAACTTCCACCCCCACGTGCGGTAGCAGGCGATCTCGTCGGCGAGCGTCCCGAAGTGCCCCGTGCCGACGGCCTCGCAGGCGCTGTAGTAGCCCGGCGGCGCCAGGACCCACAGGCGACGGCGGAACGCCCTGGCGGCCGCGTCGAGCGCCTCGGCGTCGGCGGCTGCGTCGAAGTCGAAGAGGTACTCGCTGCTGTGGTGCGTGCAGTCGAACAGCCAGGACCCCTCGGCCGTGTGGGGCGCGCCGACGGGCCGCCCGCGCCGGTCCTTTGGCGCCTCGAACGCCGTCGCGATCGGCTCCAGGACCAGCTTGCCGCCCTCGACGGCCAGCCGCCGCGGCGGGTTGGTGGCGAACAGCCGGTCGCAGACGAAGACGCTCGCATCGCCGGTGAACGCGATCCAGCCGCCCGGGGCGTCCGCCGGGCCCGCGCTGCGCCAGAGGTCCTCCGGACCGGGCCCGCCGGCCCGCGCCGCGCCCGCCCCGGCGCGCATCTCCAGGCCCTGGTGGAGCCAGCCGGCGTCCGCGGCGACCACGGGCTTGCCCGCGCCGATCAGCACCTCGCCCTTGCCGCCCCCGGCCAGCTTCAGCTCCAGGCGCGCTTGCCGCACGGGAATGAGCGTGTACTGGGCGGGGTGGCTGTTGCAGAGCTTGTACTTCACCTGCGCGCGGCTGCTGCCGGCCCAGGTGGTGATGAAGGCCTTGTAGCCCATGCCGAGCGGGTCGTCGCGGAAGTGCCCGGCGACCTCGACCGTCACCCGCAGCGGCCCGGCGTGGTGCAGTCTGACCGTCTCCGGCGGGCCGGCATGCAGCACGCGCTGCCGCCACGCGTTGGCGTCGTCCCATCCCTTGCGGCCGTGGAACTGCGTGTAGGCGACCGCGCCGCCCGTGACGACCTTCCTGCCCCCGACCGCGACGGACTCGAAGAGCCCGAACGGCCTGGTCCTCGAGATCGCCAAGCGTGCCCGGCCGGTGTCGATGGTGACGGCGGCTTGGGTGCGGTGGACCGTCAGCGTCCGCGGCGGCTTGGTCCTCGGCGGCCCGGCTCGAAGGACGTAGTGCCTCCGCTGCCGCGCGGCGACGTCGTCCTGGAAGTCCAGCAGCACCCAGCGAAGCGTGCCGTCCGTCTCGATCACGAGCGGGCTCACCTGGCAGGGCAGCTCCGTGCCGTCGGCGCGGACGAGGGCGAACGGCTGGTCCGCCCGGAAGCGCCCCTTCGGCAGCGGCACGCCACCGGAGATGGGCTCGGACTTCCGCGCGACGCCCGCCGGCTCGCGCAGCGTCAGGGGGACCTCGAACGCCCCGGCCGCACCGGCCGACGCGCACGTGCTCAGGACCGTCGCAAGCGCCGCCAACGCCATGCGTCGATCTGTCATGTCGCTCGCTCCTTCCGGCGTCCGGCCGTGTCGCTCGCCACCTGCCTCAGGTAAGTCTCGAACTCCGCGCGGCCGGCCGGTGCGAAGGCGCCGCAGTCGCGGGCGAATCGCCGCTTGTGGTCTTCCGTCGCCCAGAAGCTCAGGACCGGCAGGCCCACGAGGTCGAAGCACGCCTCGTCCTGGGGGCTGTCGCCGATGTACATCACGTCGCCGGGGTCGATCCCGGCGCCCGCCAGGAAGCGCTCGAGCAGCTCGTGCTTGTCGTCGGCGATCCGGAACTCGAAGCCCGCCGTGACGTCTCCCGCCCAGCGGAACTCGTTGGCGATGACGAAGTCGAAGGCCGCCCCCGCCTCGGCCAGCGCCGCCTCGATGCCCACGCGGCACCCCGCCGAGATCACCCCCAAGGGCACCCCGACCTCGGCGCGAAGGGCTCCCAGGGGCTCGAGCAGCCGCCGGTCCAGCCCCCGCTGGATCCGCCGGGCGTAGCCGCGGGCGTAGGTGGTGACGTCCTCGCGCGTCAGGCCGGAGAACACGTCGGCGTCCAACAGGCCCACGATGCGAGCGATGTATCTCGGGACGTGCTGGGGGTCTCGGCGCGCGAGGAGGTACTGGCGGTAGCACCGGACGCCCAAGGCGCCCAGCCGCGCCGCCTTCCGCGCGTCAGCGCGCCGAACGGCCTGGAAGAACGCCCGCCGGCACAGGCCGAAGAAGAAGGCCTCCTCCAGCGTGTCGGCGAACAGCGTCCCGTTCCAGTCGCAAATGACCATCCGGAGCATGGGGTGCGGATTGTACCGCAATCCGCTTCGGCGTGCCGCATGGGTTCGGCTGCGATCGGGGCCTCACGTGGCCCGCCACCACTCGTCCAGGTGGACCTCCTCTGCCGGGGGCGCCCGGTCGTCGGCCGCGACGCGCGGCGCCAGGACGCCGGTCTCCGCGCCGAGGTAACGCCGCAGCGCCTCGGCCACGATGGCATACTGGTAGCGATCGGTCGTCGCGGCAACGACCTTCAGCCGACGCAGCAGCGGCGTCGGCAGGCGATAGGTGCCCTTCTTCCGCAGGCGTCGGCGCTCGGGCCTCCGCGGGCTCGACCGCGCCGCAAGCGGCGGGTGAAGCCCCAGACGCGACGCGCCGTACGTCGACCGCGTGGCCGGCCCGGCCCCACCAATGGCCCCCTCTCGATCGCAACGAACGGCCAAGCCCAGCCTCCCTGCGACAAGGCAGGCCAGTGTGGTCATGTACCCCTCCCTCTCACCCACATTTCTCGCCGCCCCATCGGTGCGGGGCAGGCGGAGCAATGGACTTCTAGCGGTCGTCTTCGTCGGACCGCTTGGACTTCTTCTTCGACCCCGACCTGGAGGAGCGCTTCTTCTTCGCCGGCTCGTCCTGGCTGTCGGCGTCGTCGGCGTCCGAGTCGTCCTCTTCGGCCTCTTCCCCCTCCTCGCCCTCGCCTTCGTCGCTCCGGTCGGGGCGGACCCGCTCGGGGCTGATGGCGACGAGGAACCGCTTGCCGTCGAGCTCCATCTCCACGGACATCGGACTGATGCGAACGACCTTCGCGCCGTTGGCGCGGTCGCCCACGCGGAGGAACCGGCCGTTGATGGTGGCGATGGACCCGGTCGGCTGCTGGAAGACACCGGTGCACCGGATTCCCGGCGGGCAGGACATGTACTGCCAGGGCTGGCGGCTGGACGGCGGCTTCGTCGCCTTGCCCGACCCCGCGGGCTTCGCCGGCGAGGTCGCCCCCGGCGACTTGCGGCTTGCGGCCGGACGGTCCGAACGCGGCTTGGCCCGGGCCAGCAGGGACGCGATGGTGGCCAGCAGCGGGTTGGTTGCCTTGGGCCGGGCTGCCGGCTTGGCACTCGCCCTGCCGGCCACGGGCGGCCGGACGTTGGCCGCGCCGATCCGGGTCTTCCCCGGCTCGGGCTTCGGCCGGGCCGCGGCGGCCGCGGGCGCCGGCGACGGCGCCCGGTTCGTTCTGGTTGGAGCCCGGGCGCCCCGGCTGCTCCCGGCGCGAGCGGGCGGCTTGGGGGAAGGTCGCCTGGGTCTGGCCGGCCGGGGCGTCCGGGTCGGCGAGGGCGCCTGCGGGTCGGGCTTGTCCGATCCCGACAGCCCCCAGACCAGCAGCAGCGAGACCGCGAGCACCGTGCCTGCCCCCGCCGCCAACGCCTTGGGGCGGCGGACGATCTTCCGGAACAGGCTCTCGTCTCCGGGCGACGCGCCGCTGTCGGGCGGGTCGCCCCCTTCGTGCAGGAGCCAGTCGAACTGCCCCTTGGCGGCGGCCTCGCGATGGCGTGCGCGCGCCGCGGCTCGCTCCTGGAGAAGTGGCGTCGGACGGTCCTCCTCGGTTGAGCGACGGTCCTCCTCGGTTGAGCGGGGAGGCGGCTTTGTCCGCTGAGCGGCATCGGCTTCCTTATCGGACGTGATCCCGAGGCGTTTGCGGCTGTAGGCGCTGGCCTTTTTCGTGCGGCTGGGGCGGCTGCTAGGGGGCCCCGCCGCGATGTCGGTCAGGCGTCCGGCCGCCAGATCCAGGCCTTTCTTCGTGCTCATCAGTCGCGCTCCGCTGCGTATGCCCACTGCCTGCGCCGTTGGCCGGAGCGATCCCGCCGGGAACGTCAGGAAGGCGGGCCCGCGGCGCCCGGGCGGCGTCGTTACCGCAGACGCTCAGTTCGCCACCAGTTTCCTGCGGAAGGGGCCGTGCTGCTCTTCGGCCTCGCCATCCGCGTCGCTCTCGCCGTCTGCCTCGCCCTCCGCGCCGTGCCCTGTGGGGCCGTGGGGGTCGGCGGCCCGCCCCGTCTTCTGAAGGAATGCGCGAAGCGCCGGATAGTCCTCGCCTTGCCTTTGCGCTTCGGCCGCCTTGTCCTTCGAGTGTTCCTGCTCGAGCAGCGAGGCGATCGAGGGGGCCTCCTCGGCCGGGGCCGGCGGCTCCTCGAGCGGCTCCTCGAGCGGCGTCGGGGGTCCTGCCGCCGGGACCGGCGGCTCCTTCGCCAGCGGGGCAGGAGGCACCGTCGGCCCGGTCGTCGTCGGAACCGGTACGCCCGGCACGGGGGAATCCACCGTCGCCGCCGGACGCTCCCCCAGCGGCGCCGGCGTCAGCGGCTTCGGCGGCGGCGGGGCCGCGGGGGGCGTGGCGCCCACCGCCTGGAGCGCAGGAGGTTGCGTCTCGCTCGCCAAGGGGATGGGGGCGGGCCGGTCGGCCTCGGGGGCTGCCGGCGGCTCGACCGGCTCTGCCGTCTCGGGCTCGGCCTCCCGGCCGTGTGCGGCCTCGGGCTCCTTCGGCTCCTCGGAGGACAGGCGGGACTCCGCCCGGGCCAGGCGCTCCAGTTGGGCCATCAGCTCGTCCCGGCCGCAGGTGGGCGGCACGATCGGCTGTTCCCTCAGCGGGGAGGGACGCTCGCGCCCGAGGCTGCTGGTCGGGTCCACGCGGTACTCCAGCGGCGTCTCGGTCTCGGCGGGCGTCTCGTCGGGCGTTTCGTCGGGCGT
>CAZXOC010000081.1:0-9353 GCA_964642165.1 uncultured Planctomycetaceae bacterium | reverse complement strand
ACTCCAGCGGCGTCTCGGTCTCGGCGGGCGTCTCGTCGGGCGTTTCGTCGGGCGTTTCGTCGGGCGTCTCGTCGGGCGTCTCGTCGGGCGTCTCGTCGGCCAGTTCAACGGGCCTCTTGCGGGCGGTCCTTTGGGCCGATTCGCGAAGGCTGGCGGCGGCGTTGTCCCGAAGGTTCTCGACGGAGAAGCGCCGCTGGCCGTCGTCGGCGCCCTCGGCTTCGGACACGGCGGCCGCCTCCTGCCACGCCTCGGGGTGGGAGAGCATCTCCTTGGCCAGGGCGCGGTAGTCCACGGCCGCGTGGGACTCCGGGGCGAACGTCAGGATGCTCTGGCTCGACGCCGGGCACTCCCGCATCCGGACATTCTCCCGGATGACCGTCTGGAAGACCTTGCCCGGCAGGGCGCGGCGCAGCTCCTCGAGGACGAGGCGGCTCAGTCGCGTCCGCCCGTCGTACCGGCAGGCCAGCACGCCGCCGAGGATGATCTCGTGGCCGAAGCCTTCGCGGACGTCCTCGATGGTGGTCAGGAGGATCTTCAGCCCGTCCAGGGCGAGGATCGAGGTCTCCACGGGCACGATGGCGTGGGTGGCCGCCAGGAGGGCGTTGCCGATCAGGCGGTTGCCCAGCGAGGGAGGGCAGTCCATGAGGATGAGGTCGTAGGGCTCTTTGAGCCGCTTGAGCACCTTGCGGAGCTGCCCGCCCTGCGTGGGGCGCAGCTCGTGGGCGACGGAGTCGAGGCGCCCGCTGGCCGGGGCTAGCGACACGCCGGGGATGACGTCCTCGATCGCCTGGAGGCCCTCGCCGCGAAGCAGGGCTTCGGCCAGTCGATCGTCCTCTTCGACGCCGAGCCAGCGGGAGGAGGCGGCCTGGCCGTCCAGGTCGACCAGGAGGACCTTCTGTCCCAGTCCGCCCAGGGCGGCCGAGAGATTCACCGCGGTGGTGGTCTTGCCGGTTCCGCCCTTCTCGTTGACGATGGCGATGGTGTGCATGTTCGGCTCCAGCGTTTCCGAAGCTCCGGCGCAGCGGCCGGGCCGCTTCGGGGGCGCGAGTCCTCCGTGAGATCGGGTGCCGCCTCCAGGTGCGGTCTCTACGGAGATTTATCGTCGCGGGAGGCGGGGATCTTGCGTCGCGATTCGGAATGCCCGAATGCAACCGCGTCCCATGGCGCCGCTCTGCGCGATCGCCAGCCGCCGCCCCCCCTGGCCGGCGCGCGGGCACGTGCCTATCCCGCCGGCCAAAGGGAGGCTACGATTCCCAAGCCGCGGGAGCAAGCGCTTGCCCCGACCCCGCCGCGGCGCGGCAATCTCGCCCGGTGGACCGTTGCGGAGAGGCCCGGAACCGCTATGCTGCTGGAGGCGGCCCGCCCGGGGCGATGCGTTCGGCCACGTCTCCGTCCGGGCCTGGGAGCGAGCATGGAGCTGAGCAACGCGGTGGTCGTCGTGACCGGGGCGGCGCGCGGGCCGACCGCCTCACCGGGCGGTACTTCCTGGCCACGGCGGACTTCGAGGGCCTCGTCGCCCGGACCGACGAGATCCTGGCCGAGGACCTCCTGACGCTTCGCATTCGCGGTGGAGGGCGGCGGGCGGCTCGAGACGGGAAAGGGACGAAACCATGGCCGAGGAACCGAAACGGGAAGAGCCGATCGAGTTTCGGCACGTCGTGATCGACGCGGCGCCGGCCGGCAGCGAGAACGACATCCTGCTGATCGCCGACGTGAACGGCGACGGGCTGAAGGACATCATCGTGGGGGGCAAGTTCGCGCCGGGTCCCGGGCGCCAGGTGGCCACGGGCAACCTGGTCTGGTACGAGTTCCCGTCGTGGCAGCGGCACACGATCGGCTTCGGCGAGCTCGAGGCCGGGGGCGCGGCGTTCGACCTGACGGGTACGGGCCGACCGGACATCATCGCCGGGGAGCAGTGGGACGGCCGACGCCTCTACTGGTGGGAGAACCCCGAGGACCCCGCGCAGCCGTGGATGCGGCGCGTCATCACCGACCGGTTCCGCAAGTACCACGACCAGGCCTTCGGCGACGTGGACGGCGACGGCGAGCCGGAGCTGGTGGTCCTCTCCCAGCGGGCGCGGAAGGTGATGTACTTCGACCTGCCCGCCGACCCGCGCGTCGAGCCCTGGCCCGAGGACCACTGCCACGTGATCCACGATGACGTGGAGGTGGAGGGCGCCCGGGTGGCCGACGTGGACGGCGACGGGACCTGCGAGATCGTCGCCGGGGCGAACATCTTCAAGCCCACCGGCGACCCGCGCCGGCCGTGGCAGCGGCGCGTGCTGATCGAGGAGTTCGGCCAGGCCCGCGTCGCCCTGGCGGACCTCACCGGCAGCGGCGCCACCGACATCGTCCTCGCCGAGGGCGAGAGCGACCCGGCGCGACTGGTCTGGCTGGAAGGGCCCACCTTCGAGAAGATGCACGTCCTGCGGGACGACCTGTTCCATCCGCACAGCCTGGAGGTGGCCGACTTCACCGGCGACGGGCACGTCGACATCTTCTGCGGGGAGATGCACCTCGGCCGGAACGAGGCCCCCAAGCTGCTCGTGATGCTCAACGACGGGAAGGGCGGCTTCCGCCAGGTGGTCATCGACTGCCCCCAGGGCACGCACGAGGCCAAGCTCGCCGACTTCGACGGCACCGGTCGCATCCGCATCGTCGGCAAGCCCTACCTGCCCCACAGCCAGATCGACCTCTGGGAGATCGACTCGTAGCCGCCGGCGGAACGGGGCGGTGTACAATGTGATCAGGTGCGACGCTTCGCACGCGGCAGCTGAAAGGAACTCATGCGACCTGGCAATGTGATCTCGCTGTGTCTCCTCCTCGCCCTGACGGGAGCGACTTCCGCCGCGCGGCCCGAGGTCCGCCGGCGGCCGGGGGGGCTGCGGGATCTGGGGCGGGGGCGGAAGGTGCGGCTGGTGTACTTCGTGCCCAACGACCGCAAGCCGACCCGCGCCTGGCGGGGGAAGATCCAGACGGTCATGACGTTCGTCAACGACCTGTTCCGCAGCAGCCTGCGGGACGGGGGATTCGCCGCCGGCGGGCTGGACTTCGAGTTCGCCGGCGACGGGCGCCTCACCGTGCACCTGGTGCGGGGCCGGCATGCCGCCGCGCACTACAACGGCGCGCCGAAGTACGCCTTCCTGCGGCAGTGGCAGACGATCCTGCCGGAGGTGACCAAGGCGCTCGGCCCGGCGGACAAGCGCCTGTTCGCCATCTTCGCCGAGACGTACGATCCGGGGGCGAACCGGTACGAGTGGCCGGGCGGCGTGGCCCTGGGGGCGCAGTTCAGCAGCGACGGCGGCGTGGGGCTGTTCAGCGCGTGGATCCTCCGCGACGCGTTCTGCGCCGACAGTACGGCGGGCCAGCTCAAACTGCTGGCCGACGCGACGCCCATCCGCGGGCGCACGGCGCTGGGCTGCGGCAAACCCAACTCCCCGCGCTTCGAGTTCATCGAGGACGGCTTCGGCGCCCTCGCGCACGAGCTCGGCCACGCTTTGGGCCTCTGGCACGACCACCGCCGCGACCGGCTGTACATCATGGGCAACGGCTTCCGCTCCCTGCGGTGGAACTACCTGCGGGTGCGCGGCGCGGCCGGGAAGGTCTGCTTCTCGCCCGACAACACGCGGATGCTGGCGTTCACGCGGCTGCTGAACGCGAAGGCGGACCTGGAGGACAACCGCCCGCCGACGATCAAGCTGGACTGCCCGAAGCAGATCGCCGCCGGGACGACGAAGATCACGGTCGAGGCCGAGGTCCGCGACGACAAGGCGCTCGGCGCGAGCGTGCTGTTCTGCGACCACGGCGATTCGGTCGTCTGGGGCAAGGGCCACGCGGGCCGGGCCGACCGGGCGGAGATCACCTTCGAGATCCGCCCCGCCAAGCCGGGCGAGATCCGCCTGCACCTGGGCACCATCGACCGCGGCGGCAACCTCGCGCGGGCGCGCGGGAAGATCGCTGTGAAGTGACACAACACGCGGGAGGACCGACATGTCCTGCACGAGCGCCCTGCGGACCAACTGCCTTCCACGAGCCGTCGCGGTCCTTGCATGGATGGCCTGGCCGGCGGCTGGGGCCCTCGGCGCCGGCGACCCGGCGGGGGAGTTCCGGGGCCGGTGGACGCACGTTGCGCCCCATTCCGCCGTGGTGTACTGGCGGATGAAGGACCGCGCCGAGGAGGCGACGAGCCACGTCGACTACGGCCCGACGCGCGCGTACGGGCGGAGGACGAAGCCCACGACCGACCCGCGCTGGGCGCACTTCCACCGCCTGACGGGCCTGACGCCGAGAACGCTGTACCATTGCCGGCCGGTGATGGTCCGCGACGGCCAGGCGGTCGTCGGGCCGGATGCGACGTTCACCACGCCCGCGGCCGGTGGGGCGGTCGCGATCCCGGGCGAGCGTGCCGGCCCGCCGTACGTGCTGGACAAGCCCGGCAGGTACATCCTGACGAGGGACCTGGCCGCGGACGGCACGGCCATCCGGATCGAGGCCGCCGACGTCGAGCTGGAGCTGGACGGCCACACCGTCACGTTCGGCCGGGCGGAGCGAAAGCAGGGGGCGGGCATCCAGATCGCCGCCAAAGGCCGCGTCTCCGTCCGCAACGGCGTGGTGGTCCAGGGCGAGGCGTCCGGGGACTACTCCGCCGCCGTCGAGTCGCGCTGGCTGGCCTACCCGCGCGAGGTCGCCGCGATGACGGTCCGCGTGCACCGCCCCAACGGCTACCCGATCAAGCTGTTCGGACGGTCCTCCGGCTGCGACGTGCACCACAACGTGCTGGTCAGCCGCGTCCGCGAGATCCAGAGCCGCCACTACCCCGGCAACGACTTGCTCCGCGTGGACCTGGGCAAGGACCCCAACGCCAAGCCGTGCCTCGTTCGCGACAACCTGCTCACCGGCGGGTGCCATCGGGGCATCGCGGTCAGCGGCGCGTCGAGCGGGTCGAAGGTCCACGGCAACGACGTCCGGCACCACGCGATGTACGTCAACGGCTATGCGATCAACCTGCACGCGCCGGGCATGGAGGCCTGGGGCAACCGGGTCACCTCGACGGGGCGGGGCATGCACCTGACGCGCCCGGGGGCGAACGTCCACGACAACCACCTGGACCTCCGGGGCCACGCCACGCTGGACGACATGCCCGCCGGCAGCCGGCCGTTCAAGAAGATCCGGGTCGAGCTGCACGGCATCAAGCTGGAGGGGCGCCAGGTGACCGGCGCGAAGGTCCATCGCAACTACGTCTGCATCCGCCAGCCCCTGCCCGACGGCGACGTGCAGTACGTGCCCGCCACGCCGCTGAACATCGCCTGCTACGACGCCGCGGCGATGAACGAGATCCACCACAACACGATCGTCGCCCTGACGCACTACCGCAGGGAGCGCTTCGGCGGCTACGGCAACTCCGGCCAATGGGCCTCGGCGATCCACTTCGTGGGCATGACGCACGGGGCGGCCCCGGCGGGCAAGTACAGCGCGCTGCTCCACGACAATCGCTTCCGGACGAACCACCTGTTCGCCTCGTCCAGCCGGGCCGTCACGCAGACCGTCCGCATCGAGAACAACAGCTTCGAGCTTGTGAAGGACCCGCTCCCGGTGCCGGCGAAGAGCCGGTTCCGACGTCTCGGCGGGCTCGAGCAGGCCATCCGGGCCGGGGGGAACACGTTCCGATAGGCTCCCGGCGCGTCGCGGCGCGCGGAAGGAACACGAGCATGACCGAGCCCACCGTTGCCCCGTAGGGGCCGGGGGCGCCGCTTCGTGGGGGAAGGGGGCATGGCTGTTCCATCCCGTCGGTATGGTTCCGGCCCTGCTTTGTGATTGACAGACGTGTCGGGTTCGGCTATACTTGCACCGATTTCCGCCGGTTCGGGGAACCGGCGGAATGCTTTGTGGCGAGAGGCAGAGGCGCTCTCGTTCCCACATGCTCGGCTGGCTGGACAACTCAGGGCCGGCATTCGAAGTGTCTTCTCACTGCCTTTGTTCCCGGTGGGAAGGCGATGCGTTCGTGCCTTGGTGGCGCAGCGTGTGCCTTCCGCACGTAAGGCACGGGCGCTGCCAGGTAAGGGGACAGACCCACCCCCCCGGGGCGTTCGTCCAGAAAGGACAGAACCATGGCTTCCTCCGTACCGTCCGTGGTCCCGGTTTCCCCCTGCGCCTCCGCCGAGGCGATTTGCTTCGAGCCGCTGGAATCGCGGCTGCTTCTGGATGCCGTGCCGCTGACGGCGGCCAACGGGTTCCGACACACCTTCCAGGACGCCGACGGCGACCGGGTCACCATCGCGCTGAGGCGGTGCATCGAGGGCACGGTGGACCTCCCGCCGGGCGGCGGCGACCACGACGCCCTGGCGATCCAGGTGACCAGCGACGACCCGAGGGCCTCGATGAGCGTCACCGTGCGGAAGTCCCCCGGCGGCGACGGGTATACCACGCTGGGGGAGATCGGCATCGACGGCGTGCTCGGCGGCATCCGGGCGCCCAAGCTCATCCTCGACGGGGGCAAGGGCCCGGGGATCCAATCCGTGGGGACCGATGGCGGCTACGTCCGCCGCATCGAGTTGGGCCACGTCCTCGGCGGCGCCGACATCGTCCTGCCGGGCGCGGGGCGCCGCCCGGTGAGGTTCACCGCCGGGTGCATTGCCGGCGGGCAGACGAGCATCGTCTTCGGCAGCGCGATCCGGAGCTTCTCGGTGGCCGAGTGGACCGGCGGCGCGTTCGGCGGCGGGTCCCTGACGGCGCCCTCGGCCTACATCATCCGGGCGCGAGGCGGGCGGGTCACCCTCGATGGCATGAGCTTCCGCGCGTCGGGCGACCTGGTCGCCGAAGGAGTCTTTGCCGGCAAGGTGAAGCGGCTGGAGGTTGCCGGCGACCTGAGGGGCACGTGGGAGATGGGCTCCCTGGGCAGGCTCCTCTGCGAGGGGTGGATCGAGAACAGCCTGATCGGCGTCACGGGGCACATCGGCCTGCTCAAGTGCCGGGGCCTGGAGGGCACGGCCGTCTTCGCCGGCGTGGAGCAGATGTTCGATCTCAACAGCGACGGGGTCTTCGACCTGCCCGACCCCACGACGGACCTGGGGGCCGGGCAATCCGTCATCAAGTCCATCCGCGTCACCGGCGACCGGACGCGGCAGGCATCCGTCATCAACAGCAACATCGCGGCCGCGGTGATCCGGCACGCCTACCTGGCCTACCCGGAGACGGACAACAACGGCGAGCCGTTCGGCGTGGCCGCGGCCAGCGTCCGGAAGATCACGATCCGCGATCGGGACGGAAGGACGACCCGGCGGAAGCTGGCATGGGTCGGGGACTCGCTCGTCAACGGCGACGCCGCCGTGCGGATCGCCGACGACGGGACGTGCCCGCGGGTGGTCGGCGCGGCGTCCACCGGCAACACCACGGCGATCGTCTCCTTCAGCAAGCCGATGGGCAGCAGCGCGCTGGACCCGGCGCACTACGTGATCGCTCAGGAGAACGTCAATCCGGAGGCCGGGGCGCTGCGCGTTCTGGGTGTCCGCTTCACGCGGAGCGACTGCACCGAGGTGGAGCTGACGACGTCCTCGCAGAACGAGCTGACCTATGGCCTGACGGCCGTCGGCGTGCAGGACGCCGCGGGCAACCCCCTGGCGCCACGGCAGACGGTGCAGGGCGTGGTGATCGACCCCACGCGGGGCAGCTTCCGGGGAACGGCGCCCGTCGGGGTCGAGGTCCTCGATTCGGACGGCGACGGGCTTACGGATCACCGGGAACAGCTCGGCTGGACCGTGTTCGTCACGGCGCTGGACGGCACGGTGACCGCACGGGGCGTCAGCAGCGACCCGTTCTGCAAGGACACGGATGGAGACGGGCTCTGGGACGTGGAAGAGGCCAAGCTCCGCCTGGACCCCCGCAACCCGGACACCGACGACGACGAGCTGACGGACGCACAGGAGTGGAACGAGATCTACAGCGATCCCACCAAGCACGACAGCGACGGCGACAGCCTGGGCGACAGTTGGGAGTACAACTTCTGGAAGACCTCCCCGGTTCAGGCCGACACCGACGGCGACCAACTGGGCGACGGCGAGGAGGTCCTCCTGGCCAGTCGCAACGCCCGCGTGGCCGACCTGCCCGCCCCGGCGATCGAGGTGGGCGACATCAACCTCCAGCTCGACGTGCGATTCACCGAGACCACCTCCACGGAGACGCGAGAGCTGGAGGCCAAGAGCGTCTCCTCGACGCTGGCCCGGAGCGACAGGAGGGAATACAGCAACATGAGCTCCTCCGCGACGGAGGACATGTCCAAGTGCACGAAAGGAGCCGAGGGGGGATATGGGGGGGGCGGAGCAGGCGGGCTGGGCTGGAACTTCAAGGTCAGCGCCAGCCGCGAGTGGGGCACGACCAACACCCGGACGTCACAAAACACCGCGACCTCGGCCCAGGAGACCCAGAGGGCGTACGAGGACTCCCTCTCTCACGAAGCCGAGGCCACCGTGGGGGCCGAGGTCCAGCGGGAGGTGGTGGGCGCCAAGATCCAGACCACGATCTTCATCCGCAATGCCGGCAGCCTGGCCTACCGGTTGAAGAACCTCCAGGTCAGCGCCTTCATCCAGGATTCCCGGGATCCCGCGCGGCTGACGCCCGTGGCGACGCTCCTGCCCGACCAGGAGCCGGACGAAGGGCTTGCCTTCGGGCCCCTGGTGCCCCAGCGGGGTCCGTTCATCTTCTCGAGCGACACGGTCTTCCCGAGTCTCGTCGAGGACCTGATGAGCAACCCGCGCAGCGTGGTGTTCCGCATCACCAACTTCGACATCACCGACGAGCTCGACCGCAACTTCGCCTTCACGTCCGAGGACATCAACAACCGGACCGGCACCCTCCTGATCGACTTCGGCGGCTACGACAGCGACGGCGACGGCGAGGGCGACCTGACCGAGTACCACCGGGTGGCCACCGATACCGGGCAGCAGGTGGCGAGGGACACAAACGGCGACGGCCAGATCAACGACAGGGACCGGGTGGTGTTCGACCCCGTCGGGAACCTGGTGGGGATCACGCTGAGGGAGGCCCTGGCCGCGATCGGACTGACTGAAGCGACGAAGCCCCTGGCCGAACTGACTCCGGCGGAGATCCTGAGCACCTACTCCACCGGGGAGATTCCTCTCGATGATGCGACCACAGTCACCAGGATCGTCCGGATTCGACAGACCCCCAGCGAGGAGATCGACACCGAACGCTGGGTGATCATCACGCCCACGGGGATCGACGACACGCTGGGGCTGGACGATGTCATCCTCCACGCCGCCTCCGACGTCAAGCTCGTCTTCGTGCGGGACCATGACTCCGACGGCGTCCCGGCGAGCGTCGAGTTCCTCAACGGCACC
>CAZXOC010000080.1:6838-25504 GCA_964642165.1 uncultured Planctomycetaceae bacterium | reverse complement strand
CGCCGTCGTGCCGCGTGGAGCCCTCATCGAGACCTGAGGCGTGGACCCGAAGGAAGAGCGACATCGCGTGATTGCCGTGCTGCTCCAGGCGGCCGGGCCGCTGGGGGTGGACGACGTCGTCGCCGAGTGCGGCTTCGCGAAGAAACGCGTCCGGGCCGTGCTGGGCGAGCTGGTCCGCGCCGGGCAGGTCGTGGAGGGCCGGCTCCTGCCGGACGGGCCCGCCCGGCAGTACCGCTGGGCGGCGCGCTGGGTCAAAGAGGCCGGGCGGCCAGCCAAGGACGCCCGCCGCGGCCCATCAAGGAAGGCGCACCCCATGGCTGTGGACCTGACGGCACTGCGGATCACGGCGACCAAGCCGCGAGGGAAGATCGCGTCGCTGCTGGCGAAGATGGGCATCAGCGTCCTGCCCGTCCCCGCGGACCAGGACGAAGGCAACGTGGACCGCTACATCCTGTCCAAGCGTCTGGCCGTCGAGCGGCGAACGGGCAGCGGCTTCCTCCGCGGCATCATGGAAAAAACGCTCTTCACGAGCGCGATCTACCTGCGCGAGCACTTCCGCATCCCCGTGCTGATCGTCGAGGGGCAGGTGAACTACGAGTACAGCGCCTTCGACCCGCAGGCCGTCCGGGGGGCGTTGTCGAGCATGCTGCTGCAGTACGGCCTGAGCGTGCTGAGCACGGCCGGCGACGTCGAGACGGCCGCCCTCATCGCCATGATGGCCCGCCAGGAGCAGATCGGCATCCCGGAGATCTCGCTGATCCCGAAGCGCAAGGCGGCCGACCTGCCGGACCTCCAGCGCCGGATCGTCGAGATGCTGCCCGGCTGCGGGATGGTCCTGGCGCGGGAGCTTCTCCAGCGCTTCGGCAGCGTGAAGCGCGTCGTCAACGCGACGGGGGAGGAGATCCTCGCCATGCGCGGCATCGGGGCCAAGAAGGCCCGCGACATGCACAAGGCCCTCAACGCCGAGTACGAGGCCGTCGACACGGAGCGCGACCTGGAGGACGCCATCGAGGCCCACCCGCGGCTGCTGTTCGCCAGGGGCGTCGAGCTTCTCGCCCGCCAGCACTACATCTTCGCCGACGAGCGGGACCGCCACTTCGTGGACATGGTGTTCCTGGACCGGCGCGGGCGCGAGCTGATCCTGGTGGAGCTGAAGCGCGGGCGCCTGGCGCACGAGCACGTCGCGCAGCTCCGCCGCTACCTGGACCACGCGGGCGACTCGCCGCGGCTGCGGTCGCACCTGGAGACAGGGCTGGCCATGCGCGGCGTGCTGGCCACCGTCGAGCCGTGCGAGCTGAGGATCCGCGACCGCGACATCACGATCGCCATCGTGGACCGGGCCAAGGCCGTCAAGGTGCTCAAGCGCCTCCGCGCCGAGCGCCTCGCGGAGCTGGAAGCCCGCAAGCCGTCGCATCCGGACGCGTAGGAGCACGGGAACCATGGGTGAAGAACGGACAGGACGGTTCGTCCCCTACGAGAGGGTCTCCCCGGGCTTCGAGGCCCTGTACGTCGGCGAGAAGCCACCCGACGTGCCGGAGGGAGCGGACCAAGTCGTCGCGCTGGAGACGGACGATGACGGCAACGTGCTTCGCCGCTGGTCCGTCTGGACGTGGACGTTCCTGGGGCAGGAAGCCGACTGGGACGCGGACATCCTCCACATCAACCGGATGCAGGAGGCGCTCGGCCCGCTGGACGACGAGACGCGGCGGATCCGGGCGCACATCGGAAGCCTCGTGCCCTGTGATGCGGGCTTCCCGGTCACCGTGGAGGAGCTGCTGGCGGCCATCGGGGCCGGACGCCTGCCCCGGCGGCGGTTCCACAACGGCTGCTTCTGCGCGTTGATGTCGCCGCCGTACCGCGGCACGCAACCGGGGCACGTCGAGGCCGTACGCGCCATCGAGGAGATCCTGACGACGTATCTGGCCGGGGCGGCGGCCGATGAGCTGCTCGCGCGCTTCCCCGACGCCGAGGGCTTCATCCGCCGCGCGTATCGGTGGCTGGGCCCGGCGCCGGAGCTGACGCGAACACAGAGGCTCATGATCGAGCGGATGCTGCTGCCGTTCGAGTTCTTCACCAAGCGCAGCGAGGACTACCGGCGCGTCAACCGCAACTGCTTCGAGGACGGCGGGCGCGGCTTCGAGATCGACGCGGAGATCTCCCGGCTAGAGGGCCTGCCGCGGATCCATCCCAGGCACGAGGAGGGGTACCGCGAGGCGCTCGACACGATCGAGGACGCGGACAAGCGCGAGCTGTACCGCGTCTGCGGGTCGATGGCGTACGGCATCTACGGCCTGTCGGACTGCCACCACAGCATGTTCCGGTGGATCGAGAACTGGATCTACGGCATCGGCACGGGCAGGTGGGGGATCCCCGCCCGCGAGACGGGCACGGAGCGCCGGCGGCTGGAGCGGGCGCTGTTCGGCTACTGCCTGGCCCTGGACAGATGGCTGGCCGGCCGGTCGATGCAGTTCCTCCTGCTGGACCTCGCGCACGTGGACCTGGGCTTCGACCCGAAGAACGAGGTCCTCCGCGTGTATGCCCACCTGGGGGAGGAGCCCACGCCGGTGAGGACGTGGCTGGCCGCCTGCCTCTGGCGAACGCTCTACCGCAACATGGGCGGGCTGACGTCGCACGAGGCCTTGCTGGGTCGCGCGGGCGCGCTCGGCGTGAGCGTCCGGGAATGGATCGACCGGGCCTCGGCGGAGGACACCACGTGAAGCTCACGCGTCTCCAGGCGAGGCGTCTGGCGATTCACTGCCAGGGGCTCGACGGGCGGTGGAAGCTGCCCGCCGGCAAGGAGGGCGTCGCCCGCGCCGTCGAGCGGCTCGGCTACGTGCAGATCGACACGATCGCCGTCGTGCAGCGGGCCCACCATCACACGATCTGGTCGCGCCGCGGCGACTACCACGGCGAGATGCTGCACGAGCTCCAGGCCCGCGACCGCCGCGTGTTCGAGTACTGGGCCCCGGCCGCGTCGTACCTGCCGATGCGCGACTTCCGCTACTACGTCCGGCGGCTGCGCGGCTACCTCGAGCGGCACACGAGTGGCTTCCTGGCGGAGCACAGGCCGCTCGTCCGGCACGTCCTGGCGCGGATCCGGGCGGAGGGCCCGCTGGGCTCGGCCGACTTCCGGGCGCCCGAGGGCCGAAGGCGCGGCTCCTGGTGGGACTGGAAGCCCGCCAAGCAGGCCCTGGAGGCCCTGTTCAACGTCGGGGAGCTGATGGTCGCCGAGCGGCGCCACTTCCAGCGGCTGTACGACCTCACCGACCGCGTCCTTCCCCCCGACGTGGACACGACCCCGCCGGACCGCCTCGAACGGGCGCGGCACGTCCTTCGCCGTCGCCTGGCCGCCCAGGGGCTCACCCGTCCCGGGCACAGGACGCTCCGCGATCGCCGGGCCGTGGACGCCGCCCTGGAGGAGATGACCGCGTCGGGCGAAGTGACGCCTGTCGAGGTCCGCGGCCTCGAGGGCGAGCCGTACTACGCGCTGACGGAGGTGCTGGAGCGGTCGGCCGGGCGCCGACCGCCGCGCGGGAAGCCGCTCCATATCCTCTCCCCGTTCGACAGCCTGGTCATCAACCGCTGGCGGCTGCGGGCGCTGTTCGATTTCGACTGCAAGCTGGAGTGCTACCTCCCGGCCACGAAGCGCCGGTGGGGCTACTTCTGCCTGCCGATCCTCTGGGGCGCGGAGTTCGTCGGCCGGGCCGACTGCAAGGCCGAACGGAAGGCGAGGAAGCTCGTCGTGAGGAAGCTGATGTTCGAGCCCGGCTTCCAGGACCACGGCGCCGTGCTGCGCCCGCTGGCGGCGAAGCTGCGCGAGTTCACCGCGTTCAACGAATGCGAGCGGGTCGTCGTCGAGCAAGCCGCCCCGGCGAGGGCAAGGGCGCCGCTCAACCGGGAGCTGAAGAGGACCGACTAGCACCGTTCGTCGTCTCGGCCGAGGCTCGGGGAGCGCATCCCCGGGAACCGAGCGGCGGGGAACCGAGAGACCACCGATTGTCTCCCGCCCGGAAGAAACGGACGAAGCCAGCGCGAGCGAAGCGGGACGGGCGCGGCGACCTCGCCGCCCTCTTCGAGCCCTACGTCTGGTCGTGGTTCGAGCGGACGTTCGCTGCGCCCAGCCCGCCGCAGGCCGCGGCCGCGCGCCGAGCAGGCCCTGCGGTCGCCTATGGAGGCACGCCGTGGAGGCAGGACGTCCCCGAAGGGCGATCGACGTCGAGCTGGACGCGCGGCGCGGCCCGGCCGCGCCTCCGTAGCCCACGCCGGCGTCACTTGCCCCGCTTCGTCCGGCCCGGGAGGAACCGCCGGATGAGCATCCCGGCGGCCTCGTCGCAGGCCTGCGGCGCCACGTCCCCGCCCTGGTTGGTGGCGACCAGCACGGCGAAGTTGCGCTTCGGCGCCATCCAGACGACGGCGAAGTTCATCGTGTTGCTGCCGGCGTGGGTCAGGGCGGTCCCGCCGGCCCAGCCGCGCTGGGCGGCCGCCCATCCCATGGCGTAGTCGCCCCCGGCCGGCGGGGTGTGCAGCCGTCGCCACGTCTCGGGCTTGAGCTGGATCGGGCACGTGCCGCCGCGGGGGCCGGCCAGGTGCGCCGCGACGAACTTCGCCCAGTCGGCCAGGGAGCAGTGCACGCGTCCGGCCGGGTCGAGCACCACCGGGTTGTCGCTCTTCGGCCCGGGGTTGATCGGCATGGGCACGCCGAAGACGAGGGTGTGCTGCCAGGGCTGATCGGTCTTGCCGGGCGTGCCCATGGCGCCGAAGCCGGCGGTCGTCATGCCCAGCGGCTTGAGCAGCATCCGCCGCAGGAGCACCTGGTACTCGGCGTCGGCGGCGTGCTCGGCGATGGCCCCGGCGATCGAGTAGCCGGCGTTGGAATAGAGGAACTTCTCCCCTGGCTTTGACGGCGGCGAGGGGTGCCCCAGGATCATCCGGGCGTAGGCCAGTCGCTGCTGGCGGCCCGTGCCGCGCAGCCCGTGCAACTGGGCAAAGAACGTGCCCGGCGGCACGTTCGCCACCAGCCCGGCGCGGTGCGTCAACAGATGCTGAATGGTGACCTTCCGGTAGCCCGCGTGCATGTCCTTGGCCAGCTCCGGCAGGGCCTCGGGCAGCGTCATGTCCCACCGCAGCTTGCCCTGCTCGACGAGGAGGGCGATGAGCGTGGCGGTCATGGCCTTCGTGCAGGAGCCGATGTGGAAGGCGTCGTCCCGCGTGACCTTGATCTTCGTACCGGCCTTCCGGACGCCGACGGCGCCCAGCGCGGCGAGGCGCCCTTCGCGGATCACCCCCGCCGCCAGCGCCGGCAGCTTGTGCTTGGCGCGGATCGGCTCCAGCAGCGCTTCCAGGGGCGCCGGCGCCACCGGCGCTGCCGGCGCTGCCGGCGCGCGGTCCCGCGCACAGCCGGCCCCGGCGGCAATGGCGAGCGTCAGGACGGCGAATCTGGTTCGCTGGCTCATGGTGGTTGGCGGCTCAACACGCGGCGCACCCGCCGGCGGCATGCATGAATACCGTCCCTTCGGCGGCGGTGCAACGGTGTCATGCTCGCAACTGCCGGTCGCCGGGCGCGTTTCAGCGCAGGGCACGGGCACAGGCCACCGCGAAAGGGCTTCGCAATGAACGGCGTTGCACAACTCCTCCTGGCGGCCACGCTGGCGGGGGGGGCTCGACGGCCGAACCGCGCGCGAGGAAGCCCTGGCCCGCCCCGCCGGTCCGCACGCAGGGGGCGAAGGAGGCCTGCGAGCTCGTCCTGGCCCGGGCCGGCTGCACGTGGATCGAGTTCCACGTCAACGAACGCGCGGACCATCTCGTCGCCAAGGCCGCCGAGGCCGGCAGGAAGGGCGCTCGGCAGGCCGGGCGGCGGTCGTAGCAGTTCATGCTGAAGACGTCGAAGGACGTCATCCCCGCCAAGGCGAACTCCGGCGCGACGGGGCAGGCCAGGCCGTCGCCGACGTCGGCGGCGAGGTAGCACCTCCCGCCGTCGACCGGCGGGGCGTCGGGCCCTTCCTCCAGGCCGCCCAGGACCTCGGAGATGCCCAGGGACCGTTCAGCGTTTGCCTGCATCGGATGCTCCTTTGGCGGGAAGGGAAGCGCGGAATCGGGCCTGTGCAAGCAGCTTCCGTACATCGCTCGCCGAGACGCCCGGGAAGATGAGCACCGTCCGGCGCCCGCCAATCGGCACGGCCAGGCCGTCTCTCGTGCGCGTCAACGCGACGGCTTTGCCCGCGACGTCGACGGCCTCGACGGTTCCCGCAGCAGGCGTCAGGAGGAGCCGGCCCTTCTCGCCGACGTAGTGCCACACGGCCGCGACGCCGCCCTTGCCGAGCGCACCGACCATCGCGCGGACCTCGCGCCCGCCGGCGACGGGGGCGAGAGGCTTCGCCTCGACGAGGTCCACGCCCTCGCCGCGCCGGAGCAGGACGGAGTCCCTGCCGAGCGCCCGCAGCCGGGCGCGCGCCGCCGGCGACACCGCGCCGCTCAGCCGCAGACGCTCGTACGTCCCGACGATCTCGAGGATGCCGTCCGTCAGCGGATGCCGGTCCATCTGCCCGAAGCTGGTCTGGAGCGAGATCGGCGCGTCGTAGGCGAGCGACTTGCCCATCAGGTACTCGATCTCGTCGAGCTGGAGGCCGTCGGTGTGCTCGCCCTTCGGCCAGATGCCGAACCAGCCCAGCTCGCCCGGCATCATGTCGTCGCGGACGCTGAGCATGTACGCAACGGAGCGGTCGATGTGCTCGCGAACGGTGGGCCGGCGGTCGACCTTGGCGCCGGAGATGATGCGGCCGCGGAGCGTGTTGAGGTACGTGTCCACCGTGCCGCTCCGCGTGAAGGAGTGCCACAGGTTGTGCGTCAGGATCGTGCCCATGTGCACGAGCGGGCGCCCGCGGAACTTGCCCATCGCGACGGCCTGGAACTTCGACACGTAGTGGGCGAAGCGCCGGCGGTCGACGTCCTCGCCGCCGTCGAAGTAGACCATGTCGAAGCCGCACGTGGTGAAGATCCGCGCCAGGCGGTCGGTCGTCTCGGCGAGCAGCGAGGTTTCCTGGTCGATGATGTAGCCGTTGATGCAACCGTCGACGGCGTAGTGCCGGCAGGGCGCGCGGGCCTGGTGGGCGGCCGCCTTCGTGCCCCATGCGCCGCGCCGGCAGCCGACGAACGTGTTCCACGCTCCCGCCGGGCCGATGGACTCGTAGCGGATGATCTCGTCGCCGACGATCACCTCCTGGTGCTTGGTCACGCCGCCCTCCCAGGTCTTCTGCTTCGCGGCGGCGCTGCCGGGCCACTGGCTCAGGTCGGAGTCGGTGACGATCTTCGTGTCCTTCGGGCCGACGCCGGCGGCGAGGCTTGCCCGGCGGTCCGTCCAGAAGCGCGGGTCCGGCACGGGCGTGACGTACGCGTCGGTCTTGGAGACCTTCGACGCGTAGCAGTGCATGCCGACGAGGATGCCGGCATCGTGCAGCTTCCTCACCGTTCGGCGCAGGCCCTCGACGCCGTCGCGGTACTGGTCGGTGCGGAAGGTGTAGTGGCCGACCGTGCGGCACCACGAGTGAGACAGCATCATCACCTGGCGGAAGCCCGTCCGCCGGCACAGGTCGATGACGCGATCGGCGTCCTTCTCGCCGAAGCGGAGAAACCAGTACGACTGCCGGGCGAGCGGCAGCTCCTTCGACGGCACGCCGGTCTTCGGGTCGACGTTGCGGGGCAGGTCGTGCGCGTCGGCGAGGCGCCGAAGGACGCCGCGAACCTCGCGCGTGGGGGCGGCTACGACCGCCGCCGCGGCGCCCTCCAGCTTGGGGCCCGGCGCGTCCTGCGTCGCGCAGGCCAGCTCGGCGTAGCTGCCGCGCCGAGTGCCCCGGCCGCCCGTGTGAAGGCCCAAGCCCGTCAGGCAGACGGCCGCACGCTCGTCCCACGCGCCGTTCAGCCGCGGCCCGACGTGCTGCACAACGGCCACCGGCAGGCGCAGCAGCGTCAGGCGGCTCGGCCGCGCCCCGGCGATCGAGACGAGGCGCAGCGCGACCCAGTCGGGCCGGCGGGCCACCGAGTAGACGAGCTTCGTGTCGCAGCCGGCGAAGCCGACCGTCAGCCGATCGCCGGTCAGCGCCGCCGTGACGGCGCGGTGGTCCTTGCCGTCGACGCGCGCGACGGCGACGTGCCCGGGCGCCGCGCCGGCCAGCAGCTCGCGGCCGCCCGCGGTGAGCTTCAGCGACCGCCACCTCGCGTCGGCGCCGAGGACGGCGCGGAAGCGGGCGTTTTCGAGGACGACGTCGCCGGCCCGGGGTCCGGCGGGGGCCGCCAGGGCAACGGCGATCGAGGCCAAGCACGTCGGCGCGATCGTAGGCATGACGGGCTCCTTGCTCCTGTGGGGCGAGTATACGGCGGCGGCGGCCCGTTGGGCAGGTGCGGGCGGATGCCTTGAACCCCGGGGCTCCGGCGCGCAGGATACGGCGGTGCTTCGGACGACGAGGAGGCCGCGCGAGCATGAAGATCCTCTACATCGGCGGGACGGGCGAGATCTCGTACGAGTGCGTGAAGCGCGACGCGGCGCTGGGGCGCGAGGTGGCGGTGTTCAACCGCGGCCGGCGCGGCGAGCCCCTGCCCGACGGCGTTCGCCGGATCACCGGCGACATGAGCGACGATGCCGTCTACGCCGCCCTCGGTGAGGAGAGCTGGGACGTCGTCTGCCAGTTCCTGGCCTACCGGATGGAAACGGTGCGGCGCGACGTGGAGGTCTTCGCCGGGCGCTGCGCCCAGTACGTGTTCATCTCGTCGGCGTCGGCCTACCAGAAGCCGCCGGCCCACTACGTCATCACGGAGGACGTGCCGCTGGACAACCCGTACTGGCCCTACAGCCGCGCCAAGGCCGACATGGAGGCGTACCTGATGCGGCAGCACGCCGACGGGCGGCTGGGCGTCACGGTCGTCCGTCCCAGCCACACGCTGCGGACGCGCTTCCCGGGGGGCATCGCCCGCGGCGACGACTGGGCATGGCGGATGCGGAACGGCCGGCCCGTCATCGTCCACGGCGACGGCAGCAGCCTCTGGACGTTGACGCACAGCAGCGACTTCGCCGTGCCGTTCTGCGGCCTGCTGGGTAGCGAGGAGGCCCTCGGGCAGGCATTCCACATCACGCGGCACATGGAGTCGTTCACGTGGAACCAGATCGTCGCCGCCGTCGGTCGCGCCGTCGGGGCCGAGCCCAGGGTCGTCCACGTGCCCGCCGAGACCCTCGCCCGCTACCACGCCGACTGGGCCGGGCCGCTGCTGGGCGACAAGGCCTGGTCGGTCATCTTCGACAACGCGAAGGTGATGTCCGTCGCCGGCGAGTTCGAGTGCAAGCTGGGCCTCGACGAGGGCCTCCGGCTCGCGGCGGAGCACTGGCGCCGCCGCGCCGAGAGCTACCGGCCCGACGAGGCGACGCACGCCCTTCTGGATCGCATCGCCGCCGAGCAGTCGAGCCTGGGCGCCTGAGGCGTTCGCCCGGGAAGCGCGGGGCCGTCAGGGCCTCTGCCGGGACGACCCCGAACCGCTCGGCTTCCCCCTCGGCGCCGGGGCATCGTGTTTCGGCAGCTCTCGCCCGGCAGCAGGAGTGACGAACAAGCGCTTCGCCGCGGAGAGGCTGCATTTCTGGTACGTCGCGTAGGCCCGGGCGGCGCGGAGGTGAGTCGTCGCGGCCGGCTCGCCGGCGGCCCAGCTTCGCAGCGCGGCGTCGAGCGTGTAGGCCTCCGGGGCCATCAGCCCCGACGTGGTGATCAACGGCGAGCAGCCCGCCCGGCGCAGCGGCTCGACGAAGTCGTCGCGCGACTTGCAGGCCAGCACGATCGCGCGTGCCGGCCCGGCCGCGCCGGCGGCACGACGCGGAGCGTGGCTGAGCCGGTGGTCCATCAGCCCGTTGTGCCCGACGAAGCAGACCACGTCGGCCGCGCCGCCGGCTCGAACCACCGTCTGCCTCTCCCCGCGCCCCCAGGCGGCGACCCGCGCCAGGCGCCCCGCCGCCGCCTCGAAGAACCGCTGGAGCGCCGACGGCATCTTCGCCCCGTCGAACGCCTCGGCGAGGAGGTAGGTCTTCGGCCGCCCCGCCAGCTCGAAGACGGCCGTGTCCAGTACCGCCCCGGCGTCGGCGCCGAGGGCTACCCGGGCGCCGGCGATCTGACGCCAGTGCGGGCTGCGGCGCAGGAACGTCTTCACGCCGTACATCGCTCCCCAGTAGAGGTTGCTCTTCGGGTCCTGCCCGTTGCCGAGGGCCTTCGGGACCGGCACGATGCCCTGGTGGGCGTTGTCGCAGAGGCAGACGAACACGTGCGCGATGCGATACCCGCGGCTGCGCGCCGCGACCGGCCCGCTCGCGGGTCCCCCCGCCGGCTGCGAGCCCGGCTGCGCCTTTCGAGCGGTCGGCCTGTCCCGCCCGGGCGCCGCGCCGCCCGAGGGCGGCGCCCTGCGGCAGCCCGCCGGCAGCACGGCCCAGCCCGCCAGCCACGCGGCCAGCCAAGCTGCTGAGTGGATTCTCACCGTACAGCTCCCGTAGGAACCACTCCGGCGGCGGCGGTCCGGGCCGCCGCGTCAGGCCTCGTCGGCGGCCTCGACGAACAGCGGGTTGGTCCATGCCCTCCGGCCGCGAGCGTCCTCGATCTCCACGTAGGCCCAGGCCCAGTCCGGCGGGACGTCGAACGCCGCTTCCGTGAGCGGCTCGCCGTCGAACGACCCGACGCGCTTCCCGAGCGAGGCCGGCCCCACCAGCCGGACCAGCGCCACCGGCGAGGTGGCGACGCGGAGATGCCCGTCGCGCAGCTCGATGGCGTGGAACGCCGGCCCGCAGGAGGAGTAGAAGTTGCCCGCGCGGATCGCGGCGTGGAGGGCCTCCCGCGTCCGCTCGGGGGCGTTGACGACGATCCACCCGCCGTTCCACCCGGGAAGCTCCTCGCGCAGGTGCGCGTCGTCCACGGCGAAGGCGAGCGTTCCTGGCCGGCGGTCCATCATGGCGGTCCAGTGCACGCGCCCGTCGTCCTTGCCGTTGAGCCAGCGGCAGACGTGGTTGTAGATCTCCACGCCGTGGACGGTCCGGCGGAGGGCGTCCTCGGTGCTGTTGCCGTTCCAGTGCGGGTGGGCCAGCACCAGCAGCGCGCCCTGGTCCCGGGCCGACGCGACGGCCTCCAGGAAGCCCATCTCGCGCCGCAGGCCGCGCAGGCGCCCGAGGCAGGCGACGTCGAACTTGACCCCCGTCTCGTCGGGGCCGTCCAGCTCGATGCCGTCCAGCCAGAGCAGCGGGTACTCCGCCGGGTCGCCTTCCACGTCCGAGCACACCCAGTGGTCGGTCCGGCAGAGGAAGTCGTAGCCGGCCCCGGCGTACATCGCGGCGATCTCGGCGAACGTCTTCCCGCCGTCGCTGGCCGTGCTGTGCACGTGCGTGTTGCCCTTGTACCACTGGCCGGACGTGTCGTAACGGAACGGCTTCACGGCGATTCTCCTTGGGCGACGGGTCGGCGGCGGGGCGCCGCTCGACCGACACAAGGCGACGAATTCGCACGGCGCGATCAGGACAGCCCCAGCCGGAAGAACTCGTTGGGGTTCTCGAACAGCCACTGGCGCGCGACGGCCTTCGCCTCGTCGAGGCCGAGGTACTCCATGTCCACCATCTCCGACAGGGCGATGGCGAGGTTGTCGCGGGCGATGGCCGCGTGGGCCCAGGCGCGGTCGGCGTGGCCGCCGAAGTCCGAGCCGTAGGCGTGGATCTTCCCATGCGGCACGCAGCTCAGGGCGCGCTGGAACGTCCGCTGGCAGTACACGGGATCGATGATGTTCGCCCAGCAGAAGTCGATCGCGACGTTGGGGTAGTTCTTCGCCAGGAACATCAGCTCATCGTCGAACGGCCAGTTCGCGTGGAACAGGTCGAACCGGACGTCGCGGTGCAGGTCGAGCACGCCCGTCAGCAGCACGGCGTTGGTCTTCGTGATCTCGTTGCGGATGCCGGCCATGTGGCCGGTGTGAACCTGCACCGGCAGGTCCATCTCCGCCGCCATGCGGAGGAACTCGTGGAACAGCCAGTCGTCCAGCGGGCGGATGCCGTCGGGGTAGCCCGCGCTGCGCGCCGCGTCGGCCATGAACGCGTTGAAGACGGCCTCCGCCTCCGCCCGGGTGGGGTTGCCGTAGTCGATGGGGCGGCTGTAGGCCGACTGGTCCTTGAAGGCCACCGCGCCGAATCGCTTGCAGGCATCGAAGACCTCGCGGCAGGCGGCGACGTACTCGCCGAGCGTGGTGACGGTGCGCCCCAGCGGCGCGACGCGGTCCTGCACGTCGGCGAAGCTGCGGACGTTGTGGTAGCCCGGCAGGGGGATGACCATGCGCGTGCGGGGCGCGAGCTCGAGCGTGCCGTCCAGCACCTTCCGCACGTCCGGCCAGACGTCGCCCAGGCGGCAGACGATTCTCCCCTCGGCCAGCAGGCCGTCGAAGACCTCCTCGTCGGTCAGGTCGAGCAGGCGGCCGGCCATGCCCTTCAGCGCATCGAGCGTCAGCTCGTCGACGTCGTAGAACCGCTTCAGCACCCGGCGCGTGACCTGGGCGTAGCCGGTGTGCCCGGCCCGGCGCCAGGCCTTCTCGAGGATCGGCCAGCGCTGCTCCAGCGAGAGATCCCCATCGGCCAGCCTGGCGTTCTCGGGGTCGGACAGGGCGCTCCAGAGGTCGCTGTGGCAGTAGCCGCCTCGTACGACCGCGATGGGGTCGTCGTACTTCGGCCCGCACTGGCCGGTGTGGTCGTGGCAGTCCACGATGGGCGTCTGCTCGCAGAACGCCCGCAGATCGTCGTAGTGCTTCGAACGTCCTCTCATGGCGCTGCCTTCTGTCGTGTTCGACCTCCGGACGGGTACGCTGCAGACCGGCGCAGGCGGCCGTCGGAAGGCGGTCTCGGCAGCGTATCTGCGCCCGGGCGGGCACGCAAGGCTGGGCTCGCGGGCGGGCTGGTCCGGCGCGACCGGCCGTTTGCACCTCTTCGCCGGGCGGCCTATAATCGCCGCCGCTCTGGTTCCGTAGGAGAGCTTCATGAACGTGCTGCTGACTGGCGGGGCGGGGTACATCGGTTCGCACCTGGCCCGGTCCCTTGCGGCGGCGGGGCACACGCCGGTGGTGTACGACAACCTCGTCAACGGCCACCGGGCGTCCGTCGGCGACGCGGCGTTCATCGAGGCCGACGTGGCCGACGGCGAGACGCTCGCCCGGGCGCTTGGCGACCACGACGTCGAGGCGGTGGTCCACCTGGCGGCGTTCATCGAGGCCGGGGAGTCCGTCCGCCACCCCGACAAGTACTTCCACAACAACACGATCATCGGCATGACGCTGCTGGACGCGATGCGCCGGGCGGGGGTGTCGAAGATGGTCTTCAGCTCCACGGCGGCCGTCTACGGCACGCCCGAACGTGTGCCCATCGCCGAGACGGACCGCCTCGAGCCGATCAACCCGTACGGCGCGAGCAAGCTGTGCGTGGAGTACATGCTGCGGGGCTATGCCGAGGCCTACGGGCTCGGGATCGTCTCGCTGCGGTACTTCAACGTCGCCGGGGCCGACCCCGCCGGCGACATCGGCGAGGACCACGACCCCGAGTCGCACCTGGTCCCGCTGCTGCTCCAAGTGCCGCTCGGAAAGCGGGATAAGGCCCTGATCTTCGGCAGCGACTACGACACGCCCGACGGGACGTGCGTTCGCGACTACATCCACGTCTGCGACCTGGCCGCCGCGCACGTGCTGGCGCTCGACGCCGTCCGGGCGGGTCGCGTGGACGTCTTCAACCTCGGCAACGGCGAGGGCTTCAGCGTCAAGCAGATGATCGAGACCTGCCGCGAGGTGACCGGCCACGAGCTCCCCGCCGAGGCCGCCCCGCGCCGTCCGGGCGATGCCGCCAGGCTGATCGCCTCCTCGCAGAAGGCCAGGGACCAGCTCGGCTGGCGGCCGATGTACCCGGACCTGGCGACCATCGTCGCCCACGCGTGGCAGTGGCACCGGAGCCACCCGCGGGGCTATGGCGACCGCGTTGGGTGAGCTGGGCCAGCCGCCCGGGCGGCGAAGGGGTTCCACAACGTCCGGACGGATTTGCGATCCAAACGCACTTCTCAGCACAGACGGGCTGCCGACTTGCCGATAAGGTGAACACAGTAGGCAGCATCGGCCCCATGGACAATAGCCAGACGACAACCCGGGCCTTTGCCGCCGCGCACCCGATCTTCAACCGGCGTTTGAAGGTCTACGGGTACGATCTGGAGTTCCGCTCCGGGTTCGAGCCGTTGTGCGAGGCGGCGATCCAGGACGGCGAGGGGGGCGACCTCTGCGGGATCGTGGACCTGGAGGGTCTGGTCGGGCTGGCGAAGGCCCACGTGGCGTTCCCGCGCGACCTGCTGGTGATGGACCTGCCGGTGCTGTTCCCCCCCGAGACGCTCATCGTGGGCGTGCCGGATGCGGAGGCGGATGACTGGGGCCTGATCAACGCGTGCCGCCGGCTGGTGGAGGTCGGCTACGAGCTGGCCGTGTCGTACCCCGGGACGGGGACCCCGGGCAGCCCGTTCCTCGAGTTCGCCAGCATCGTTCGGATCGACGCCTCGAACTCCTCCGGCAACGAGCAGAAGAAGGTCTGCGACGAGCTGTGGGGGCGGGGGCTCCACACGCTGGCCACCAACGTGACCGGCGCCGAGGCCTTCAACGACGCCGCCGGGAGGGGCTACTGGTACTTCCAGGGCGACTTCTTCCGCCGCCCGGTGATCCGGCCCGGCAAGGAAATCCCCGTCAACAAGCTGCACTACCTGCAATTGCTGGAGGAGGTCAACAAGCCGGAACTGCCCCTCGACGAGTTGGAAGGGCTCATCAAGCAGGACGTGACGATGGCGTTCCGGCTGCTGCGGTTCATCAACTCCGCCTGGTTCGGCCTGAAGACGACGGTCAACTCCATCCGGCACGCCCTGGTCCTGCTGGGCCCGCCGGAGGTCCGCAAGTGGGCGTCCATGCTCGTGCTGAGCGCGCTGGCGGAGGACAAGCCCGAGGAGCTGTTCCGCCGGTGCCTGATCCGCGCGAGGATGGCCGAGACCGTCGCCCCGGCGATCGGCATGGAGCCGAGGGCCTCGGAGCTGTTCCTGATGGGCATGTTCTCGCTCGTGGATGCCCTGACGGACATCCCGCTGGCGCGGGTGCTCAGCGGGCTGCCGCTCAGCAAGTCCATCGCGATGGCCCTGCTGGCCGAGCGGGGCGAGTTCGCCCCGGTCCATCGGCTGGTCTCCGCCTACGAGCAGGGCCGCTGGGGAGCGTTCTCCCAGGCCGCGGCGCTGCTGGGCCTGGAAGAGGGCCCCATGCCCGGGCTGTTCGCCGCGGCAAGGGAATGGGCCGACGCGGCCCTCCAGTGCATGTAAGCCGCCCATCGGCGCGGGCTCGCCGCCGGTGGATTCGGCCTTCCCTTCCACCTGATCGCCGCCCGGGGCCAAGGTGCGCCGTGGCATGGTGTGCCCGGGGCGTGCCTCGCCGTTGTTGCACGGCGGCCCCGCGCGGTATGATGACGGGTTGAACCGCGCCGGGCGAGGGTCGGGCCATGAACCGCAACGAGCCATTGGACCAGTCGCTGGGGCAGTTGACGCGAGACGTCCTGGCCAGCTACGAGGCCGAGGAGCGAACCGGGCGGATCGGCGAGACGGCCCTGCCGTCGCGCAGCCGCATCGTCGAGATCGTCGAGCAGACGCGCCAACTGCTGTTTCCCGGCTACTTCGGGCAGAAGATGCTCACGCGCGAGAACGTGGGGTACCACGTGGGCAACCTGCTGGTGCGCCTGGGAGCGGAGCTGACGGAGCAGGTCACGCACTGCCTGTGCACGCAGCGCCGCTGCGAGACGTGCCCCGACCCGCACACCTGCGAGGTCGAGGCCCAGCAGATGACGCGGGAGTTCCTCTCGCGCATTGCGGAGGACCGCCGGAAGCTGGCGCTGGACGCGCAGGCGGCGCACGACGGCGACCCGGCCGCCAAGAGCATCGAGGAGATCATCTACTGCTACCCGGGCTTCTACGCGGTGACGGTCTACCGGATCGCCCACGAGCTGCTGGACGTCGGCGTGGCGCTGATGCCGCGGATCATGACCGAGTACGCCCACAGCATCACCGGCTGCGACATCCATCCCGGGGCCCGGATCGGCGAGAGCTTCTTCATCGATCACGCCACGGGCGTGGTGATCGGCGAGACGGCCCGGATCGGGAACCACGTGAAGATCTACCAGGGCGTCACGCTGGGGGCCAAGAGCTTCCCGAAGGACGAGCGGGGGCGGCTGATCAAGGGCCTCCAGCGCCACCCGACCATCGAGGACCACGTCACGATCTATCCGAACGCGACGATCCTCGGCGGCGAGACGGTCATCGGCCGGGGGGTCGTCGTGGGGGGCAACGCGTACATCACGTCCTCCATCGAGGCCGACAGCCTCGTCCGTCAGGAGGGCCCCAAGCTGGAGGTGCTCCGCAAGAAGGGGAGAAAACAGGCGCCCGCGCCCGAAGCGCGTTGAGCGGCCGGCGGACGGTCGGTATACTCCGCGTTTCTCTCGGCACCCCGGGCGAGCCCTGAGGTAGAGACATCATGGACACCGGCTTCGCAGACCTCACCGACGACTTCTTCGTGAACCTGAGCGTCCAGACGACGCTGCCGCTGCCCCGCAGCCGTGAAACCGTCCTGAACTACTTCGAGGCCGTGCAGAAGCAGTTCCCCGGCATGGCGAGCTTCTACCAGCGGGAAGGCGGCGAGTACATCCTGGAGGGCGACCGCGAGAGCGGGCGGTACCGCTGGATGGAGGTCCAGGCCAACCAGCTCGCCGCCGGCTACTTCAACCCGCCTTCCCTGGCCGACGGCTACCACCTCCACCAGTGGCTGCTGGAGCGCAGCGTGTACTTCCTCGGCATCAGCGGGCTGGACGTCGAGGCCCTCGACGTGTTGTTCGGCTTCAACCTGGACTACCGGGGCAACCGCGACGCGATCCTCGCCGACGCCCTGCTGGCGGGCTCGCCGTTGGCGGCGTTCGCGGGCGAGCCCGGCGCACGCCCGGTCGAGTTCGAGCCCAGCCTGGTCGTCGCGCTGGACGAGAACTGCTATCTCCAGGCTCGCCTGTCGCTGGAGACCCGTTCCAGCAGCTACCAGGTACGCACGGGGCAGTACGAGGACGAGCCGATCAGCGTGTACTTCACCGTGCGGCGGTACCCCTCTCCCGGCCGGGTCATCAAGATGGCCGAGTGCTTCGCCGAGCAGTGCGAGATGGGCGAAGACCTGGTCTCGCGCGTCGTTGCCCCGAACGTGATCCAACCGATCGTGGCGGCGATCGCAACGAGCCGGTAGCCAGGCGTTCCGGCCCGCGCAGTCGCGCGCAGGGCGGCTTCCTCCTCATGCGGGCGGGACTTCCCTTGTGCACCGCACGCGCGGTCCGCGCGGGATCTGCCCGGCGGCGCGGGCGATGGTGCCGACGGCGCAGGGCAGCGCATAAAAAAACGGCGGGCCCACCGCGGGGGGGGACGGCAGGCCACGCCTATTATTCGAACCGGCCGGGGGGGAACCGGTTCGAAAGGGGGTCAATTGTCGTACCAGCTACTCCCTACCATATTCTAGCGCCCTGATCAAGGGCTTCCACCGACTTTTTTCTCGGCTTGTCAGAAGCGTCCGGTACAACAGGTATGATAGCAGGCGGGCCACGCACAAGGCAATGAAAAAATCAGGTCTTTACCCTATTTTTCTCCGAGGCCCCCGCGGCCCGGCATTCTTCTCTAAGGCATTGCATACGAGAAAGTAGTGCGAACGGATCTGCCGATCAGGGAATGACGAACGCATCGAGTTCGTCTTTCCGGCGCCCGAGCTTCTCGTCCCCGGCGGATACCTCATCCGCGGCGGAGTAAATGTTGTCCTCGTTGATGTCGTTGGGGTCTTCCTTCCAGGCGACCGACCCATCGATCCGCGCCATGTTCTGGCCCTTGCGGCGGTGGTTCGCGGAGTTCTTGGCCCTGTCGCGAAGCGACAACACTTCCTTCCTGTCGTTGGCGGTCGAGCCGTTGTGGTCCAGGTCCTCGAACGGGAACAGCTTCGTCGAGCCGGGCGTGCAGCGGGGGTTCTGGTCGGCCAGGATGATCAACGTCGCCGGAACCATCCCGTAGGCCATCTTCTCGTGCAGCCGCTCCGGCCAATTGGACTTGCCCACCATGGAGATGTAGCTATACGACAGCGTGGATACGTCGTCCTCGGGGTCGTAGATGAACTTGTTGGCATCCAGCTTGACCTCTTCCCAGCCCCGGACGCTCTGGGCCTCCAGGCAGAGGAAGGCCGACCTGCTGCACTGCTTCTCCTTGATGAGCAGCCACAGGCAGGCCGGGTTGCCCTTCTCCATGTCGCCCCAGTCCGCGCCCCAGTTGAGCTTGTCGAAGATGCTCGGCAGCTTTTTCCTCCGGTCCGCAAAGGCGTACTGCCCGCAGGCTTGGGCGATGCTCCGGATGTTGTTGGCGCAGCCGGCCTTCCGCCGCGCGACGGCGATGGCCTCGTGCAGCGACGGCATCAGGATCGCCGCCAGCAGGCCGAGGATCGAAACGACCACGAGCATCTCGGTGAGGGTGAACCCCGCCCGGGCGGCCGGGACGGGACGCCGTGGAGTGTGGGTGCCGTGTGCTTTCATGACCTCATTATACTTCCGCCCGGGCG
>CAZXOC010000080.1:0-6738 GCA_964642165.1 uncultured Planctomycetaceae bacterium | reverse complement strand
CGTGGAGTGTGGGTGCCGTGTGCTTTCATGACCTCATTATACTTCCGCCCGGGCGGCAGCGTCAACCGTGGCGTTGGCCCGGCTTGCGTCCGGCGGCGGCGACGTGCTGGCGGAAGCCCCACCCGCCGACCTCTTCGCCGGCGAAGGCGGCGCATCCCAGCGCCCGCTGCTTCCGCAGGCCCCCGCGGCACGAGGTTGCGCTCTAACGCATTGCACCGAAGAAGGCAGTGCAGACGGGGCTCGCGGCTAGGGAATCACGAACGCGTCGAGCTCGTCTTTTCGGCACCCGAGCTTCTCGTCCGAGGCGGACACCCCCTCCCCGGCGGAGTAAATGTCGTCCTCGTTGATGTCGTTGGGGTCTTCCTTCCAGGCGACCGACCCGTCGATCCGCGCCATGTTCTGGCCCTTGCGGCGGTGGTTCGCGGAGTTCTTGGCCCTGTCGCGAAGCGACAACACTTCCTTCCTGTCGTTGGCGGTCGAGCCGTTGTGGTCCAGGTCCTCGAACGGGAACAGCTTCGTCGAGCCGGGCGTGCAGCGGGGGTTCTGGTCGGCCAGGATGATCAACGTCGCCGGAACCATGTCGTAGGCCATCTTCTCGTGCAGCCGCTCCGGCCAGTTGGACTTGCCCACCATGGAGATGTAGCTGTAGGAAAGCGTGGATACGTCGTCCTCGGGGTCGTAGGCGAACCTGTTGGCGTCCAGCTTGGCCTCTTCCCAGCCCCGGACGCTCTGGGCCCCCAGGCAGAGGAAGGCCGACCTGCTGCACTGCTTCCCCTCGATGAGCAGCCACAGGCAGGCCGGGTTGCCCTTCTCCATGTCCCCCCAGTCCGCGCCCCAGTTGAGCTTGTCGAAGATGCTCGGCAGCTTTTTCCTCCGGTCCGCAAAGGCGTACTGCCCGCAGGCTTGGGCGATGCTCCGGATGTTGTTGGCGCAGCCGGCCTTCCGCCGCGCGACGGCGATGGCCTCGTGCAGCGACGGCATCAGGATCGCCGCCAGCAGGCCGAGGATCGAAACGACCACGAGCATCTCGGTGAGGGTGAACCCCGCCCGGGCGGCCGGGACGGGACGCCGTGGAGTGTGGGTGCCGTGTGCTTTCATGACCTCATTATACTTCCGCCCGGGCGACAGCGTCAACCGTGGCGTTGGCCCGGCTTGCGTCCGGCGACGGGCCGCCGGATAATGGACTCGGCGTGTGCCGGCCGCGAAGGAGATCCCATGGCCCCGACCCCCAGGCGACTGCCGAAGCCCCAGCCGCCCGTCGTGCTGCTGACGATGCTGGCGGTCCTGGCGGGCCTGGCGGTGGTCGTCGGCGTGCTGGCCGCCCTGGTGGTGCTGGTTTCCGGGGCCCGCGCCGGGGCGCTCACGTTGACGTCGGTCTGCCTGGCCGTCGGGTGCATCCTGTCGGGCGTGGTGGTGGGGTGCCTGCTCTGGGCCATCGCGCACATCATCCGCCGGCAGAGCCGCACGGCGCTGCTGCACGCCAGCGCGGAGCGGACGCTCCAGGCCCGGGGCGCCGAGGAGGCTCTCATCCCCGGTCAAGCCGCGGCGGAAGGCGGCGGCGACGTGCTGGCCGAAGCGCCGAGCGCCGACCTCTTCGCCGGCGAAGGCCGCGCGTCGCAGCGCCGGCTGCTCCAGCAGGTCCTCGCCGAGCTTCGCGAGCTGAACGAGAACCTGCTGCTGTCTCCCGAGCAGCGCCAGGCCAAGAGCCGGCAGCGCCGGCAGCGCCTCGCCGGGGAGCTTGCCGAGGCCGTCGAAGGGGCGATCGAGGCCGAACGGTTCGACGAGGCCGACCAGCGCCTCCAGGAGTTCCTCGATCAGGCGCCCGACGACCCGGCGTGCCAGGCGCTCCAGGCGCGCCTGATCGAGGCCCGCGACGCCGCTCGGGCGCGGGACATCGAAACGACCACCCGCCGGGCGGTCGACCTGATGGCCGTCTCGTCGTTCGAGCAGGCCGAGCAGGCCGCCCGGGAGCTGCTGGACCGCTATCCCGACGAGCCCCACCTGGCCGAGCTGATCGACCGCGTCCGGCGGGAGGGGACCATGTTCCACGGCGAGCGGCGGGACCGCCTCTACCGCGAGGTGCAGCGCCACGCCGAGGCGCGACGGTGGCGCGAGGCCCTCGAGGCCGCCCACCGCTTCATCGACGCCTTCCCCCAGTCCGTCGACGCCGACGCCGTCCGCGCGATGCTGCCGACCATCGAGGGCAACGCCCGCATCGAGGAGGTCCGCGCGATCCGCGATCGCATCCGCGACCTGATCGAGCGCCGGCGCTACGCCGAGGCCGTCGAGGTCGCCGAGGACGTCATCGCGCGATTCCCCGAAACCCGCGCCGCGGAGGAGCTCTGTCGGCAGTTGGACCGCCTGCGGGAGTTGTCGCGTGCCCCCGCCGCGAACCGATCGAACGGGCCGTGAGCGACCACGCGGCGATTCGCCGGGCTCCCGGGCCGGTGCGCGGCCCACTCGTTCCCCGATCATGAACGACTATCAGCTACAGCTCCTTGCGGCCGTCCTTTCCCAACCGACGTGCCCGTTCCACGAGGAGGCCGTCGTCGCGCTCGCGCGGGCCTGGGCCCGGAAGCGCGGCGTGGCCTTCTCGCGCGACCGGGCCGGAAACGTCCTGCTCCGCTGGCGGCGCGGCACGGGACGGCGCCCCACGTGGGTCTTCACGGCGCACATGGACCACCCCGGGTTCGTCACGAAGCGGCAGCGCGCCCGCCGCGTCTGGGCCGAGTTCCGCGGGTGGGTCCACAAGGAGTACTTCCTCGGCAGCCGCGTCCGCCTGTTCGCGCCGGACGGCGAGGTCCGGGGGACGATCGCCACGCGCCGGAACCTGCGCCCGCGGAACTGGTGGGCGTGCCGGATCGACCTGGACAAGGCCGCCCGCGTGCCGCCCGGCACCATCGGCATGTGGGACGTGCCGGCCTTCCGCCGCCGCGGGCGCCGCATCCACGCCCGGGCGTGCGACGATCTCGCCGGCACGGCGGCCGTCCTCTGCGCGCTCGACGAGCTCGCCGCCCGACGGGGCGACGCGAACGTCCTCGGGCTCCTGACCCGCGCCGAGGAGGCCGGGTTCGTCGGGGCCCTCGCCGCCTGCCGGCTCGGCACGATCCCCAAGCGCGCGCTGGTGATCGGGATCGAGGCGTCGAAGGCGCAGCCGCACGCGCCCCTCGGCGGCGGAGCGGTCCTGCGCGTGGGCGACCGGATGCGGACGTTCGACGCGTCGCTGGACGCGCACCTTTCGGCCGCGGCCGCGCGGCTCACCCAGCAGCAGAAGGACCTGCGTTTCGCGCGCCAGCTCATGCCCGGCGGGGCGTGCGAATCGACGGTGTTCAGCGTCTTCGGCTACCGGGCCGCGGCCCTGTGCCTGCCGCTGGGCAACTACCACAATATGCACCCGAACGGGCGGATCCGCGCCGAGCAGATCGACCTGGGCGACTTCGCCAGCCTGGTGGCGCTGCTGGTGGGCGTCGCGGCGGACGGGCGCGCCCCCGGCGACGCCGACGCCGCATTGCGGCGGCGCCTGGAGGCCCTGCTGGACGAGCGAGGCGCCCTGCTCGACGAAGGGTGACCGGGCGCAGCGAGAGGCCCACGCGGAGAAGCGGTGTGGACGCCGACGCAAGCCAAGCCACCGGGGGCCGGCATCGACGTGCCCTGGCGCGCTGGGCCGTCGCGGTGCCCCTGCTGATCGTGCTGGGCGTTCTGGCCTTCGGCCCGGCCCATTGGCACAAGGCGATCTACATGTTCCAGGCGTACGTCTGGCCGGGGCACGCGAACGGGGTGATCGCCCCGCCCGAGGGCTTCACGGGCACCTGGCGAACCTACTACCACGACGGCAAGCTGCGAGCGGAGAAGTCCTGCACGGACGGCGGCCGCGACGGCCGGTACGGCGTCGGCTGGCATCCCGGCGGGGGCAAGTGGTTCGAGATCGAGACCGCACCCTCGGGAAACATCGTCTGCACCTACTGGCATCAGAACGGACGAAAGGTCCGCTGGACGGAATGGGCGGCCTGTTCCTGGCTGAGCGGCGAGCGGCACTGGGCCCAGCGGTGCCAGGTGGCTCGGGATCGCGTCTGGCGCCTGGACGGCAGCAGCACGGAGTTCGTCTACGAGCCCGACCCGGCCCACGAGAGCGGCCGCTGGGGCCGCACCGTGCGGGAGACGCATTGGCATCTCGGCGGCGGGAAGAAGAGCGAGTTCCTCTTCGACCCCAACGATCCCCGCCGCTTCGAGGGGACGCGCTGGGATGAGGCCGGCGAGGTCGTCGCCCGGTGGCGCAAGGGCGTCGGGTTCGTGGTCCGCAGCCCCCCCGGCGCGGACCGCGCCGACGGGAACTCCCCGGGCCGATGACCGTCTAACAGCCCGAACCACGTGCCGGCCTCAGGGAGAACGGGGCATGACTCACTGGTGTCGTGTAGGCGTTGGCTTGGCGGCCGTGGCGGGCCTCCCGCTGCTGGCGCCGGCCGGGCGTGCGGGGGACGACCGCGTCGCCCCAAGGACGTCGCCGCGTCCCGAAGAGAAGCTCCTGGCGGCCCTCTGGCGGGACTTGGGCAGCGACGATGCGGCCAAAGCGGAGGCTGCCGTGCGCCGCGGGATGTCAGCCGCGCCGCAACGGGCGACCCCCCCGGTCCGGTGGGCGCCGGCCGATGGCGGCAACGGCCACTGGTACTGGGCGGTCCTGGAGCCGATCGCTTGGCATGACGCCAACGCCGCTGCCGCCGCGGCCGGGGGCTACCTCGCCACGATCACCTCGGCGAGGGAGAATGCCTTCGTCTATGACCTGGTCAACGACGACCGGCGGTTCTGGGACGACTCAAACCCCCGCCACAAGCACGGGCACGGCCCGTGGCTGGGCGGCCGGCAGGTCGCCGGCTCGCCTCCGGCCGACAACTGGCAGTGGGTCACCGGCGAGAAGTTCGCCTGCGCGAGATGGGCCCCCGGGCAGCCCAACGACAACCGGCCCGTGGGGCCGGCGAAACAGGACTACTTGCACTTCCTGGGCGATGGGAAGCTCATGGGCCCGACGTGGAACGACCTCAGCGGCGAAGCCCTCCTGCCGGGCTACGTGGTGGAGAGCCGCGCCAAGCCCCCCGAACCTGCGCCGGGCGAGGCGGCGCGGCGACGCCGGTCCGCCGATCGTCTGGCGGCCTCTCTGGCGCAGCGTCTGCGAGGGCCGAAGCTCGACGCGAAGCGCATCGAGCGTCTCGTCGCCGAGCTGGACGCCGAGAGCTACCGCCGGCGCGACGCGGCCACGGACGCACTGCGGAGGCTCGGCCCGGCCATCGTCCCCGCGCTGCGGATCGCACGGAAGCAGCGCCAATCGCCGGAAGTCCAGGCCCGCATCGAACTGCTCCTGGCGGAGCTGACCCACCCCGAGCGGGAGGGCCCGGAGGTCGCCCGGCACCTGCGAGCGGTTCGCGTGCTGGAGGTGCTGGGCACCGAGCGGGCCGTGCAGACGCTGCGGGGGCTCGCCGCCGCTGCGTCGTCCCGGCGCGTCGAGCGTCGAGCCGCCCGGGCGCTGGCCTACATCGCGGCGGGCCCGGTCCACTTCGTCCGGGGCGCCGAGCAGCCCCGACCGCCCAACGTGCTCCTCAACGGCGGCTTCGAGCGGGACCGCCTCCAGCGCGGCTGGCCCAACGGCTACGGCCTCTGGGGCGGCGACGTCGCGCGGATCGTCGGCGCGGAGAACGGCATCACGCCGCGCGACGGCCTGGGCATGCTGCGTTTCGTCTACACCGGCTTCGCCCAGCCGTCGCTGGCGACCACCTGCGAGGTGATGCAGGTCGTCAACGTCAGGCCGTACGAGCGGGCGATCCGCGCGGGCAGGGCGACGGCGGCGGCGACGGCGCGGGTCAACCGGGTCGCCGGCGGCGCCCGGACGGACACGCTCTTCGGCATCCGCCTCTTCGCCTACGCCGGGCGCGTGAAGGACCATTGGGCCTTGCGGGACATGGGCAAGCACCTCGACCGGTCGAGTGCCGCGCTGTTCGCCGACGCCGACCCGGCTACGTGGGAGAAGCTCACCACCACCATGTCCCTGCCGAGGAAGACGGACTTCCTCGTCGTTCAGGTCCAGGCGAACGAGGACATCCGCAACGAGGTCAGCGGCGTGGAGTTCGACGGCCACTACGTCGACAGCGTCGTCGTGACGGTCGATCGGGGCGATTGATCCCCCCCCCGCCGCGCGGGGTGGCTTCCGCACGTCCCTTCGGGTAGACTCCCCGCGCCGGCATCGGGCACGTCACCACGCATCCAGTCAGCGAGGAAGGAAGGTCGCGATGAAGATCCTGTTGATCGGCAGCGGGGGGCGCGAGCACGCCCTGGCATGGAAGATGGCCCAGTCGAGCCTCTGCGACCGCATGTGGGCCGCCCCGGGCAACCCCGGCGCCGCCGAGCACGCCGAGTGCGTCGACGTGTCCACCGACGACACGGAGGGGATCGTCCACCTCGCCAAGGACGTGGGCATCGACTTGGTCGTCATTGGCCCGGAAGACCCGCTGGCCAGCGGCCTGGCCGACGCCCTCCGCGAGGCCGGCATCCGGTGCTTCGGGCCCGGCGCCGAGGGGGCCCGCGTCGAGGCCGACAAGGCCTACGCCAAGAACCTCATGCGCGCCGCCGCCGTGCCGACCGCCGAGGCCCGCATCTTCACCGACCTGAACGCCGCCAAGGCCTTCGTCCTGTCCCGCGACCACGGCGTGGCCGTCAAGGCGGCCGGGTTGGCCAAGGGAAAAGGCGTCATCG
>CAZXOC010000079.1:6535-25506 GCA_964642165.1 uncultured Planctomycetaceae bacterium | reverse complement strand
TCAGTTCGCCACGAAGTGGAGGATCCGCATGGCCGTGCCGGAACTGCTCTTGTTCCTCCGGTCGGTCACGCGCAGGCGGAGCGTGTGCTTTCCCGGCGCGAGGTCGGCGTCGAAGACGACGGTCCGCGGGTAGTGCAGGCCGCGGCTGAAGCGGTGGTACAGGTCGACGGCCTTTGGTTTGCCGCCGTCGATGGCGGCCTCGACGGTGCCGGCGTCCGGGCCCGCGAGCACGTACGCGCCGACGGCCGTGCCGGTGAACTCCAGCGTCAGCTCCGCGCCCGCCCGGTCGGCGCACAACAGCGCAGCGTCCTCGAACCGACCGCGGCAGCGGCCGGGCAGCTTCTTCCACTCAGGCACGTGGACCTTCCAGCCGGCCGCGAGCTTGGCGCGCTTCGGGTCGACGAAGCGGCCGCGCCAGTAGCTCCGCTCGTCGAGGGGTCGTTCGGGCACGGCGTGCTTGACCTTGGCGGCGTTGGCGGGAAGCGGCTTTGCCCAGGCGGCGGTCAGCAGGTGCTGGATCATCCCGGCGCAGAGGGCGTTGCCGCGCCGCGCCGGGTGCGTGCCGCCGAACTGCTCCCAGGTGAGCCGGCCGGCGTCGATGCGCCCGGCCACCTCGCGGGCCAGGTGGATCGTCGAGACGGCGTAGTGGGTGGCGACGTCCTCGTGGGCGGCGATCGCCAGCGGCGTCCTGCCGGCCCGGATCGCCGCGAGCATGCCGGGGTTGACGAAGTACGTCACCACGATGTCCGCGAAGGGGTTGTGCAGGCGGGCGTGGCGGAGGATGCCCTCCATGCCGCGGATGCACTCGCGGCGGGCGTGGGCGGCGTCCTGGTCGTCGTTGACGGCGAACTCGATGAACAGGAGGTCCGCCGGGCCCTTCTCGAGCACGTCCCGCCGGAGCCGGAACGCCCCCGTCGTCGAGCACGTCGAGGCGATCCCCGCGTTCGTGAAGGTGAACGTCGTGTCCCCGAAGCGTTTCTTCAGCCAGTCGCACACCATCGGGCGGTAGCCGTTCATCTCCGTGATCGAGCCGCCGAGGAACGCGACGTGGCCCTTGCGGCTCTTCTCGAACTGCACGCGGGAGTTGCCCAGGCTGCCGCGCCGCCGGATGTTCGCGTTCACGTCGCCCGCCACCTTTCCGGAGTCACGGGGAGTCGCGAGACAGGCCCCCGCCAGAAGGAGAATCAGTGCCGGGATCGCCGCCGGGCAGGCGCGGGCGCCCCGGCCGTGCCGCGCGCACGGACCGCCGAAACGCGTCTCCTCGATCGCTCGCCGCGCCTCAGCCAAGGTAGGCCTCCTGCTCGCGAAGGAGCTTCTGGAGCTTCGGGATCTCGACGTCGCGCACGGGGCAGCGGTCCTGCGCGGCGATGGCCGCCGCGGCGCCCGCGGCCTGGCCCGTCACGAAGCACGTGGGGATCAGCCGCATGCGGTAGAGCATCTTGCGCTCCGCGGCGATGCAGCGCCCCGCCGCCAGGATGTTCTCGACGCGCCGCGGGACGAGCGTGCCGTAGGGGATCTGCCACGGCGGGAGCTTCGCGCCGCCCGCGCCGCCCACGCCGATGGCGTCCGCGAACCTCGTCCCCGCGGCGATGTCCTTGTACCGCAGCGTCTTGAGCCCGGCCAGCAGCCGCGTGATCCGCACGCCGAGCTGCGGGGCCGTCTCCAGCAGGTACACGCCCTCGCAGCCCGGCGTCTTGCGCAGGCGCGAGACCTGCTGCCAGATCGCCCGCCGGTGGCTCAGCTCCAGCCGGCTCAGCTCGCGCACGTCCAGCCCGTCGGCGTCCGGGCCGTGCATGTTCACCCAGTGGACGCCGGGGATCGGGGTGCGCGCGCCGAGCCCTCGCGGGCGCTTGGGGCCCATCGTCGTCGGCACCCCGCCGATCCGGCAGACCAGCCCGATGTGGTGCTTCTTCTTGTGGAGGTAGGGGCAGCCGGCCGCGGCGTAGACGTCGCCGTCGCCCGTCGCGTCGACCACCACGTTCGCCAGGATCGCCTGCCGCCCGGACTTGCTCTCGAAGACCGCCCCGCGGACGGCCTGGCCGTCCAGGATCGCGTCCACGCCCCAGCAGTGCAGGTACGTCTTGACGCCCGCCTCGAGGACCATCTCGACCATGAGGTACTTGAGGGCCTCGGCGTCGACGGTGGGGTCGCTGCCCGGCCGCCAGCCGATGATCGCGCGGTCCATCTTCGCCAGGCGGTCGCACATCTCCTTGCCGATGCCCCGGGTGACCAGGAGCTTGCCCTTCTCGCCCTTGGCGTGCATGGCCAGCACCAGGACGACCAGCCCGCCGGTCCAGAGCCCGCCGAGGTGCCCGTAGCGCTCGACGAGGACGACCTTCGCGCCGGCTCGCCCGGCGGCGATGGCCGCCGCCACGCCCGCCGGGCCCCCGCCCACCACGAGCACGTCCGCCCGGTCCAGCACGGCCAGCTCCCGCTGCGGCTGGATCACCTTGCCGCCCGTCAGCCGGGCCGCGTGCGGTGCTTCCCCGCCCGACGGCACCATCGACGCGTCCGCCGGCGCCCTCGCGGGCGCCGGGGCGCCCCGCGCGGCCGAGGAGGCCCCGCCGCTCAATCCCGCCGCGACGCCCGAGGCACCGAGGATCCGCATCGCATCCCGCCGCGTGATCTTGTCGCTCATGCTCGCCGCTCTCCCTCGGCCCGCGGGCCGTTCATTGCTCCGTCACCGCCGAGCCCATGCACAGCAGGTAGCCGTTGCCGACCTTCGCGTCGGCGGCTCCGAACGTAACGCCCGCCGTCGTTGTAGACCACCGTCACCAGCAGGCCGTCCCACGCGGAGAGGTCCGCCGGCCTGGCGAGGTCCAGCACGGCCCACTTCGCGTGGTTCCAGTTGACCCGCTTCGTGCCCATGTCGAGCTCGACGGCGACCGTCTTGCCGTCGACCGTCGCGTTGCGCCACTCGCCGGCAGCGACGTCGCCGACGGGCCGGGTCTTCATGGATCCAGGCAGCGGCCGGGCCGCGGCGGTCGCCGCAACGAGAACACTTGCCGCGAAGGCGGAGGTCCAGCTCCGAACTGCGCTCACGCCTTGTCTCCTTGTCGGCGGCGGGGGCCTCGGCTGCGCATCCGGCTGCGTCGCGGAAACGCACAGGCCTCTCGCCCACGGGTTGAACACCACGAAGGCCTCCCCGGGCTCGCGAGCGAGGCTCCCGCCGTCGACGGCAGGGGGAGTGCCTCTCTACGCTGTCTGCACGGATGCTCGAACAGCGGGCAAGCGGGGGGCCGGCGCTGTTCCGCCCGGGAGATACAACGTTCGTCAGCCCAGAGCAGGCAGCGTCGGTCCGCCCTGGAAGGGCGAGAGGATTCGGCCGTGGGCGTCAGCCCACGGAACACGACGCCAACAAGGCGCCAGCCCCAACGGGGCGGAAGGAATGCGCGTTGCGAGAGATCCTGTCGCCCCGCCGGGGCTCGACCACTACCGGCGCCGGCCACCGGCGGCTCGCGCCGCCGGCCAAATCCTGCCGGCCTTCCAGGCCTCGTCCGCGGCGAGAGCAGTGTTCGGCACGCCCGGCGGGAAGAACCATACACTGCTCCGCCATTCTTGCATCCTGCTCAGCCTGCACGCCCGGGAACGGGAGGCCCGGGATCCCTACGCCCACCTCAGCTCGACCATCTGGTGGCCGGCGAGCTTCGGCAGCGTGAACTCGACGCGGCCCTGGTCGGTCCGGAAGGGAAGCGACCCGCCCTCGGGGGCGGTGCGGACGTCGGCGATCTCGCGGTCGGCCCGAACGGACACGGCCAGCTCGTACAGGGGGATGACGTCCTCGATGGTGTCGAACGCCTGCCCGCGGCGCTCGGGGACGTAGTGCAGCAGGTGGAGCACCCACCGGCGTTCGTCGGCCTGCTCGTTGAGCGCCGCCAGCAGCGTGGACGGGCCCGCCACGCGGAGGAGCGGCTCGCCCAGGAGCTGGTCGATCGCGTCGGCCAGGAGCGTCCGGCACCACCTCGGGGCGCTGGCGTGGTACTGCGAGAAGATCGGATGGGCGAAGTAGATCGTGTCGCTCGTCCGGACCGCGCCGGGGTAGGGCGCCTCGTGCCGGGACGGCGTGTGGCGGTGCGAGCAGAAGTGCTCCCACGTGCGGTTGAAGTAGGGCACGTTCACCATGGCCGGCACGTCCGCGCCTTCCTCGGCGGCGACTTCCAGGCCCTTCAGGTACATCACGTGCTCGGTGGGCGGCAGCTCGCCGCCGAGCTTCTCGGTCGGCACGAGGAAGTCCGGGCTGTACGGCGCCTCGCCGATGTACCTCACGCCGAGCGCCGCCAGGCCGAAGGCATCCCCCGCGCGGTTCAGGCCCGACCGGTAGCTCGCCAGCACCTTCCCCCCGCCGGCAAGAAACGCGTTGACCTTCCCGGCCAGGTCCTCCAGGACGGGCACCTCGTCCGGCAGGATCAGCAGCTTGTAGCCGCTGAAGTCGCTCCCTGAGTCGAGCACGTCGAACTGGTGGCGCAGCTCCTGGAGCATCCGCACCGCCCCGACGGCCGCGGGCGCCAGCCGCGAGTGGTCCCGGCCGCGGAACTCCTCCGGCGTCAGCACGCCGATCTCGGCGACGGCCCTCGCGCCGCGGCAGAAGGGCTCCTTGCTCTCCACCTCGGCGTAGACCGAGCCGATCAGCTCGTAGGTGTGCTTGCAGATCCGCCCGTCGGGCGGGAGCTGGTCGCCGATGCTGCACCTGGCGTTCAGCGCCAGCATGTGGAAGCACTCGAACTGCAGCGCCGCGGGGTTCTTGAACGAGTGGAAGTCGCCCCAGGACGTGTGGAACTTGCCCGTCATGCCCAGGCAGTCGTGCCCCGTCGTGCGGGCGAAACGCTGCGTCAGCGGGAAGTGCATGTACCCCCAGCCGCCGGACGGCAGGCTCTCCAGCTCCCAGTGGGTGAACGCGTCGGCCCAGGGGCGATGGCCCGGCCCGATGTGCCCGGAGTTGTAGAAGACCGTTGCATCCCGGCTGAACTGGCGGACGAAGGCGGTCATCTCGGCCGTGAACTTCGCGATCACGTCCCGCCCGAAGCGCATTCGGTCGCCGGGGTCGCTCGGGTCCAGGCCCGCCGCGATCATGTCCCGCCGGCAGCGCGCACACGAGCAGGCCTTCGGCTGGACGATGTCGAAGAAGAAGCCGTCGGCGGGCATCGTCTCCAGGACCTCCCTGGTGTGGGCCTGGAGGAACTCCACGTAGGGGCTGTTGAGGCACAGGAACCGATAGAAGCCCGGCTGGTAGACGCTCCGGGGCTTGTCGTGGCCGAGCGTGCCGTCTTCGCCGACGATGAGCCACTCCGGATGCTGCTCGGCGGTGTAGTGGTCCCACTGGACGGTGATGTAGATCGGCACGCGGATGTCGCGCCGGTGGCAGGCCTCGATCTGCTCGCACAGCAGGTTTCGCCGCGCCAGGTGCGGGTGGACGCGTTCGGGGAAGGCGTGGGAGTCGTAGTACATCCACCCGTGATGCCCGCGGGCGAAGCAGGTCACGGAGTTGACGCGGGCGGCGGCGAGGGTGTCGGCGAAGTCGTCCGGGTCGAAGTTCGCGCCGATGCCCTCGATGGCCTCGCTGGTGTGGAAGTCGAGGTGGATCTGCCGGAAACGCAGCTCGAAGTCGCTCATCGCTCGTTGTCCTTCCGAAGGGGGCAGGCGGCTCAACGATACCCTAGTCTATTTTCCGCGGCGCGAAATGCAAGCCCCTTGCCTCGCCCCGACCGCCTCGTGCCATCGTCTTGCAGAACCTCCGCACGCATGACAGACTGTCCGCGATGCCGCTGACGCTCGACCAACTGGAGTTTCTCCGCACGCCGGCCGCGGAGGAGCTGCTGGCCATGGAACTGCCCGGCGACCCGCTGCGTGCGGTGGTGGCGCTGCGCAAGCGCTGCGAGCCGGACCAGGCGGCCGCCGTCGAGACGCTGCGCGGGCTGCGTCACCGGGCCCATGCCTCGGGGCGCTTCCCCGGGGAGCTGGCGGCGCGCCTGCTCGCCACGGACGCGCTGCTCCAGCAGGCCAGCTCGTTCCGCCTGGCCGTCTACAAGGGCGGGCGTCTGGCCGAGCTGGCCCGCCAGGTCGGCTGCGCGGACGGCGAGATCCTCGACCTCTGCTGCGGGCTGGGCGCCGACGCCGTCGGCATGGCGCGGGCCGAGCTGCGCGTGCGGGGCGTGGACGTCGCCCCGGAGGCCGTCGTGTGTGCCCGTCACAACGCCGCGGCCGCCGGCGTGGCCGAACGCTGCCGCTTCGACGTCGCCGACGCGGCGGCCGTCGAGCTGCCGGCCGCCGGCGTCGTGCACGTCGACCCGGACCGCCGCGCCGCGGGAAAACGCAGCGTGCACCTGTCCGACGGCTCGCCCGGCGAGGCCTTCCTGCGGGCCCTGCCCAACCGCACGCGGGCCGGGGCGATGAAGCTCTCGCCGGCCATCGAGTGGACGGAGCTGACCGACCTGCCCGTCGACGAGCTCGAGTACGTCTCCGAGCGCGGCGTCTGCAAACAGCTTCTGGCGTGGTGGGGCACGCCCGGGCCGGTCGGATCCGACCGGCCGCGGCGAAGGGCCACCGTCGTCGGGGGCGAGATCGACCGGCCCCGGGTCGCCAGCCTGGCCGCCGGCGAGGCGCCCTACGCGGACATCGCCGCCCCCGGCGAGTGGCTCATCGAGCCGGACCCCGCCCTCATCGCCGCCCAGGCCGTGGACGACCTCGCCGCGGCGGAGGGACTCTGGCGCCTGGCGGCGGGTCTGGTGTGGCTCTCCGGCGGCGCGCCGGTCGACACGCCGCTGGCACACAGCTTCCGCGTCCTCGCGGACGTGCCCGGGCGCGAGCGCGAGGTCGCCCGCGCGCTGCGGAAGCTCGACGCCGGGCGCGTCGAGATCAAGCCCCGCGGCGTCAAGCTGGACACCGACGCGCTCCAGCGGCGGCTCCGCGGCCGGGGGCGCCGACCCGTCGCCGTGCTCTGGGGCCGCCTCGGGCAGAAGCAGCGGGCCTTCCTCTGCGAGCGGGCGACGAGCGGGAAGCCGGCTTGAGCCCGCCCGGAGGAAGCAAGGCAGGAGGAAGGCATTGCGGCCCGCGGCGGGGCTACTCGTCGGCGGCGTGCTTGCGGAGCAGCTCCGCGACCTGGGGGTGCCCCGACTCGGTGGCGATCTCCAGCGGGCTGCTGCCGTCGCGGCGGCGGATGTTGGGATCGGCGCCCCCTTCCAGCAGCGCCCGGACGGCCTCAACGTGCCCTTCCTGGGCGGCCCACCACAGCGGCGTCACGCCGCGGGACTCCCCGGCGTTCGGGTTCGCTCCCTTCGAGAGGAGCAAGCGCACCATGTCGGCGCGGCCGTCGTTGGCGGCGCAGTGCAGGGGCGTGCCGATCCCGGCCGGGGCCTCCAGCTTCGCCCCGCGCTCCAGGAGCAGGCGGGCCATCTCGACGTCGCCCTTCTCGGCGGCGAAGTGCAGCAGCGTCTTCCCGTTGGGCACCTTCGCCTGGACGCTCACGCCCCGGTCGAGGAGCTGCGCGACGCGCTTCCTGTCGCCGGCCTCGACCGCCCGGATCGCCTCGGCCTCGAGGTTCGCCGCGGCGCCGCCGCGAGACTGCAGCAGCTTCACCATCGCCGCCGAGCCCGAGGCCCGGGCATAGGCGAGGGGAGTTCTGCGGCCGTCGTCCTCCTCGTTGACGCGCGCACCGGCGTCGAGCAGGAGCCGGGCCACCTCCACGCCACCGCCCTCGGCGGCGTAGTGCAGGGCGCACTTGCCGGCATGGTCGTGGCTGTTGCTGGGATTCGCGCCGCGGTCGAGGAGGAGCTTCACCATGGCGGCGTCCCCGCGGCAGACGGCGATCAGGAGGGCGTCACGGCCGTCGTAGCCGGTCCACCACAAGGCCTGCGGTTCTGTATCCAGGACCGCGCGGACGCCGTCGACGTCGCCGGCCTGGAGCGCGTCGTGCAGGCCGGACGTGTACATCGGGTGGCTTTGCTTGAACCGCTCCTCGTGCCGCGCCGGCTCACGGAGCACGAATCCGACGGCGAACAGGTCGGCCGCCAGGGCCGCCGCGGCGGGCGCGAGCAGGGCCGCCCGCCAGGCCCACCCCAGCCTGCGCCGCGCCAGCGCCACCAGGAGGATCGCCCCGACAAGCAGCAGGAACGTCACGCCCGCCGCAGCCGCCCCGACCAGGAGGATGCCGATCAGTCCCCATCGCTCGCCGGTCTGGCGCATCTCGGCGTTCAGCCACGTCAGGACCGCCGCGGCGATCCCCAGCGCCAGCAGGTTCAGGAGCAGCAGGATCGCGGCCGCGACGAGCGCGGCGGAGCGGGCCTGCGGCCGTTGTCCGTCGTCAGCCATGCCATACCTCGCGGTGCGGGGCTCACCTCGGGGCCGAGAAGCGGTACGTCCCCGCACCCACCTGGAACACGGCGGCGTGCGGCTCGGCGCGGAGGGGCATGACGCCCCGTGCCTTCGCGGCGGGCCGGCCGCCTTCCACGACGGCTGCGGGCTCCCTGGTTGGTACGTATACGGTCGCCGTCGCGTTGGCGGGGATGGTGAGGTCGAGCGTGAAGCGGCCGCCCTCGATCCTCCAGGCGCTTCGGATCACGCCGTACATCGAGGGATATTCCGCGCGGGCCCAGGTCAGGTCTCCGGCGGGGCGCGGGCGGATGACGACGTGCTGGAAGCCCGGCTGCCTGATGTCGGGGCTGATCCCCGCCAGCGCCTCGAAATACCACTGCCCCACCGCCCCGAGGGCGAAGTGGTTCCGCGAGTTCATCAGCGGCCCGGCGGCGTCGCTGTTCCACAGCTCCCAGACGGTCGTCGCGCCGGCCCGGACCATGTAGCCCCAGGACGGCCGGGTCGTCCGGCTCGCCAGGCGGTAGGCCGCCTCGTGCTCGCCGGCGTCCGTCAGGACGGGCAGCAGGTACGCCGAGGCGACCGTCCCCGTCGAGAGGTGCCCGCCGCGCTTCCGGATGTCGGCCACCAGGTTGGCGAGGACGGCTTGTCGGTGCTCCTTCGGCACGAGGCCGAACCGCAGCGGCAGGACCATCGACGCCTGCGTCCCGCCGGGATAGGTGTTGTGGGCCTTGCTTCGATACGTGGCGTCGAAGGCCGCGGCGATCTTCGCGGCGAGGTCGGCGTACTTCCTCGCGTCGTCGGCCCTTCCGAGCGCGGCGGCCATCTGCCCCAGCAGCTTCACGGAGTGGTAGTGGTACGCCGAGCAGATCGGCTCCGTCGGGCTCTTGACGACGGCGATCCAGTCGCCGAAGGCCTGCTCGACGTAGATGTGGTCCCTGGAGCGCTTGCGCCGTCCCTCGACGAGCGCGACCATCCGCGGGTAGCACTCCCGGAGGATCCGCCGGTCGCCGTAGAAGCGGTACATCGTCCAGGGCAGGATGGTGGTCGCGTCCACCCAGGCCGGGCCCCATCCCTGCACCACCCCGCCGCGGTTGCCGCCCGAGATCATGTCGCCCAGCCACTTCGTGTAGAACGCGGCCATGTCCATGTTCCAGCACGACGTGGCGGCGAAGAGCTGGGCGTCGCCGGTCCAGCCGAAGCGCTCGTCGCGCTGCGGGCAGTCGGTCGGCACGCTGTGCAGGTTCGAGCGCTGCGTCCACGTGACGTTGCGCCAGAAGCGGGTGAGGACCTCGCTGGAGCAGGCGAACGTCCCCGCCGCCGGCGCGGCCGAGTGCAGCACGCGGTGGACCAGCGCGTCCTTCGGCGGCCGGCCGGGATAGCCCGTCAGCTCCGCGTAGCGGAAGCCCCGGTACGTGAAGCGCGGCTCCCAGACCTCGACCGGCTCGCCCTTGCAGAGGTAGACGTCGGTGGCCCGGGCCGAACGGTAGTTGGCGGTGTAGATCGTCCCGTCGCTGCTCCCGGCGTGCTGGGCGAGCGGTCCCTTGAGCACCTCGGCGTGGCGGAGGGTGATCCTGGCGCCGGGCCTGGCGCGTCGGACCGTCAGCCGGCACCGCCCGGAGGCGTTCTGGCCGAAGTCGTAGACGAAGGCGCCCTTGGTCGGCTCGGCGACCTCGACGGCCGGCAGCTCGGCAGTCACCTGCATCGTCGGTGCCTGCTGGGCGACGAGGCGCCCGGGCTTTTCGTCCAGCACCTCCACCGGCCGCCAGGACGCCTCGCGGAAGCCGGGGGCATCCCAGCCGGCCTGCTCCAGCCGCGCGTCGTACGTCTCGCCGTGATAGAAGGAGTCCTCCAGGACCGGCGAGACGTGCGCCTTCCACGTGGCGTCCGTGACGATCCGAACGACCTTGCCGTCCGCCAGCTCGACGACGAGCTGGCAGATCAGGCGCGGTTTCTCGCGCCCCCGGCCGTGCATCCCGTTCCACCAGCCGCTGCCCACCGTGGCGCCGATGGCGTTGGCCCCCGGCTTCACCAACTCGGTGACGTCGTACGTCTGGTACTGCACGCGCCGGTCGTAGTACGTCCAGCCGGGGGCGAAGACGTCCTTCCCCACGCGCTTCCCGTTGAGGCGCAGCTCGTAGATCCCGAGGCCGCTCACGTAAGCCCGCGCGCGGGCGACCCGCCCGGCGAGCCTGAACTCCTTGCGGAAGCACAGCGCCCGGCGCGTCGGCGGCGTGGCGGCGCCGGTCACGTAGTGCCAGGGCTCGTCCCCGTACGCGGCGACGACGACCGCCTTCGCCCAGGGCGAATCGCCGGCCTCGCCCGCCTTCCAGTTGCCCTGCGCCTTCTCGCTCGTCCGCCAGCCCGCTCCCGAGGGCAGATCGGTCACCTTGCCGCTGCGGGTCTCGATCCGCAGCTTGCCGAGCAGCCCGCACGGGCCGTCGTCGTTACGGGCCTCGACGGCCAGGATGTTCCGGCCATCCCTCAGCAGGCCGGCGACCTGGTAGGTCCGGGCGATCTCCCAGTCGTTGCTGCCGCCGACCTTCCGGCCGTTGAGGTACAGCGTGAAGGCGTTGTCGCAGGTCATCCAGGCGGTGGCCTTGGCGACGGCGGCCCTGCTCGGCACGTCGAACGCCTTCCGCACGCAGATCCGCGCGTTGTCCCGCCGCGCGCTGCCATGCCAGATCCACTTGGCCCCCGTAAGCGGCAGCTCCTTCTCGACCGACTCGGGGTGGACGATGGTGATCCATCGGGCCTGCCAGTCGGAGGGGCTCAGCAGGCCCGTCTCCCAGAACGCCGGCTGCGACCACGGCGAGGGCGAGCCGCCCCGGTCCCACGTGCGGACCTTCCACCAGTATCGCCGGCCGGACCGAAGCGGCTTGCCGGCGTAGACGACGTGCACGGACTTCTCCGAGGCGACGCGGCCGCTGTCCCAGGCCACCGTCCGCCCTCGCCGCAGGTTCGCCGGGCTCGTCGCGACGAGCACCTGGTAGGCCGCCTGCCGCGCCCCGCGCCTACCGTCGCGGACCCACCAGGACAGGCGCGGCGCCCGCACGTCGATCCCGATCGGATCGACGCGGTACTCGCACCGCAGGTTCGCGGGTGCCTCCGGCCCCCCGGCCGCACCGAGCGACGTGCCGCAGGCGACGAGGATCGCCCCGACCAGCCAGCCCGGTCGAACGGGGAGGGATCGTCCCATCACGCACCCTTTCGTTCCTCGGTCTCCTTCGCGCGGTGGCGCGCTCGTCGCCGTCTACATACGCGGCTGGTATAATCAACGCAACGTCGTGCTCCGCGTTCCTCGGGCCCGCCGTGCGAGCACCGCCCATGCTGACGCTGATCAACACGAACCGGATGACGCCGCCGATCGGCCCGCTGGGCATCGAGTACGTCGCCGGGGCCGCCCGCGCCGCCGGGGCGGACGTCGACGTGCTGGACCTGTGCCTCGCCGCCGACCCCGACGCGGCGCTGGAGAGTTACTTCGCCGATCGCGACCCGCGGCTCGTGGGCCTGAGCTTCCGCAACGCCGACGACAGCTTCTGGCCGAAGGCCCAAACGTTCCTGCCGGAGCTGCGCGACGTCGTCGCCAGGCTGCGCGGCCTGACGGATGCGCCCGTCGTGCTGGGGGGCGTGGGATTCAGCATCTTCGCCGAGCGGATCGTGGCGTACGCCGAGGCGGACTTCGGCATCCGCGGCGACGGCGAGCAGGCGACGATCGCGCTGCTGGAGGAGATCCGGGGCGAGAGGCGCCTCGAGCGCGTCCCGGGGCTCGTCTGGCGCGACGACGGGGCGCCGCGGGCGAATGCGCCGGCCTGGCCCGGCGAGCTGCGCCTGCCGACCGGGCGCGACGCGATCGACAACGCCGCGTACTTCCGCCTGGGCGGGCAGGGCGGCATCGAGACGAAGCGCGGCTGCCCCAGGCCGTGCATCTACTGCGCCGACCCGCTGGCCAAGGGCGTCGACGTGCGGATGCGCGATCCGGGCGAGGTCGCCGACGAGGTCGAGTCGCTCCTGCGCCAGGGCGTGGACGTGCTGCACCTCTGCGACGGGGAGTTCAACGTCCCGCGCGAGCACGCCGCGGGCGTCTGCGGCGAGCTGATCCGCCGCCGGCTCGGCGAGCGCGTGCGGTGGTACACCTACATGACCGTCGTGCCGTTCGACGCCGAGCTGGCCGGGCTGATGCGCCGCGCCGGGTGCGTGGGCATCGACTTCACGAGCGACTCGGCCGCCGAGGCGGTCCTGGAGAGCTACCGCCTGCCGCACCGCAAGGAGGACCTGGCCCGCGCCGTGCGGCTGTGCCGCCGGCACGGGATGGCCGTCATGCTCGACCTGCTGCTCGGCGGGCCCGGCGAGACGCCCGAGACCGTCGCCGACAGCATCGCCTTCCTCAAGGAGATCGGGCCCGACTGCGTGGGCGCGCAGCTCGGGATGCGGCTGTACCCCGGCACGCCGGCCGTCGGCGTGGTGGCGGCCGAGGGACCCCTGGAGGACAACCCCGCCGTCCGCCGCAAGTACGACGGCCCGGTGGACCTGCTCTGGCCGACGTTCTACATCGCCGCGGCGCTGGGCGAGCATCCGGCCCGTCTCGTGCGGGAGATCATCGCGGGCGACGAGAGGTTCTTCGAGCCGGAGGAGGAAGGCGGCGCCGAGGCGCCCGACGCCGACCTGACCGGCGACCACAACTACAACGCCAACGAGGCCCTCGCCCGCGCGATCGCGGGCGGCCGGCGCGGGGCCTACTGGCACATCCTCCACGAGCTGCGCATGGGCCGCAGCGGTTCCAGGGAGGCGGAAGGATGAGACAACACCGGTTGACCGAGGTCTCGCTGTTCCTCGCCGCGGCGGCGGCGCTGGGCGGGTGCAGGAAGAAGAAGCCCCCGCCGCCCGTGCCGGCGGAAACGCTCCTCACCGTGACCGTCCGCGGACAGGTGGACGAGGAGGGCGAGTTCGAGCGGGGCGGCTTTCGCGTCGGCGGGCGGGACATCGAGGGCAGGGACCTGCCCGGCCTGGCCGCGGCGCTGCGGGCCGGGAAGGACGCGGCGGCCACCAAGGGCAGCAAGGCGGTGGTTCGCATCCTGATCGTCCCGGGCACGCCGTTCGGCGTGGTCCGGCGGATCCTGACGGCGGCGGCCCGCGCCGGCACACCGGAGCTGCTGCTGGCGTGCGTCCAGCCGGGCACCAAGCCGACGGGGGGCCTGCGGTTCCGCCTGCCGACGGCGGCGGCGGGCGACGGCGAGGCGGTCAAGGTGCGCATCTGGCGCGGGCCGGAGGTCGACGAGGCCATCTACCGGATCGTCGCCACGAAGGAGACCTGCCGCGACGCACGCGTGCTGAAGGCCGCGCTGGAGGGACGGATCAAGGCGTTGGGCGTTGGGGCCGGGCCCATCATCCTGCGCCCCGCCGATGCGGTCGCCGCCGCCCAGGTGGACGAAGCCATGGCCGCCGCCATGGAGGCCGGCTTCACGCAGATGCTCTTCGCCGCCGAGCCGATGCTCGCCGCGACGCCCCCCCTGCCGACGCCCAAGGCGCTGCCGCCGCCCGATCAGCCCGTGCCCGCCGGGCCCAGGCCGCCCAGCAGCTTCGCCGGCGCGACGGGCCGGGCCTACAACGTGGTCTACCTGATCGACCGTTCCGGCTCCATGGCCGCCAACTTCGAGCAGGTCCGCGAGGAGCTGGTCAAGTCCATCGCGAAGCTCAAACCCGAGCAGCACTTCCACGTGATCTTCTTCGGCGGGCTGCGGCCGAAGGAGTACGACGCCAGGAAGCTCATCCCCGCCACGCAGGCCAACCGCAAGGCCGTCGCCGAGTTCGTCGCCAACACGGCCAGCTCGGGCGTCACGCAGGGCATCCCCGCGGTTCGGCGGGCGTTCGACGTGCTCCGCAAGGCCAAGCGATCCCGGCCGGGCAAGATCATCTACCTCCTGACCGACGGGGAGTTCCGCTACGAGAACCTGCGGCTGAACGACAAGGTGCTGGAGGAGATCCGCACGCGCAACGCCGGCAAGGAGGTGGTCATCCACACGCTGCTGTACGGCCGGCGCACCGAGGCGGGGGAGAAGGTCCTCCAGGCCATTGCGACCGAGAACGGCGGGCGGTACAAGCACATCGACCCGCTGGAATAGCCGCGGCGGCCCGCCATCGGCGGCCCGGGGCACGGGCCGGCCGCCCCACGGGTTCGGCGTGTCGTCGCCTCCGGCGGGGACACGCCGCAGGGACAACACGGGCCGCGCTGTAAGGGGAATCGGGATGGCTGACTTGAGGTGCTCTCGTTGCGGGGCCGAGATCGACACGGCTCGCGCCGGTTCCGACGGGGCAGCGACCTGTCCCGCCTGCGGACAGACGGTGCGGCTTGCGGCGCCGCCGCCGGTCCCTCCGCCCCTGCCCCCGAGGGCGACGCCCGCGGAGAGGCCCAAGCGCAACCCGCTCGGCCTGGCCTCGCTGATCCTCGCACTGCTGTCCGTGTTTACGGGCGTCATCGCTATCGTCGGATTGCCGGTAGGCCTGGTCCTGGGGATCTGCGGCCTGGTCGCCGCCAGGCGGAAGGGCCTGCGCCGCGGAGAGGCGCTGGCCGGGGTCATCATCTGCGGGATCGGCCTCGTCGTCGGTTCGCTGGCCGCGGTGGTCTGGTTCTCGTCCGGCCCGATGGACGAGGCTGCGATTACGCGGAGAAGGCACGAGTGGCTCCTCGCGGGGATCCAGGCTTACGAGGAAGTGACGGGGCGCGTTCCACCGGAGGCAGCGGGCCCGGGCGGCGCCGACCCCAACGACTCCGTGCGCGTGCTCCTGGAGCACCTGGCCGGCCAGAGGGCCGAGGACCCGAACGAGGCAAGGCGGATCGCCGAGGCGACCGGGCCCCACCTCGGCCCGTCGCCCGAGCGGCTCATCGAGGACGGGTACGGCCGGCCGATGCGGTACTACGCGACCCGGGGCATCGGCGGCAGGCCGGTGATCGTCTCCGCCGGGGCGGACGGGGAGTTCGGCGACGCGGACGACGAGAAGGCGATGGCCGCAAGGGAGGACAACATCCGCTCCGACGTCTCGGACTGACGCGGGCGGACGGCCGGGGAGAGGTGCTTGGCGAATCGGCCCGTTGGGGGGATAATGGGGGTCGATCGCGCCGTCGGCCGTGAGGAGGACCGCGGGAGTCATGCGACCCCTGCCCCCGACCATCGAGGCCCTGGAAGGACGCCTGCTGCTCGACGCGGGCCTGGTGGGCGAGTACTTCGACACGATCGACCTCCAGGACCTCGCCACCACCCGGATCGACGCCACGGTGGATTTCCCGCAGGATTGGGGCAACGCGCCGCCCGGCACCGCCGTGGAGCCCGACGACAACTACTCCGAACGCTGGACGGGCTTCGTCCATGCCCCGCAGACCGGCGACTGGACCTTCTACACCGTCAGCAACGACGGCGTCCGTCTGTGGGTCGACGGCGACCAGGTCATCGACCACTGGAACCAGCACACGGCCACGGAGGACAGCGCCGTCGTCCACCTCGACGCCGGGTGGCATCCGATCCGTCTGGAGCACTTCCAGCAGGACGGCACGGCGGTGATCCGGTTGTCCTTCTCCGGGCCGGGGCAGGGCAAGGTCATCATTCCCTCCACGCACCTGAGCACGACCGATCCCGGCGCGGGCGACCCGAGCGTCGACGCCGGGCCGGACCAGGTGCTCGTCCTGCCCGACAACAGCGTCACGCTTCACGGCAGCGGCGGCGATCCGGACGGCTGGCTGGTCGCGCGCGGCTGGAGCAAGGTCAGCGGCCCGGCGGCCACCCTGACGGGCGCGGAGACGTTCGACCTGGCCCTCAGCAACCTGGTGGAAGGCACGTACGTCTTCCGGCTGCTGGTGACGGACAACGACGGCCAGACGGCCTCGGACGACGCGACCGTCCGCGTGCTGCCGGAGGGCAGCGGCGAGGGCCTCGTCGAGGGCGAGCTGAGAACGTGGCACGACGTGACGGTCACGTTCGCCGGCCCGGCGACCAGCGAGACGACCACGCCCAACCCGTTCACGGACTACCGCCTCGACGTGACCTTCCTGAGCCCCAGCGGGCGGCAGCTCCTCGTGCCGGGCTACTACGCCGCGGACGGCGACGCGGCCGACACCGGCGCCTCGGCCGGCGACAGGTGGCGGGTTCACCTCGCGCCCGACGAGGTCGGGCGGTGGGCCTACGTCGCCTCGTTCCGCGCGGGCTCGAACGTGGCGGTGAGCGACGATCCCGGCGCCGGGAGCAGCGCGGGGTACTTCGACGGCGCGACGGGGGCGTTCGACGTCGAGGCGACCGACAAGACGGGGCGAGACTTCCGCGGCAAGGGACGCCTGGAGTACGTCGGCGAGCACTACCTGCGCTTCGCCGCCAGCGGCGAGCACTTCCTCAAGTGCGGGGCCGACGCGCCGGAGAACTTCCTGGCGTACGAGGACTTCGACGGGCCCTTCGACGGCGACGGCCACAAGGACGACCTCGTCAAGGACTGGGCCGCCCACGTGCGGGACTGGAACGCCGGCGATCCCACCTGGAAGGGCGACAAGGGCAAGGGGATCATCGGGGCGGTCAACTACCTGGCCTCGGAGGGGCTCAACGCCTTCTCGTTCCTCACGCTCAACATCAACGGGGACGACCAGAACGTCTTCCCGTACACGAGCTATGGTGAGCGGCTACGCTTCGACTGCTCGCGGCTGGACCAGTGGGACATCGTCTTCGCCCACGCCGACCGCATGGGCATGTACCTGCACTTCAAGACGCAGGAGACCGAGAACGAAACGCTCCTGAACAGCGGCAACCTGGGCAACCAGCGGAAGCTCTACTACCGCGAGCTGATCGCCCGGTTCGGGCATCACCTGGCCCTGAACTGGAACCTGGGCGAGGAGGTCGACGACGCGTCCACCAGCCAGAAGAAGGCCTGGGCGCGGTACTTCCGGGATCACGATCCCTACCGGCACCCCATCGTGATCCACAACGGGGACGACCACTACGACCTGCTGGGTCCCGGCTCGGAGCTGACGGGCTTCTCCCTCCAGACCAGCCACAGCAACTTCGACCAGGTCCACAGCCGGACCAAGGACTACATCGACCGCTCGGCAGCCGCGGGCAAGCCCTGGGTGGTGGCCTGCGACGAGCCGGGCGACGCCAGCCACGCCCTGCGCCCGGACAACGACGCGGGGCAGAGCCACGTCGACGGGCGAAAGAACGCCCTGTGGGGCAACCTGATGGCCGGCGGGGCGGGGCTGGAGTTCTACTTCGGCTACCAGCACGCCCACTCCGACCTCACCTGCCAGGACTACCGCAGCCGCGACGCGTTCTGGGACTACTGCCGCCACGCGCTGTCGTTCTTCCACGACAACGACATCCCGTTCTGGGAGATGGTCAACGACAACGGCGTCAGCACCGCCTCGAGCGACTATGGCTTCTGCAAGCCGGGCGAGGTGTACGTGGTGTACCTCAAGAACGGCGGCACGACGAGCGTGGACCTGCGGGACGCGGCGGGCACGTTCGACGTCCGGTGGTACAACCCGCGAAGCGGCGGGCCGCTGCGCGAGGGGACGGTCCGGACCGTCGAGGCAGGCGGCGTGGTCGGCATCGGCCTGCCGCCGTCGGGAACGGGCAATGACTGGGTCGCGCTGCTGCAGCCCGCCGAGGAGATCGTCCTCCGCCCGCCGGACCAGCCCGGCAGCACCGAGCCCGGGCTCGCGTTCGAGGCCTTCGAGGGCGAGTGGGACGCGATGCCGGACTTCGACGCCCTGACCCCCGTGGGGACGGGCACGAGCGCGACGCCCGACCTGGCAGTGGCGACGGCGAGCGACCGGTTCGGCCTGCGGTTCACGGGCTTCGTTCAGGCCCCCGCCGACGGCATCTACACGTTCTACGTCCGCAGCGACGACGGCGGGCGGCTGTGGATCGGCGAGACGCTCGTCGCCGACAACGACGGCGTCCACGCCGCGCGCGAGCGGAGCGGCACGATCGGCCTGGCCGCGGGCCTGCACGCCGTCACCGTCGAGTTCTTCGAGAAGACCGGCGACGAGGCCCTGGAGGTCCGCTGGGCCGGGCCGGGCCTGGCCAAGCAGCTTCTGGCGCCCTCGGCGCTGTTCCGCATCCCCGCCGGGGACACCACGCCGCCGCAGGTCGAGGCCGTGGCGACGAACGCCGGTCTCGGCCGCTACGACACGCTGCTGACCCTGGCCGTGCGCTTCAGCGAAGACGTCTCAAGCACCCTCGAGGCGAGGGACCTGAGGCTCCAGGACCAGGCAACGGGCGGGGAGGTCCGCCTGACCGGCGCGACCGTCTCCTGGCAGGCGGCGACGAACACGGCGACGTGGGACCTGTCCCCCTCGGGCGTCGGGCCCGGGCGGTATACGGCGGTCCTTCGCGCCGACAGCATCGCCGACGCGGCCGACAACCTGCTGGACGGCGACGGCGACGGCACCGCCGGCGGCGACGCCGAGCTGCCCGTCCTGGTGACCTGGCGCGGCGACGGCGACCGCGACGGCACCGTCGGGCGCAGCGACTTCCTCGCCCTGCGAGCCCACTTCGGCCTGACCGTCGGGGCGACCTGGGCGCAGGGCGACTCCAACGGCGACGCCGCGGTGAACTACCTCGACTACGTGGAGATGAAGCGCAACATCGGCCGCACGCTGCCCGGCGGCGAACCGGCGCCGACCGCCGCCC
>CAZXOC010000079.1:0-6435 GCA_964642165.1 uncultured Planctomycetaceae bacterium | reverse complement strand
GACGGCCTGGGTCTCCGGCCCCTGCGTTCTGGGCAGGGGCTTGCCTTCTTCCCCGGCGGGGTCTAGATTCGGGGACGGTGGTCTGCCAGTCGGCACGGGCGCAGACGGGAGGTGGGTCATGCCCATTGCCGTGGGGCTGTTGGTCGTCGGTTTCATCCTTGGCGTGCTGCCGCTGTGGATCTTCGGCGGGGGCTCACTCCTCTACGTCGGCGGGCGCTACCTCGCCGGGAGCCCCCGGGCGACGTACTGGCGGTCGGTGGCGGTCAACGCCGTGTCCGTTCTCGCCGGGTCTCTCGCGTCGGGGGCGGTCATCGGCGCTGCGCTGGCGGCCTTCGGGCTGGAGCTTCGCGCCCTGCTGATCGGCAGCGCGGGCGCGCTGCTTGCCGGGCTCCTTGCGAGCTGGCTGGTGATCCGGGGGGCGCTGTCCGTGTCGTTCGGCAAGGCCGTCCTGGCGTGGCTCCCGACGGTGTGGCAGCTCCTCTTCCAGCCGGCGGTCGCGATGACCATCGCGGCCCCGCTCCTCATCCAGGCCGCGGACACGGGGGACCGGGCGAAATGTGCGCGCAATCTGGAGAAGATCGGGCAGGCGTACGCGACCCATATGGTGGCGCGAAGTGTCGTCGGAAGGACGGGGTCCGAGAAGCCGCTGACGTTGGGCGTACTGGCTGACAGCGAGTATCTGCCCGCGGTAGCCCGCTGCCCGGCAGCCGAGCGCCGCGGGGCGCCCGCACACGGCAAGTACGACTACTTCCTCTTCGTGGGCCGGTCGGTCAGGTCCGGCGGCAGGCAGGTCATCGCGTGTGACTTCGCGGGCAACCACGACGGGCAGCGGCGCAACGTCCTCCTCGCCGACGGGACCGTTCACTGTCTGGGGGAAGGGGAGTTCCAGAAGCTGCTGACCCTACCGGACAATGCGGAGTTCGCCAACGCGCTGCGCCAAGCGGAAGGGCCGTAGCGCCGGCGGCCCGAAGGGACGAGCCGCGACGAGGGGGGGAGGAGGCGAGCGCATGCTCGCGGGATTCTGGGGCATCGAATGGCTGTTCTGGTGGCAGATCCCGCTGCTGTTCGTGCTGATGGTGTGCGTGTGGCTGCCGGCGTGGCTCTTCGGCGGCGGCGCCCTCCTGTACGCCGGCGCCCGCTACATCGCGAAGATCCCCACGGTAACGTACTGGCGCTGCGTCGCGGCGGCGGCGGTCGGCGGCGCGGTCGGCGGATCGATCATCCTCCCCGCGGCCGGGGTGGCCCTGTGGCTCGGTGGGTTCGTGCCCGGGATGGGACTCGTGCTCCTGGCGCTGGCCGGAGCGTATCTCCTGGCGGCAGCGATCTCGGCGCCGCTGCTGCGCACCACGTTTGCGCGGTCCCTGCTGGCCTGGGTGCTGCCGGCGCTCGTGACGCTGCTGCCCTTCCTGGCCGTCGTGGCAGCGATCCTCGCCGCCGTGTGAGGCGCCGTCCGGCGCCGGCGGGCCCGGCCAAGCGGACCGCCGCGGAGGGCGGCGTGAGCTTCCCGCCCGGCTCTATCCGACGGTCGCCGCGTCCGACATCTCGCCGAGGTACGCCTTCAGGCGCTCCTGCCTCGCGCAGAACGCCTCCAGCAGCCCGTCGGCGGTCTCCTCGATCGTGCGCCCGTTGTTGGTGTACGGGTCCTGGCGCGTGGCCTCGTTGACCTGCTCGATCCAGTCCGCGGGTACGGCGTCGATGCCCGACAGCGCCCCGGCCAGCCCGCCCGCGACGGCGGCGAGGCAGTCGGTGTCGCGGCCGAAGTTGACGGCCGTGATGATCGCCTCCCTCGGGTCGCCCCGGGTCAGGGCGAAGACCGCCAGGCCCTTCGAGACGATCTCGTTGGCCTGCGAGCCGCCGTAGATGACGTACCCGCCGCCGTGGTAGATCCCGTAGAAGGCCTCGCGGAGGGCGTCGCGGTCGGTGTGCTTCTCGGCCAGCTCCAGCGCCCGGCCGACCTCGCCGGCAATGCGATCGTACAGGGCGTACAGGTTGCCGGCCTCGGCGCGGTACGTGGCGAACTCCTTCGCGGCTGCCAGGACGGACTCGACCGTCGCGGCCGGCCGGCACGCCTCGGCGATGGCGGCGTTGTAGAGCCCCGCCCAGCGCAGGGCGAAGGCCGTCTCGCGGTAGTAAACCTTGCCGACCTCGATGCTGTCGTCGGCCGCGGCGGCCGGGTCGCCCGCGTTGATCAGGCCCAGCGGGTGCGACGCCCGCGCCATCGACACGACGTTGTAGAACGGGCACAGCCGCCCCAGCTCGCACGGCGGCACGCCCGCGCGCGCCAGCTCCAGCAGCGACCGGTCGAAGGCCTCCTGCTTGTACTTCATGCGCTCGGGGTCGAGGTCGCGCAGCCAGACGCGCACCAGGTCGTCGGCGCGGATGCGGCCGGACCTCTCGATGATGGCCGTGGCCATCAGCTTCTGGCGCTCGATGCCGTCCTCGGTCGTGCCCGGCGGGCGCTGCCAGTCGGTGAGGTGCGCGTAGTGCTTGTAGCTCACCAGCTCCTCCAGCGTGCCGTGGGTCTGGCGGATCCGCTCGGGGCTCCAGCCCTCGACGGCCGCCCCCATCGCCGAACCCACCCACGAGGCGGCGATGCAGCCGCGAAACTTCGCTCGAAGTGTTTCCATATTGCTGCGCTCCTGCCGTGCGGCCGACTATGTTATGGGGGGCGCAAGCAGGCAGCAAGGTTGCCGTATAGTCGGTATGGAGTCGCAGGGGAGGCCTTGTGCGCGGCTCGCGACCGCTGCGTCGCGCACGGGAGTGGCCTTTGCGCCTTCACAGGGCGCGGCGCCCGGAGACGTCGCGGGAAACGGGTCGCTCAGAGGAAAGGGCACGGCCATGACCAGGCGAACTTGTATCTTCTTCATGGCATTGGGGTTGTTCGCTTGCGGCTGCGAGCACGACCAGTACGAGATCACCATGCGACACGAGGGCGGCATCGCCCATCGGACACTGACCGTCCGCCGGGTCGGCTCGAGCAAGGGGGAAAGCGGCAAGGAGACGTTTCTGCCGTATTCGGAGGAGAAACTCGCGGCCTTCGCGAAGCTCTACGGCAAGCGAAGCGACAAGCCGGACCACAGCGCGCATTCGTTCACGGACACGTTCGAGGGCATGCTGCCGAACGACCTGGGCGGCCCGGGCACGGTCGCGTACGTGCCCTCGTCGATGGGACACGCCGTCGGCTACGTCGAGCGCTTCCGCGGCGACGACGACCTGGCCGGGACGATCCTGCGGCAACTGACGGCGGCCGACCGGTTCATCGACCTGCTCATCGCCTGCGCCGAGCGGGAGTTCGGCAAGCAGAAGGGATTCGCCAAGCTCCGGGCGTTCCTGGACAAGGACCTCCGCCGCGACCTGAAGAACGTGCTGATGTACATCCGGCAGCACGGCGGCCTCGACGTCCTGGTCGCCGTCGGGGAGGGAAGGAACCCCGCGGGGGAGATGCTGATCGCACGCCTGATGCAGTACTTCCTCGAGCGGGGCTATATCGGCCCGAAGGAGGTCCCCCACGTGGCAAAGCTTCTGGGCATCGGCGGCGAGCCGCCGGAGGAGCGCCTCGCCCGGCGGGCGCTGCGGCACGTGCTGACGCGCAAGGTCGGCCTCGGCGACGAGGAGGGGGGACTGGTCGAAGGCGTGGTGGCCTTCTTTGAGGAGCCGGCCAAGGCCCAGGAGTCCCTGCACGAGGCGGTGCGGCAGTCCAAGGAGTTCCAGGTGCGGCTTCAGGCGTGGCAGAAGGCCCGCCAGGCCGACCCCAACGCGCCCGAGCCCACGCCGGACGAGATGCTCACGGACATCTCCAAGGACCTGATGTCGTGGGAGTTGAAGCTGTCTCCCCGCACGGACAGGCTGACCGTCACGTTCGCAGCCGACCGGCCGCCGCTGCACACCAACGGCGAGTGGGACAAGGACAAGCGGGCGGTCGTCTGGAAGGCACCCCTGGAAGAGGAGGGGTCGGAAGCGCGCAACTTGCCGACGATCTGCTACGCGCTGTGGGCCCACCCCGACAGGAAGTTCCAACAGGCACGCTTCGGTAGCGTCGTCCTGGAGGGTCCGGCCCTGCTGGAGTACTGCGTCTGGCGAAACGCGCTGGACCCGGCCCCGGGCCGGAAGTGGGACGGCTTCCTCGCTGCCCGGAAGCCCGGGCAGGACCTGCCGAAGGAGCTCCAGGCCTTCCTGATCCGCGAGGAGCTGGCCAAGGCGCTGCCCGACTATCCGGCCAAGCTCGTGAAGCACATCGCCGAGCGATTGCAGCCGGAACCCACCAAACCGGCGACCCAGCCTGCCGACGGGCGCTGAACGCGGGGCGACGGGGCGGGGCTGCCGCTGTGCCGGGCCGCCGCCGGGCGCGGGGCGCTTGCTGCCCGCGCGGGCGTCGCCTATCATCCATCGACCGTGGGCAAGGACGAGGCGCCACAACTCGACACGCCGGCCATGCGCCAGTACCGGGCCTTCAAGGACCAGTACCCCGACTACATCCTGCTGTTCCGCATGGGCGACTTCTACGAGATGTTCTACGAGGACGCCAAGACCGCCTCGCGCGTGCTCGGGCTGGCGCTGACCAGCCGCAGCAGGGGTCCGGCGGCCGTGCCGCTGGCGGGCATCCCCTACCACGCGCTGGACAACTACCTGGCCCGGCTGGTCCACGCCGGCTACCGCGTGGCCCTCTGCGAGCAGGTGGAGGACCCCAAGCAGGCCAAGGGGCTGGTCGAGCGCGACGTGGTCCGCCTCGTCACGCCGGGGACGCTCACCGACCAGGCGCTGCTGGAGCAGCGCGAGAGCAACTACCTGGCGGCCGTCTTCCAGCCCAAGGCAGGCGCCCGCTCCGACGCGGGCTCCGCGACGCGCGGCAGCGCCGCCGCCGACGCCGTCGGCATCGCCTGGGTGGAGCTGTCCGGCGGCTCGTTCCAGGCGATGCTCGCGCCCGCCGATCACGTCGTCGACGAGCTGATCCGGATCGGCCCGGCGGAGGTGATCTTCCCCGAGGGCTCGCCGCAGGACACGCCGGAGTTCCGCGAGGCGCTTCGGCAGGTGGCCTCGGCGACGCCGACGGCGCGCCCGCCGTGGGCCTTCGACGCCCACGCGGCCACCGAGGCCCTCCACGAGCACTTCGGCGCGACCACGCTGCGCGGCTTCGGCTTCGACGCCTGGGACGCCTCGGTCTCCGCCGCCGGCGCCGTCGTCGAGTACCTCCGCGAGACCCAGAAGACCGCCCTGGGCCACATCCGCTCGCTGCGGAAGTTCGACCGCACCGACCACATGCTCATCGACGGCAACACGCTCCGCTGCCTGGAGGTCCACCGCACGCTGCGAACCAACCAGCGCGCCGGCAGCCTGCTGAACTGCATCGACCGGACCGCCACCGGCATGGGCGCCCGCCTGCTGGCGCAATGGCTGACCTTCCCCCTGACGCGCTACAGCGGCATCGTCGCACGCCAGGACGCCGTCGAGGAGCTCACCGGCGACCGCGGGCGACTCGCCGACCTGCGCGAGCGGCTCCAGGGGCTCGCGCAGATCGACCGCATCGCGGCGAACATCGCGCTGGCCCGCGTCCGGCCGCGCGAGCTGGTCGCGCTGGGGCAGTCCCTCGCGACCCTGCCGGAGGTCGCCGCGATCATCGCCGAGCCGCGCTCGGACCTGGTCGCCCACCTGCGCCCGGCGCTGCTGGGGCTGGACGGGCCGGCCGAGCTGATCGCCAGGTCGATCGACCCGGACTGCCCCCACGTCCTCCGCGACGGCGGGGTCATCGCCGGCGGCTATGACGAGGAGCTGGACCGCCTGCGCCGCATCGGCACCGACGGGCAGAGCTGGCTGGCGAGCTACCAGTCCGAGCAGGCCCGCCGCACCGGCGTGCCGAACCTGAAGGTCGGCTACAACAAGGTCTTCGGCTACTACATCGAGATCACCAACGTCCATCGCGACAAGGTCCCCGCCGACTACGTCCGCAAGCAGACGCTCAAGAACGCCGAGCGCTACATCACCGACGAGCTGAAGCGGTACGAATCGGAGGCCCTGACGGCCGCCGAGCGGGCCAAGACGCTCGAGGCCGAGCTGTACGAGCAGCTCCGCCGGCAGCTCGCCGAGCACCTGCCGGGCATGCAGGCCGCCGCCGAGGCCCTCGCGACGCTCGACGTGCTGGCGGGGCTGGCCCAGCTCGCCGTCGAGCGAGGCTACCGCCGCCCCACGATCACCCAGGACAACGTCCTGCAGATCGTCGCGGGCAGGCACCCCGTCCTCGCCGAGCAGCTCAAGGAGAAGTTCGTCCCCAACGACGTGCACATGGACGCGGCCGACAACCGCCTGCTGATCGTCACCGGGCCGAACATGGCCGGCAAGAGCACCTACATCCGCCAGACGGCCCTGCTGGTGCTGCTCGCCCAGACGGGCAGCTTCATCCCGGCCGAGGAGGCGACGATCGGCCTGGCCGACCGCATCTTC
>CAZXOC010000078.1:0-25617 GCA_964642165.1 uncultured Planctomycetaceae bacterium | reverse complement strand
TCTTTATCAGTACATATGCACGCGTTTCTCGCTTATCTTAATGCCATTGGGGACAGTCCCCTTTCTTGCCCTTTCTTGCTTCAGCCACGTCGGGCGCTCGTTGTACAGGTTCGTCAGCGTCCGCTTCTTGAGCCTGGCGTCCTTCGCCGCCCGCGCCATGATGGCCGAATGGCGGATCAGCGGCCGCGCCTTCTCGGGCACGTCGGCGAAGTCGTCCTCGGCGTCCACGGCCGCCGCGACGGGCTCGATCCACTCCGGGGGTTGAGCCAGCGCTCGCGCCCCCCGTCGAGCCCCCTTGCCGCCTGCGAGATCGGCCCGCACATTGTGTGGCACGGGGCGGGGCCGTCCCGCCCGGCTCCTCAGGCCCCGTTGCGGGGGACGGCCTTGCCGTTCCGTACGGCCACGTCTGCTCTTCGGTAGACGGCCTTGCCCCGCAATTCGGTGGCGGGGTTGCGCAGGCCGAACGTGTGCGTGCGTCCGCCGCCCGCGGCGCCGGCCTTGCTGCCCTCGTACTTCCAGTGCTCCTTCCGAAGGAAAGCTACGTCCACGCGCCAGATGATGACGGGGCGGCCGGGCTCCAAGCCACACGTGGGGTCCACCAGATAGCGCCACACGATGTACCAGCCCGGGTGATCGTAGTGGGATTGGACGGCCCAGGGCCGCTTGCTGGCCTTGCACTCCAGGGACTCCTGGGGCGACGGCTGCGAGCCGCTGCCCCGTCTCTTGAGATCGGGGAAGCGCTGTTGTGCGAGGTCAACGTGGCGGCGCTTCTCGTAGACGCTGTTGGCGTCAAGGGCCTTGGTGGCGTATATGCCGACAAGCGCGCTGAAGACATTGGCCTGCTCGAAGTAGACGTCGATCAGTTCGAACAGCTCCCTCTCGACGTACTCGATTGCCTTTCGGATCGCGGCTACCGCAAGTCCCGGCGGGAGGGCAACGGACCGGTCGAAGTCATCGTCGCGGACCATTTCCGTTTGCCTCGGATGGCTCGTAGGCGATCAGCAGGGGGATGGCCTTCTTGGCCATCCTGAAATACTCGGGGTTCATCTCAAGACCTACGCTTCTCAGCCCGCAAGCCGCGGCGGCGGCGACCGTCGAGCCGGAGCCCATGAACGGATCAAGGATCACGCCTTTGCCCAGCGGCAGCGAGGCGCGGACGATCTGCCTCAGGAAGTGCTGCGGCTTCAGCGAAGGATGCGGCGCGATCTCTCGCTCGATGCCTCTCGCGGGTGAGGAGTAAACCAGGTCTTTGAACGGCTCGTGATCGGATATCCTCCGAAGTCCCCCGGCCGCCCACTTCCTCAGGTTGTCCTGGACCCGTCCCTCGCATGGCTTGCGAAACAGCCCCCACGGTTCCCAGCACGACTTGGGCATCACCGAGACGTGGGGGAATTCCTTGTGGGCGTTCTTCGGGCGGTCTCCCCCGCGGAGAGTATGGACCACGCGGATTACCTCTCCCCGCTTCTCGAAACCGGCTGCTATGAACGGCTCGTACACCAGGTACGACACAAGCGGATTCGTCGCGACAAACACGTGCGCCCCAGGAACGAGGACGGGCATCAGCCCGGCGGCAAGCTTCGCGAAGAACGACCGCAAAGCATCCCTGTCCCTCCTACGGAGCACCGTGAAGCGCGGAAGGGGCCTTCGCTGACACCCGTCAAACGACGGCGGGATACGCCAGACACCCCCGTCGCCGTTCTTCATCTTCTCCAGTTGTTTGGCCGTGTACTCCAGCAAGCCATAGGGAGGATCCGTCACGACCGCGTGGATCGAGCAGGGCTCGGCGTCGGCGAGCCAGACGAAGGCATTGGCCTGCACGATCTCGTAGCTCGCCTGCCTGGCCTTCGTGCGGGTCGGCTCGAAAAGGAGACGAGTGCGTTTGGCCACGCTGCTATCCCTGCTGCCGAGACAAGCCAAGCGGCCACAACCGCCAGCGATAGTACCCGGCACACCGCAACACATTCAGCATACCCTCGCACTGGCGCGAGGTTCAAGCACATCTCCGGAGCAGATTCCGCGGCCGTGGGACCGGGCTCCGCGGCGGCGGTGTCAGAGGAGGGGGACTCAGAGGAGGGGGACTGGCTACTTTTTCGGTCCCTCGTTGCTTGAGGCGACGGTCGGCGGCAGGGCGAGCGGCATCCCGGGAACGGGACGAGGCGAGACGGGCGGGCTGGCGTGTCACGTGCTCAACCGCGGCAGCCGCCAGTCGCCGCCGTTCGGGGGCCCACAGCGGTGCCTGGCCGCCCGTGCCCGGCCAATTGGCTGGCCGAATTGGGCTCATCGCACGCCGGCGGACTGGTGAGCCCTTCCGGGCCTCCGGCCCGGGAGCCCGGCGGGCGTCTGATGCGTCGGGAGGCACGGCGGGTGCGGGTCGGGGAGGCGAAGGTGACGTACGCCTTGACGGATGCGGGCTAGTGGATTGGGTGAAGGGCTCGGGCATGCGGTGGGGATCGGGGACAACGCCGAGTCGGCGACGGCAAGCCCCGGAGCTGCGGGACGGGGTTCCTCGTGGCGTCGACGGGGCTGGTGGTGACGAACTACCACGTCATCGACGAGGCCGGGACGACGGACAGCCTGCGGATCGAGGTGAAGGGCAAGCCGCGGAAAGTCCGCGGGCTGCACGGCTTCCTGCCGAAGCACGACCTGGCGCTGCTGGCGATGGAGACCAAGCGGGGCGAGGCCCTGCCCTTCCTGATGCTGGCGCAGGGGCTGCCCGACCAGGGCGAGAAGGCCTACGCCGTGGGCTACCCGCTGGGCCTGCCCAACGCCACGATCACCGACGGGCTGATCAACGGCTTCCAGAAGCTGCACGGCATCCGCTTCATCCAGACCAGCGCCCCGATCAGCGAGGGCTCCAGCGGCGGGCCCCTTCTCCTGCCCGACGCCACGGTCGCGGGTGACGATCACGTCGACCGTCCTGTCGATCCATTGCTTGACCGCCGTGAACCGCATCATCCCGGCCACCTCGGCGGCCTGCAAGGGCCGCCAGGTCCTTGCGGGAGGCGCGCAGAACGGTAACGTAGACCGCACGATGACCGATTCGCCCCCACGGCGGAACATCAAGCTGGTGGTCGCGTACAACGGCGCGGCGTACCACGGCTGGCAGCGCCAGGCCGAGGGCATCGACACGGTGCAGGCGCGCATCGAGGACGCCGCGGGCGCCGTGCTGCGCCACAAGGTCGTCGTCCTCGGGGCCGGACGCACCGATGCCGGCGTGCACGCCGCCGGGCAGGTCGCCAATTTCTACACGAGCAACCTCGCCGTGCCGCTGCGCGGGCTGCGGCGGGCGATGAACTCGCGTCTGCCGGCGGACGTCGCCGTCGTCTCCGCCGCCCCGGTGCCCGAAGGCTTCCACGCCTCGCGCTCGGCGGTCGGCAAGACGTACCGCTACCGCATCTACGTCCCCCCGGCTCGCCCGCCGGCCCTGGCCGCCCAGGTGTACCATTGCTGGCGCCCGCTGGACGTGGAGGTGATGCGGGCCGCGGCCCTGCGCCTTCTCGGCCGGCACGACTTCGTCGGCTTCGCCACGTCCGCCGACCAGCGCGACAACACCGTCCGCACGGTCTTCCGCTGCGACGTCGCCGAGGCCGGAACCGAGGTCCTCGTCACCGTCCAGGGCGACGGCTTCCTGTACAACATGGTCCGCAACATCGTGGGGACGCTGATCGAGATCGGCCGGGGGCGCTGGGGCCCGGAGCGAATCGACCGTGTCCTGGCCACGCGCGACCGCCGCGAGGCCGGCCCGACCGCCCCGCCCGACGGCCTGTACCTGGTGTGCGTCCACTACCGCAGCGAGGACCTGCTCGTGCCGCGCAACGGCACGCGGCAAGGCTGACGCAGGGGGGGCGGCGGGCCGGCCTCATGCCTCGATGTCCAGGTCCTGCTCGATGGCCGACAGGACGGCACGAGCCGACTGAGCCGCTGTCTCGGCGTCGGTGCGGCTCGCTTCGACCCAATCCCCCGGGTAGCGCGACGCAACCGCCCATTCCGTCAGACTGGCGAGATCCACGTTCGTCTGCCGGGCGCTCCAGTCATCGGGCAAGAGGCCGCGCAGCCTCGCCAGATCGTGTGTCCGGGGGAAGTCCGTCTGAAGCCGGACGAGGCCTGCCTTCAAGGCCTTCTCGGCGGCCTGCTGCGCGTACCAGCAGGCGTGTCGGTAGACAGGCTGGCCCTCGGCCAGGATTCTCTCGGACTCGGCGAGGTCCTCGCGCGCCTACCGCAGCCAGTGCCGGGCCTCAGCGATCACTTCGGGATCGTTCATAGAGAACTCTTCCCTCGCGCAGAGCCGGCCGCAGCACCGTGCCCACGAGATGCCCCCGGCGCTCGATTTCCTCGGGAGTGGTGACGACGATGTCTTTGGAGACGGGGAAGTCGTCGAGGCAGCGGCGGATCTCGATCGCGGTTCTCCTCTTGTCCGGCAGCGACGGCAGGACAACGAGGAAATCGACGTCGCTGTCGGGAGCGTGATCGCCTCGCGCGTGGGAGCCGAAAAGGATGATCTGAAGTGGATGGAACCGCCGAGCGATCACCTCGACCATTCTGTCGATCCATTCGCTTGCAGCCATCGCCATGATTATCCCGCTGTCCCGGCTGCCACGCAAGCGCCTGCCGCCGACGGGCGCAGCCGCGAGGTGGTCACCCGGCCTCGGCGGCGCTTCACCGCTCCATTCGCGAGTCGCTCTGCCACATGTCGGCGTTGGTGCCGACCTGCGCCTTGACGGCCTCCGTGGCGGCGGTCAGGGCGTCCAGCGTTTCGTCGGCGAGCTTCGCGTCGGCGGCGCGGGCGTTCTGGCGGGCCTGCTCGGGGCTTCGGGCCCCGGCGATGACGGACGTCACGCCCCGCCGGGCCAGCAGCCATGCCAGCGCCACGTGCCCCATGGGCTGCCCGGCGGCTTCGGCGATGCGGCGGACCTCGGCGAGGGCCCGGAAGGTCTCCGCCTCGCAGCCGCTCTCGCCGTGCCGCGCGTACGGGCGGTCGCTGGAGAACAGCCTGGTCCGGGCCCGGCCCTCGGGCACGTCGTCGGCCGAGGCGAACTTGCCCGTCAGCAGCCCCTGGCACAGCGGGCTGTAGCAGAGGATGCCGATGCCCCGCTCCATGCACATCGGCCGGACCTCGTGCTCGACGGGGCGCCAGAGCAGGCTGTAGCAGAGCTGGTTGGTCTCGATGCGGGCCAGGGCGGCGGCCTCGGCGAGGTAGCTGCCCCCGAAGTTCGACACGCCGATGGCGCGGACCTTGCCGGCCTCCTGGAGGCGCTGCATCGCCTCGAGCGTTTCGGCGAGGGGGACGTCCGCCCGGGGCCAGTGGACCTGGAGCAGGTCGATCACGTCGGTCTTCAGGAGCCGCAGGCTGCGCTCGCAGGAGGCGATCACGTCGTCGTGGGCCAGTTGCCCGCGGCTGACCTTCGTGGCGAGGACCACGTCGTTCCGCACGTCGGCGAGTGCCTTTCCGACGAGCTCTTCGGACTCTCCGTTGCCGTAGCCGGGCGCGGTGTCGAAGAAGGTGATGCCGGCGTCCAGCGCCGCTCGAAGCGTGGCGAGCGATTCGCCGCGGTCCTGGTCGCCCCAGGTGCCCCCGCCGATCAGCGCCCAGCAGCCGAGGCAGACGGTGGAGACCTCGATGTCGGTTTGGCCGAGCTTGCGGTATTCCATGGGCGGGCGTCCTTTCGGTCGTGCCTCGTGGGGCGTTCATGGTAGCGGTCGGCCCGGGCGTTGGCAAACGGCGTGGGAAAAGGCCCTTGCCTCTTGCAACGTCGCGCGGGCACGGATATAAGTTCGGCGATGCGGGGGGCACGTGCGGCCGTGGCATGCCCGGTCGGCGCGCCGCGGCGCATTTCCCTCCCGCCGTCGCTCGGGCGGCGAGATGGGCCTCGAAGCAAGGAAGGTGCGTTATGAAGGTGATCGCGCAGACCTCGGCACTCCAGGAAGCCTTGGCGCTGGCGGGCAGCATCGTCGCGACCCGGACGCCCAAGCCGGTCCTGCAATGCGTCAAGCTGATCGCCGAGAAGGAAGAGGACACGTCGGTGCTGACGCTCCTGGCGACGGACCTGGAGGCGGGCTGCCGCTACCGGATGACGGCCGTCCAGGTCGAGGAGCCGGGCGAGGCGCTCGTGCCGGCCGACCGGCTCGGCGGCATCGTCCGGGAGTCCGCCGAGGAGGAGAGCCTCGCCATCGAGACCGAGAAGGAGGCGGTGCACGTTCGCGGCAGCGGCAGTCACTTCAAGATCTACGGCTACGACCCGGGCGAGTACCCCGCCGTGGCGGACTTCGAGGGCGAGGGCGACTTCACCGTGCCGGCCGAGGCGGTGGGGGAGATGATCGCTCGGACGCTGTTCGCGGCCGCCAAGGCCCACAGCCACTACGCCATGAGCGGCGTGCTGTGGGAGGCGGTCGGCAAGAAGCTCCAGTTGGTGGCGACCGACGGCCACCGCCTGGCGCAGGCGAAGGGCTCGCTGGCGAAGGCAGCCGCTCGCGACGTGACGGCGATCGTCCCGGCGAAGCTGATGGGCCTGATCCAGCGCGTCGCGACCGGCGAGGAGGTCCTCTCGGTGAAGGTCGAGGAGAACCAGGTCCTCGTGCGGACGGCCCAGGCGGTGTTGATCAGCTCGCTGGTGCAGGGCAACTTCCCCAAGTACTCCGACGTGATCCCCCAGCAGTGCGAGCACAAGGCCAAGCTGCGGACCGGCGACCTCGAGCACAGCGTCCGCCTGGCGGCGCTGCTGACCAACGAGGAGTCGCGCGGCGTGCGGCTGAGCTTCCAGCCCAAGCAGGTCGTGCTCTCCAGCCGCGCGCCGGAGGCGGGCGAGGCCGAGGTCACCTGCCCCGCCACCTTCGAAGGCACGGCGATGGACATGGCGTTCAACCCGGCGTTCCTGATCGACGCGCTCCGCGTCATCGACACCGACGAGATCACCTTCGAGATGAACGCCCCGCTCAAGCCCGCCGTGATCCGGTCGGGAGCCGATTTCCTCTACGTCGTGATGCCCGTGGAGCTCGAGTGATCCGCCGCGCCGGACGCGGGGCGAAGGGCGAAGGGCGAAGTTCGCTGGAGTTTTCCGATTGACTTGGGCGATGCACTTTGTAGGCTCGCACCGCGCGGAGGAGCCGACGGTCTCGCAGAGGCTGACGCAACGAGGCGTCCCGGAAGGAACCATGGAATACGGAGATTCCAGGAAACACCCCGTCGATGACGCGCAGTTGCGGACGATCTGGCAGCAGCGCCAGTTTGCCGACCGCATCACTCACCTCGGCCACCCCCTGACGATCCTCATGGAGCGCGTGCTCAAGAAGCGGGTCCGCCAGCTCGGCAAGCTCGCGGAGATCTGGGACGAGATCCTCCCCGAGTCGATCCGCGACCACACGGCCCTGGAGGGCTTCGAGCGGGGCGTTCTGACGGTGATCGTGGACTCCGCCTCCCATCGCTACCGGCTCAAGACGCTCCTTTCCGGCGGGCTGCTGAAGGCGCTTCGCGAGCGGTTCCCCGGCGCCCTCGAACGCGTCCGCCTCGTGCCGGGGCAGTTCAGCTCGGTGGACCTCGCCGGCTCGCGCCGCTACGAGTTCTGACCGCCGCCCGCGCCCTGCGGGCACCGGCCGCCACGCCCTCCCGATCCCCGGCCGCGCGGTTCCGGCTTGCCCGGCCCCCGGCTCCGGCGCCGGGGAGGTAACGCCTTGCATGCCGGCGGGCGGCGTTCCATAATGCCCTCGTGGACACGTGCCGGACGGCCGGTGACGGATCGCCACGGCGGCTGCGGAAAGGGATCTTCCCGATGTCGGCAACGATAGCCTGTATCGCGGGCGAGGAAGTCCATCGCCAGTGGGACGCCGGACGGATCGAGGGCGAGCGGATCGGCCCGCGACCCACGCCGTTCGGGCCCAGTGCCGAGGTCTTCCTCGTCCGGGCCGAAGGCGTCTGCTACTACCTCCTGCCTCGCCACCGTCCGGGACTGGCCAAGACGGCCCCGTGCCGCATCAACGACCGCGCGAACCTGTACGCCCTGAAGGACCTGGGCGTCGAGGGGGTGCTGGCCTGGGGTCCGGGCGGGGCGATCACCCACAACATCGCCGTCGGCGACCTGGTCGTGCTCGGCGACCTGATCGACCGGACCTCTCGCCGCAGCGAGACGTTCTTCGAGGACAGCCCGCTGGGTTACCTCCGCCAGTTTCCGGTCTTCTGCCCGCAACTGCGCCGCGTCGTCGGCGAGGTGCTGCACGACTTGAAGCTGGTGTATCACGGCAGCGGCACGGCCGCCGTGTGCGAGGGCCCGCGGCTGGAGACGCCCGCCGAGGTCCGCGTCTACGGCACGGTGGGCGCCGAGGTGGTCACCCACACCTTCGTGCCGGAGGTCTTCCTCGCGAAGGAGCTCCAGCTCTGCTATGCGGCCGTCTGCTACGTGGTCAACTACGCCGAGACGGGCAGCCGCCACCACCCGTTCGTCCCGGGCAGCCTCTTCGGGCCGCTGTCCGACAAGACGGACACCGAGCGCCTCGCCGCGGTCGTCGGGGCCATGAGTGAGATCGTCCGCAACGTGGCCGTGGCCGTCGAGCAGGGCGGGCGGACCTGCGAGTGCGGCAAGGCCATGGCCGCCGTCGTCCGCCAGTACGACCTGCCGTCCGATTGGCGCCAGTGGTTCAGCACGTCGTGACAGCCAAGCACACATGGAGCATATCGGCCGAGTGGATCCTGCCGGCGGACGGCACGCTCCTCCAGCGCGGCGTGATCCGCGGGCGCGGCTCGACCATCGAGGCCGTCGGGCCGGAGGACGACGTGCTCCCCGCGACGGACCACCGCGAGATGGGCGAGGTGGCCGTCCTGCCCGGGCTGGTCAACGCCCACACGCACCTGGAGCTGACGCACCTTCGCGGGCAGCTTCCCGCGGGTCGCCCCATGCCCCAGTGGCTCTATGCCCTGCGGACCCGCTGGCCGGCCACCCACGACCTCGACGCCGCGGTGGAGGACGGGGCGGCCGAGGCCCTCGCCGGCGGCACGACCGCCCTGGCCGACGTCTGCCACAGCAACCGCGCCTGGCGAACGCTCAGGAACACCCCCCTTCGGGCGCTGTGCCTGGCGGAAGTGACGGGCATCGGCCCGCTGGCCGGCGCGGCGATCCCGCGCCTGAAGAAGCACATTCGCGGCTGCCGCAGCACGCAGCGCCTGCGCTTCGGCATCAGCCCGCACGCGCCGTACACGACCGGCGAGGAGGTCTACCGCAAGGCCGTCGCCCTGGCGCGCCGGCGGCGCTGGCCCGTCGCGACGCACCTGGCCGAAACGCACAGCGAACGCCAGTTCCTGCTTCGCGGCTCGGGCAAGCTGTTCGACTTCCTCATGCACATGGGGCTGATGAGCTCCAGCGTGCAGATTCCCGGCTGCACGCCCGTGGCGTTCGCCCGGCGCGTCGGGCTGCTCGACGGGCCCTGCCTGCTGGCCTGCGTCAACGACCTCGACGACGCCGAGATGAAGCTCCTCGCCCGGAGCAACGCGTCGGTGGTCTGCTGCCCGAGGAGCAACGACTTCTTCGGGCGCTCCGGCCACCGGTACGCCGAGATGCTCGATGCCGGCATCAACGTCGCCCTCGGCACCGACAGCCTCGCCAGCAACTCCTCGCTCGACATGCTCGCCGAGGTCGCGCGCCTCCGCGCCGAAGCCCGCGTCGACAACCACACGCTGCTCGAGATGGCCACCATCCACGGCGCCCGGGCGCTCGGCTGGGACGACCGGATCGGCAGCCTCGAACCGGGCAAGCAGGCCGACTGGGTCGTCCTCGAGCTGCCGCCCGACACGGTCTCGCCCCTCGAGGCCATCGTCACCGGCAAGGGGCGCGTTCTCGAAGTCACCATCGCCGGCAAGACCGTCCACACGGCCCCGTAGCGCGACGGCGCGCCTCGGCGGGCCGCCCCCGCGCCGCCGCGGCGCCCACGCGCGGCTTGCCCGCCCCGTCCCCTTCGCGGTAGAATCTCCTTCCGGACCCGAACCGGTGGACGGCATCCGAGATGAGTCAGGCCAAGCTCCAAGTCGCCCTGGACTTCGTCGATCTGCCCCGTGCGGTGAAGGTGGCCGAGGCCGCCGTCGCGGGCGGCGCGGATTACGTCGAGGCTGGCACGCCCCTGATCAAGTCCGAGGGCCTCGACGCCGTTCGCAGGCTCCGCGAGATGTTCCCCGACCGCGTCCTCATCGCGGACATGAAGACGATGGACGCCGGCAAGATCGAGGCCGAGGCCGCCGCCAAGGCCGGGGCCAACGTCATGACCGTCTGCGGCACCGCCGCCGAGAGCACCATCCGCGAGTGCGTCGAGAGCGGGCGGCAGTACGGCATCGACGTGGCCGTCGACCTGCTGGGCGTGGCCGACCCGGCAGCGCTGGCGAAGGTCTGCGAGGAGCTGGGCGTCGCCTGGCTGGGCGTGCACTGCGCGATCGACGCGCAGATGCACGGCCGCGACCCGCTGGAGCAACTGGCGGACCTTCGCGGCAGGACGACGATGACGCTGGCGGTGGCGGGGGGGCTGAACAGCGAGACGGCCGCCGCGGCGGTGGCGGCCGGCGCCGACGTGGTCATCGTCGGCGGGGCGATCACCAAGGCCGTCGACCCGCGCCGCGCCGCCGCCGAGATTCGCCAGGCGATGGACACGCGCCGCGCCGTCGCCACCGAGCTGTTCCGGCGCACCGGCGCGGAGGACATCCGCGAGGCCCTCGCGCGGGTCCGCACGAGCCACCTCTCCGACGGCGCCCACCGCCAGGCGTGCCTGGCGGGCATCCGCCCACTGGCCGAGGGGCAGACGGCCTGCGGGCCTGCCGTCACCGTCCGCACCGTGCCCGGCGATTGGGCCAAGCCCGTCGAGGCCATCGACGTGGCGCGGGAGGGCGACGTCCTCGTCGTCGACGCCGGCGGCTGCCCCCCGGCCATCTGGGGCGAGCTGGCCAGCGAGAGCGCCAGGAACAAGGGCCTGGCCGGGCTCGTGGTGCACGGGGCCGTGCGCGACACCGCCGACATCCGCAAGCTCGGCTTCGCCGTCTGGACGAAGCTCATCGCCAGCCACGCCGGCGAGCCGTACGGCGTCGGCGAGATCAACCGCCCGATCGTCATCGCCGCCCAGCGGATCTGCCCGGGCGACTGGATCCTCGCCGACGACGACGGCGTGATGGTCATCCCCAAGGCCCGCGCCGTCGAGATGGCCAACCGCGCCGCCGACGTCCTCGAGGCCGAAAACCGCATCCGCCAGGAGATCCGCGACGGCAAGACCACGCTGGCGAAGGTCGTCGACCTGCTCAAGTGGGAGACCAAAGGGAGCGGCCAGGATGCCGGATAGACACGCGCTGAAGTCCGCCGGGCGCGACCTGCTGACGCGGATCGAGGACGTCATGGACCGCGTCAACTGGGAGAGCTTCATGGAGCTCAGCCGCATGCTGCCGCGCGCCCACCGCACGTTCGTCACCGGGGCGGGGCGCAGCGGGCTGGTGGCCAAGAGCTTCGGCATGCGGCTGATGCACGCGGGGCTGCCCGCCTTCATCCCGGGCGAGACGGTCACGCCGGCCGCCGGGGAGGGCGACCTGATCGTCGCCATCAGTTGCACCGGCGAGACGGGCTACACGGACTACCTCGCCGCGCGCGCCCACGAGCTGGGCGCCAACGTCGTGGTGGTGACCGCCGAGGGCGACTCCAAGCTCGCCCGGCGGGCGGACAAGCTGGTCATCGTCCCCGCCGCCGCCGAGGACATCGTCATCCGGGCGGCGATCTTCGAGCACGCCGCCAGCCTCTGCCTGGACGCGGTCTTCAACGTCCTGGCCGGCAAGCTCAAGCTCGACCTGCAGGCCTTCCAGCAGCGCCACGCGAACCTGGAGTGACTCGATGGCTGGCGGGGAATCGCGGACTGCCGCTGTTGGTCATGGGCCGGCTTCACCACGAGCCGAAGGGAGGCACGCATGTCGCCGAACGACCTGTTGATCCCCGTGCGGAACCTGGCAGAGACCTCGGGCGTGCTTCGCTGGCCGCGGGACGTGCGCCTCGAACCCGCGGAGGAGGCGGACCGGCTGCCGCTGGGGCAGCTCGACGCGGACCTGCGGGCCCTGCTGCCCGATCGGCCCGCCGGGGAGGCGACCGTCCGCGTCGTGCGCGACGCCGGCGTCGGCGGCCCGGAGGCCTACCGGCTGACGGTGCGCCCGGACGGCGCGGAGGTGGCCGCCGCGACCGACGCCGGGGCGTACTACGGCGTCCAGACGCTGCGCGAGCTGCTCGCCGCCCGCGGGGCCCAGTGCCCCTGCTGCGCGATCGAGGACTCGCCGGACTTCCCCCGCCGCGGCGTCTACCACGACTGCTCGCGCGGCAAGGTGCCCACGATCGAGACGCTGAAGGCCCTCGTCGAGCGACTCGCTCGCTGGAAGATCAACGAGCTTCAGCTCTACGTGGAGAACGTCTTCACGTTCCGCAAGCACCCGGCCATCGGGCAGGGCTACAGCCCCTTCACGCCGGAGGAGCTCCTCGCGCTCCAGGAGCACGGCAAGCTCCATCACGTGCGGCTGGTCGGCTCGCTGTCGAGCTTCGGGCACATGGAGCGGATCCTCCAGCTCGACGAGTACGAGCACCTGGGCGAGATGCCGAGCTTCCGCGGGCTGCCGGGCGGCACGACGCTCTGCCCCCTGGACGCCGGCTCGATCGCGCTGGTGGCCGACCTGTACGCCGAGTTCCTGCCGCTCTTCGAGGCGCGCGACTTCAACGTCTGCTGCGACGAGACGTGGGAGCTGGGCCGGGGCCGCAGCAAGGACGAGGCCGAGAGAGTCGGCGTCGGGCGGCTGTACCTCGACTTCCTGCTCAAGCTCCACGACCTGTGCCGGCGCCACGGCAAGCGGATGAACGCCTGGGCCGACATCGTCCTGGAGCACCCCGAGCTGCTCGGCGAGCTCCCGAAGGACGTCGTCATGCTCAACTGGGACTACCGCCCCGGCGGCAGCCGCGTCCCGCGAACGAAGGAGATCGCCGAGGCCGGACTGCCCCTCGTGGTCTGTCCGGGCACGAACGGCTGGGTGTCGCACGGCACGCGGCTGTCGATGGCGATGGGCAACGTCACGGAGTTCGCCGCCGAGGGGCGCACCTGCGGCGCGGAGGGCCTGCTCAACACCGACTGGGGCGACGGCGGGCACCGCAACCCGCTGGGCGCGAGCCTGCACGGCTTCGCCCACGGGGCGGCCCACGCCTGGTGCGGCGAGGGCGTGGACGACGCGGGCTTCACCCGCCGCTTCTGTCGCTGCGCCTTCGGGCAGACGGACGGGCGGCTGGCGGACTACGTGCGCGTCCTGGGCGAGACCTACCGCATGACGGGCTCGGAGAACGAGTACGCCGCGTCGCTGTACCGGGCCCTGGTCGAGCCGCTTCGTCCTCCCGCCGAGGGCGGGCGCAGCTACCTCGACGGCATCAGCGCCGAGGGGGCCTGCGAGATCATCGACCGCCTCACCGCGGCGGCCGCCGACCTGCCGGATGCGGCCGGGCAGCGCGACGAGTTCGAGGCCCTGGCCCTGCGCGAGCTGGCCCTGGCCGGACGCATGGACGTGCTGGCGTGTCGGCGGGTCCTGGCCGCCAAGGCGCTGCGCGCGGGCGAGGCCGTCGAGCCGGCCAAGCTCGCCGAGCTGGGCGACGAGACCAAGCGGCTCGCCGCGGACTTCGAGGCCCTCTGGCTGGCCCGCAGCAAGCCCTCTCGCCTCTGCGACAACCTGGAGCTGTTCGAGAAGGCGGCCGCCGAGGCGCTGGAGCTTGCGGCCGCTCCCTGACTGGAAGGGGCTCGCGGTGGGGAAGGTTCGCCCTTGGGCGGGACGCGGTTTGGGGGTATCATCATCGCGGGTGTGGGAGGTCCGGTGAGGAAGACGAGGCCCGCGGCCGCGTAACCGGCGAACCGGAGATCGACCAGCACGACGGAACCAGGCGAGAGAGGAGTTGCCGGCATGTTCACTCGATGGGACAGGATTCGCACGACCAGGCGGGCATTCATCAAGGGCGCCGCGGCGATGGCCGGCGCGGCCGGGCTGCCCGCGCTCAGCATGGCCCGATCGCGCGGCGCGAACCGCAAGCTCAACATTGCCTGCGTCGGCGTGGGCGGGCGCGGGGGCGCGCACGTCGGGGGCTGCGGCTCGGAGAACATCGTCGCCCTGTGCGACGTGGACTTCGCCTACGCCGCCAGGACCGCCAAGAGGGTGCCCGGCGCCAAGCGGTTCGACGACTTCCGCGTCATGCTGGACAAGATGGCCAAGGACATCGATGCCGTGACCATCTGCACGCCGGACCACATCCACTTCCCGGTGGCGATGGCCTGCATGCAGTTGGGCAAGCACGTGCTGATCGAGAAGCCCCTCACCCAGACCGTCTGGGAGGCCCGCACCCTCCGCAAGGCCGCCCATCACTACAAGGTCCTCACCCAGATGGGCAACCAGGGACACGCCACCGAGCACATCCGTCTGGGCAAGGAGTGGTTCGAGGCGGGCGCCCTGGGCGAGGTGCGGGAAGTTCACGCCTGGAACGGCGGGCCGGGCGAGAAGTACTTCGGCAACCCGAAGAGCTACCCGCCCCGGCGGGCGCCCGTTCCGGCGTCGCTCAAGTGGGACCTGTGGCTGGGGCCGCGGGCCCAACGTCCCTTCAGCCCCGCCTACGCGCCGCGGACCTGGCGCGGCTGGTGGGACTTCGGAAGCGGCCCGCTGGGCGACTGGGGATGCCACACGCTCGATCTGCCGTTCTGGGCGCTGAACCTGGACGGCCCCCTGTCGGTCCGGGCCGACGTCGGCAAGGTGCGGTTCAGGCAGTACATTCCCGGCTGGTCGGTCGTGACCTGGGAGTTCCCGGCCAGGGGCAAGCTCCCGCCGGTGACGGTCACGTGGTCCGACGGCGGCAGAAAGCCCAAGGCCCCCGCGGGCGTGGAGAGGCTGAAGGGCGGAAGCGGCATGTACATGGCCGGCAGCAAGGCCACGCTCATGACGGGCGGTCGCCCCAACAACGGGCTGATGCTGACCGAGCCCGAGAAGTTCGCCGCCCTGAAACGGAATCAGCCGCCCAAGACGCTGCCCCGAGTCCAGGGCGGGCATTGGCAGGAGTGGATCCGCGCGATCAAGGGCGACGGCCCGAAGCCGGGGTCCAACTTCGACTACGCCGTGCCGCTCACCCAGATGCTCCTGCTGGGCGCGGTCGCCGAGCGCCTGCCGGGCAGGAAGCTGCTGTGGGACAACAAGGCGGGCCGCTTCACCAACAGCCCGGCGGCCAACCGCCTGCTGAAATCGCCGCCGCGGAAGGGTTGGCAGTACGACCTGGCGTAAGAGCCGAGGCGTTCGAGGCACCGGGCAGGACGCCGGGCAGGCCCCGTCGGCGGGGTCAGCCCTTGCGCTTGCCGATGCAGTAGAGCTTCGTGTCCGTCCGGAGGAAGAGCTGGCCGCCGGCAGCGGCAATCGTCGAGCGAACCCCGCTGCCGCCCATGCTCGCGCGGTGCAGCACGTCGAGGCGATCGCCGGCCGAGAGCACCACCGCCTCGCCCTTCATGCTGAGGCAGTAGATCTTGCCGTCCGCCCCCGTGGGCGAGGCCTGGAAGATCGACCTGGTCTCCAGGTCGCCCTCCCAAATGGTCCCCCCGGTCTTCGGGTCGAGGCAGAGCATCTTCTTGCGGATCCCGGCGAGGACGAACAGCCTCCCCCGGTAGAACAGCGGCGTGCAGACGTCCGGGGAAGGCGCCCGCTTCTCCCACGCCCAGGCCTTAGCCGCTTGGCCGATGGCCGCGCCGTACAGCCGTTGGGCGCCGCGGGGCGGACAGGCCATGACCATCCCGCCGGCCACCACCGGGGAGACGACCGTACGGTAGTTCCTGTCCTTCCGCGGATTGTACGTCGGGGATCGCCACAGTTCCTTGCCGCTCGCCGCGTCATGCGCCGTGACGTGGTCCGCCCCGGTCACCAGGATCATCTTCCTGCCGCCGAGCTCGCAGGGGATCGGCGTCGTGTAGGCCTGCTTGGCCTCGAAGGGGGCCGCGCTCGGCCGCGGGCGCTTCCAGACGTCCCGGCCGGTAGCGGGCTCCACGCACAGCAGGAAGCTCTTGCCGCCCTGGCCCGACGGGGCGGGCCCGCCTCGCCTGCGCCCGCCGCGCCGAATCGCCCCGTGGATCACGGGCACGTACAGCTTCCCGGCGTGCAGCAGCCCGGTGGCCCCGTAGTCCCAGAGGATCTCGAACGGGCCGTGGTCCTTCGAGATGTTCCGTCGCCAGATCTCCGTGCCGCGGAAGTCGAAGGCCGCCAGCTCTCCCGTGCCGAAGTAGAACCACACCGTCTTGCCGTCGGTGATGGCCGAGGGCGAGGCCCCCGTGTTGCCCTGCCGGTTCGTGAAGCCCGTGCCCATGGCCTTGCGCCAGCGGACCGTTCCGTCGCTGCGGTTCAGGCACACGGCCCAGAGTTTCCTGCTCTGCGCCTCCTGCGCCGTGATGAAGACGGAATCGTCCCAGACGATGGGCGTCGACCCGCCCGCGCCCGGCAGGTCCGCCGTCCAGGCCACGTTCTCGCTCGGGGAGAACTTCGTGGGCAGACCGGTCTCCGTGGTGGACCCGTTGAAGAGCGGCCCGCGCCACTGAGGCCAGTTCTCCGCCGCCGCGCCGGAGGCCAGCAGCACCAGGCACGCGCACAGCCAGGGCGTCCGGGATCGCGTCGTCTTCATGTGTTCGTCCCTTTCTCGTGAGCTGGGCACGGAGCCCTCCGCGTGGCGGAAACGGCGAGGCACGCCGTCCTGCGCGCCTCGGCAGGGGCCTTCCGCAGGCAGCCGTCCGCGCGTCGCCGCCATTCTACTCCCTGCCGGGCCTCCGGCAAAGCCGGCCCTGCGATCGAGGGTCGTGCGTTTCCTATCGGCAACCTGGATTGCGGTAGACGCAAGCGAGGGCCCGGCAGTACAATGCACGCCAGATCGCCTGGGGGTCCGACCGGGCAGAGTTCTCCCGTGTACTCCGGGCGGATTGTGGGGAGACATAGCGATGGACGTTCGGACGACGTTGCTGGGCCTGGGCCTCTTCGTGCTCGCACAGCCGCGTGCTCTCGCGCAAGATGCCCGGCAATCCTACGAGAACCTCTACGGCAAGGAGGCCCGGGCCGTCGCGGCCTCGGCCGGCAAGGACGACGACGGGGCCTTCGCCCGCAAGCTGCTGGCCGACGCCGGGCGCCTGGCGGACGACCCCAAGCTCCAGGTGCTGCTCTGGGAGAAGGCCCACGAGTTCGGCCGAACGGGCCCGGGGGGGTACGACGCGGCCGGCGAGGCGCTGGACGCCCTGGCCGCAGCCGTGCCCCAGCGCGAGGCCGAGTGCCGCCAGAAGAAGCTCGCTCTGTACCAGCTCGCCTCCCGCAAGGGCACGCCGGCCCAGCGGCGGGCCGCGGGCGAGGCGATGGTCGACCTCCTGACGGCTGAAGCCGACACGCTCGTGGCGGACGGGAAGTACGACGAGGCACTGGCCGCCTACCGGCGGGCAAGCTACCTGGCCACGCGGTACGCTCCGTCCAGCCGGGCCGCCCTTGCCGAGAAGCTCAAGCAACTCGGCCGGCGACAGGCGGCCGCGAGGCGCGTCGAGGCGATCGAGACGTCTCTGAAGTTGAGGCCCAACGACCCGGCGCTCTCGCGCCGGCTGGCGATGGCCTACGTCGTGGAGCTCGACGCCCCGGCCAAGGCGGCGACGGCGGCCGCCGCGTCCGGAGATGAGACGCTCCGGACGTACGTGCCGATGGCGGCCAAGCCGTTGGAGGAACTGCCCGCCGGCATCTGCCTGGAGCTGGCGAGCTGGTACCGCAAGCTGGCGGCCGGGGCCTTGTCGCACTGCAAGCCCGCGATGCTCCTCCGCGCCCGGGCCTACTGCGGGCGGTTCCTCGCCCTGCACGACAAGCAGGACACCAAGGCCATCCAGGCCAGCCGCATGCTCACGGAGTTGCGCCAGGCGCTGGCCGATCTGGGCGTGGACGCCGGCACCTCGGACGCCTCGACCGACTGGGTGCCGACGCGATTGCGGCAGCTCCACGTGTTCGCCTGCAAGAGCGCCCCGAAAGACGCGCGCTTCTCGGGAGACGCGCGCTATCTGGCCGCATTGGCGAACAAGGAGACCCCCTCGCCCTTGTGCTGGGACCTCCGGACGGGGAAGGAGGCGCTCAAACTCCGGCGTCCGGTCGGGCAAACGATGGCCTACTGCTTCTCGCCCAGTTCGCAACAACTGGTCACCGGGCACAGGGACGGCTGGCGGCTGTGGGACCTCAAGACGGGCCGGCTCCTCGGGGGCAGGGAGGGCGACGTCGAGGGCGTCCTGTTCTCGCCAAACGGGCGGCTCGTCGTGATCCTCGACAAGAGCAGCCTCCAACTGTGGGACGCCCGGAAGAAGAGGCTCCTTCGCCGGACCAACCACCCCACCGACGAGAGATGGCAACACCTGGTGGCGTTCCTGCCCAACGGGCGCTCCGTCGTGCTGTACAACGGGCGAAACACCGCCTGCTGGCACGCCGAGAGCGGCCGGCTCGCATGGCAAGCCGGGCAGTCCAGCCGCCACAAGCACGTGTTCCTGTCCCCCGGGGGGCGGTACGTCGTCGGAAACGGCATGGACCTGGCCCCGGTCGTGGTCGACGCCCGGACGGGCAAGGAACTCTGGCGGCTGGACCCCGAACAGAAGGTCCGAGGCTGGAGGGTGTTCTTCCCGCCCGACGGCAGACAGGTGGCCATGGAGCTTCGAGACGGCGTCACGTTCTTCGACCTGGCAGCCGGCAAGAAGCTCCGAACGGTCAAGCCCGGGATGCCGCTGTACGGACTCCTGGGCAGCGGCAAGACGCTGTTTATGGAGAAGAGTTGCTGCCTGCACTTCTTCAACGTCCTGGAAGGCCGGGAAACCGGCAAGATCGACCTCGACGTGCAGGCCCGCCCCGCCGCCCTCTCGCCCAACCAGCGCATGCTGGCCTGCTGCGGCACCGCCGCCGACGAGGGCAAGCTCTACGTCTACGAGATGACAAAATAAGGCCTGGTTCAGATCGAGGTAACACTTCCGCCCGGGCGATCCGGTCAGCGCGCCGCGGTCGGCGACGGTTCAGCCGTCCCTGGCGGGACTCGACGTTCCGGTTCCTGCTGACCCACCACTGAAGTGGTGGGCTACTATCACAAGTCCCTAGGCGACAGGCTTCTGCGTGTTCTGCGTCCCGGCAGGGACGCCGTGAGAATAGCCCAGCAGTTCACTGCTGGGAGCCTGCGGTCGCCTCTCGGGAGAGTCCCGGCAGGGACGAGGGAAGGCCTCGCGGGAAGTGTTGCCCTCGCCGTAGTGTATCGGAAACTCCCGGCCAGGAGACGAACCTCCCACCCCCGGGGCCTCGCCGCTGCCCAACGCGGGTATCCGCGCGGAATGGGATTCCCTATCAGTGAAGGCCGGCCATAGCCCGAGGCAGAAGACCATCGAGCCAGCGCGGGGTGACGTCCGGCCGCGAGGTGATTCCCCGCGGAGGAGGGCCGTGCCTCGAGTGCGACCTACCGGGCAGCCGGATTGGCCTGGCGCAGGCCGCTACGGCCTCCTCGCCCGCCGGGCCAGGGCGTTGGCGCGGGCGGCGAGCTGCCTGTTGGCGGTGCGCTTGGCGACCTGCTGCATCGCGGGGGCCACCTGCTTGGGGCTGCTTTGCACGATCTTCTCGGCGATGGCCACGGCGGCGAGACAGGCTTCCTCTTTGAGGGTCGCGCTGTCGAGGTACGGCGTCACGAGGGCGAGGGATTCGGCCGACGCGATGTTCCCCAGGGCGCTGAGCACCAGCCTCTTCTCGGCGTCGCGACTCGTCAGGGCCAGCGCGTCCTTCAGCGACGCGACCAGCTTGTCGGGCGGCGCCACCTGTTGGGCGGCCAGGCGGATGTACGCCCGAAGGGGCAGGACCTTCTGCGTCGCGCCGCGGGCGGTCCGGGCGAGCTCGGCGACCGCGGGCAGGGCGTCGGCCGTCGGCCACTCGCACAGGGCGCGGAACGCGGCGTCCCGGACCTCGGCGCTGCGGTCGTCGAGGGCCCCGCGCACGGTCTTGAGGGCCGCGGCCCCCCCGGCCGATCGCAGGATCCGCAGGAGGGCGGGCTTCGCCCCGGCCGGTGCCTTCGGCAGCGCCGCGCAGAACGCCTCGACGAAGGCCGGCGGGGCGATCTTGGCGGCGAAGGCGATGGTCTGCTTCTCGGCGACTGTCCGGCTGTGCGGCACGCCGTTGACCGTGTAGTCCACGCGGAGCCTCTTGGGCGTGCCGCGGACCGGGTCGCCGAAGTGGGTGTTGGAGGCCTCCACCGACGTCGCGCCGTTCCTCACGAGGCGGGCGACCTTCCTCGTGACGTCGGCGGCGTGGCCGTTGGGCAGGTCGCCGTAGAGGGCCTTGCGGATGACCACCTTGCCGCCGGCCGACCTCGCCTGCCGGGCGGTGAGGGCGCGCAGGGCCTCCTCGGCGCCCTGGACGTCGGCGGGGGACTTGGCCTCGACCAGGAGGCGCAGGAGAGCGGGCAGGTCCTGGGCGCGGGCTATGTCGCGGAGGACCTTGAGGCTGGCGGCGCGGACGTCGGCGTCGCCGTCGCGGGCGGCGGTCAGCAGGACGGCGGCAGCGGCGGCGCGGGGCCGGCGACCGATCATCTCGACGGCGAGACGGCGGGCCCGGGCGTCGCGGTGGCCCAGCAGGGACAGGACGGCGGCCTGTCCCTCCTTGCCGGGGAAGCTGGCGAGGCACTTCTGCGCCTCGCCGGCCAGCGCGGCGTCGTCGCCCAGGGCGAGCTCGGTCAGCACGGGCACGGCGGGGGCGTGTCCCAGCCGCGTCAGGGCGCGGACGGCGGCGAGGCGGACGTCGACGGGGCCCTTGCGGGCGGCGGTCAGCAGGGTGGGCCCGGCCGCCGCGTCGCCCCGGGCGCCGAGGGTCTGGACCAGCAGGAGATGCCTCTCGGCGGGCAGCTTCGTCAGCTCGCCGGCCAGCGCCGCCGTGACGGCCGTGCCGCGCAGCTCCATCGACGCGCGGGCGCCGGCGGCGAACTGGGCGTACTGCTTGTCGCGCAGGGCCTCGAGGAGCAGCGGCAGGCCGTCCTTCCCGCGCGTCAGGAGGGCCCCGCGGAGCGCCGCGGCGCGGACCTGGTGCGGGGCGCCGGCCAGGCCGCGGAGGCGGTCGTAGATCGCGCCGGCCTGGTCGCGTCGGCCGGCGGCGGTGAGCCTCTCGGCGCAGCGCAGCAGGCCTTCACAGACGGCCAGCCGGTTGCCTCGCGGCGCGTGGCCCAGCGCGTCGGTCAGCGCCTTGGCCGCGTCGGGCGCGGCGATGCTGCCCAGCGCCCTGGCGGCGGCCCGCGCGACCTCGGCGTCGGAGCTGGCCAGCAGCGCCGCCAGCGCGGCGACGGCCTTGACGTCCCGGCGGACGCCGAGGCTGCCGATCACGCCGACGAGGCGTCGCCCCTTGAGCGTGCCCACCGCGTTGCGCAGGGCGTCGGTGGCGGAGGGGTGGGGAATCGTCTCCAGGGCGTAGCGGGCCATGTGGGCGAGCTTCTCGTCGGCGAGCATCGCCGCCAGCGCGGGGACGGACTTCTCCGTGCCGATGCGGGACAGCAGGCGGCAGGCGTCGGCCTTCGCCTTGTGCGAGGCGCCGGACGTCAGCACGGCGATCTGTGCGGCTTCCTGCCCGAACGAGCGCGCGGCGACGATCGCGACCAGCGCGGCGCCCAGGGCGAGACTCAGTCTGGATTTCGACATGGATGGTTCCTCTTGTGAGACGGTATAGGCCCCGGTCAGATGATCCACGGCTCCCGCATGGCTCGCGAGCGCATCCGGTTGGCCTCGGGGTCGTTGACGAACTCCTCTTTGACCGGGTCGTACTTCAGGCTGCGCCCCAGCCACATGCAGATGTTGGCGCCGTGGACGGCGGTCATGGAGCGGTGCATGACCGTGGGATTCGCCACGGCCGGCTCGCGCGTGCGGACGCAGTCGAGGAAGTTGCGGGCGTGGTTCAGGGACCGCCCGGTGCGGGCCACGTACTCGCCGACCACCTCTTTGAACAGCCCGAGCATCGCGGGCGAGGACACGTCCGGGCGCGAGTACCCGTCGGCCGCCGCCGCCCATCCCTCCGAGCCGTCGAACCGCTCGCCGCACGAGCCGCGCCAGTACTTCTTCCCGCGCGACAGGATCATCTTCACGCCGTTGGCGAATTGCGTGACCATGCCGTCGCCGCTGTTGTTGTCGACGTACTCGTATTCGACGGGGGCGGTGTCCAGGCAGTCGAGGCCCGCCTGGGCCTGGGCGAAGGTGTGCGCGCCCCACTCGCCGATGCAACTGGTGTGGAAGTCGTAGTGCCCGCGCCAGCCGCCGCGGACATAGGAGAGGTTGTACGGCCGCCAGGGGCACGGGCCCAGCCACGTGTCCCAGTCCACCTCCTCCTTGGGCGGCTGGGGCTGGGCGGGCAGCCAGTCGTGGCGCATCTTGGCGGCGTCCCACGGGGCGATGTGCGCGTAGGCGGTGTGGACCTCGCCGAGCCGCCCCGACCGGGCCATCTCGATGGCGAACACGTGGTTCGGCTCGCTGAGGCGCTGCGTGCCGGTCTGGTAGACGCGCTCGTACCGCCGCGCCGTGTCCACGACGGCACGGCCTTCGGCGATGGTCATGGCGGAGGGCTTCTCGGTGTAGACGTCCTTGCCCGCGCGCATCGCCAGGATGCTCGCCAGGGCATGCCAGCGGTCGCCCGTGGCGATCAGCACGGCGTCGATGTCCGTCCGCTCGGCCAGGAACTCGCGGATCTCCGGGTACATCGCGCAGTCCCTGCTGCCGTAGCGGGTGTCCACGTGGTTCTTGACCGCCAGGCGCTGGCGTTTCTGAACGTCGCAGATGGCGACGAACTGTACGTCCGGCTGGCCGATCATCCAGCGCAGATCGTGCATGCCGCGCCCGCGGATGCCGATGCCGCCGAGGAGGATCTTCTCGCTGGGCGGGACGGCCCCGCCGCGCCCCAGCACGGACGAGGGCACGATCGTCGGCGCCGCGATCGCCGCGCCGACCCGGGCCGTTGTCTTCAGGAATCGCCGTCGCGTCACTCTGCCTGTTCGCATCGCTGGTTTCTCCTGCGCTACAGCCTTCGCCGCCGAGGCCTTGCCCGGCGGGGTCTCATTGGAGGTAACACCGCAAGCGGGTGCAAGTCTTTCTGACGCCGCCGATCTCTCCGCTCGACGGCGGGCCGTTCCCGCGCCGCCGGCGTGGCGCGGGGCGCCCGGGCGAGCTTTTTCACCGATTCCGCGCGTTTTGCATTGGCGTTTCGCCCGATCGGGTATAGAGTGTTGCCCGAGGAATGATGCCTATGAAGGGACGAATCCACAGTCAGCACCGTCTGTGCGGCGCGCGTACGATGCGCCGGGAGAGGTGAGTGGGTTCGAGGCAGTTCCTCGGGAAAGAACGCCCGGCCCGCTCGCCTCGGTGCGAACGGGTCTTTTGATTGGGCAGCAGCCCGGCAGAGGCCCGCGAGCACGTCGCGGGCCTTTTTGTCACGGATCGGGCGATAGAATCCAGGGGCGACCGTGATGTCCGAGCGAATCAAGAGGATGTGGGCGCTGATCCGGGGGCGCCGGCGGATGTACGCCGCCGCCGTCGCGGCGATCCTGCTGTCGACGGGCTTCATGTTCCTCTCGCCGCTGATCCGGATGTGGGCCATCGATCTGGTCATCGCGGGCAAGGACGTCCGGGCGCCCGAGCCGGTGATGCGGTTCGTGGCGTGGCTGGGCGGGCGGTCGGTCCTCGCGCGGAACCTGTGGATCGCCGGGGCGGGGATCGTCACGGCGACGGCCCTGAGCGGGCTGCTGGCGTTCTTCAAGGCCCGCTGGGCGGCGAAGGCCTCCGAGGCGGTCGTCCGGTCGCTGCGGGAGCGGCTGTACGACCATCTCCAGCACCTCCCGTGCGGCTACCACGACCGGACCGACACGGGCGACCTCGTTCAGCGGTGCAGCTCGGACGTGGAGACGCTGCGGATGTTCCTGGCCGTCAGCGTCGTGGAGGTGGGACGGGGGGTGATCCTCCTGCTGGTCGGCGTGCCGGTGATGCTGTCGGTGAGCCCGAAGATGACGCTGGCCGCCCTGTCGCTGATGCCGCTGATCATCGTGTACTCGGCGGTGTTCTTCGTGAAGGTCCGGCGGACGTTCCGGCGATGCGACGAGGCGGAGGGTCGGATGACCGCCGTGCTGGAGGAGAACCTCACCGGCATCCGCGTGGTGCGGGCCTTCGCGCGGGGCGAGCACGAGTGCCGCAAGTTCGCCGAGCGGAACGACGAGTACCGCCGGCGCTGGTACGCGGTGGTGAAGCTCTTCGCGTGGTTCTATTCGCTCTCGGACTGCCTCTGCATGCTCCAGATCGCCATCGTCATGATCAGCGGCGCGTACCTGATGATCGCCGGGTGGAACGCCCCGGGCGGGCTGACGGCCGGGGGGTTCTTCGCGTTCATGACCATGGTGAACATGTTCATGTGGCCGATCCGGCACATCGGGCGCGTCCTGGCGGACTTCGGCAAGGCCACCGTCGCGACGGAACGCATCGAGGAGGTGCTCCGCCAGGAGCCGGAAGACCACAGCGAGGGCCGGCCCGCCGAGGCCTTCCGCGCCGACGGCGAGCTCGTCGTGACGGACCTGACGTTCCGCCACGACGGCGGCGGGGCGGTCCTGCGAGGCATCGGCTTCCGGGCGGCGCCGGGCGAGACGATCGCCCTGCTGGGCCCGAGCGGCTCGGGCAAGAGCACGCTGGTGAACCTGCTGCTGCGGCTGTACGACTACCGCGAGGGCTCGATCCGCCTCGACGGGCGGGAGCTGATCGAGACGGACCGCAAGCACGTGCGGCGGCAGTTCGGCGCGGTGCTCCAGCAGCCGTTCCTGTACTCCAAGTCGGTGGGCGAGAACATCCGCCTGGGCGCCGGCGAGGCGAGCGAGGAGCGGGTGACGGAGGCGGCCTCGATGGCGTGCGTGCACGACGCCATCGAGGAGTTCGAGAAGGGCTACGACACGCCGGTGGGCGAGCGGGGCGTGACGCTCTCGGGCGGGCAGCGCCAGCGGGTGGCCCTGGCGCGGGCGATCCTCGCCGATCCGCCGGTGCTCATCCTCGACGACGCCCTCAGCGCCGTGGACACCCAGACCGAGGCGCTGATCCTCCACGCCCTGCGCGAGCGCCGCGGGCGGCGGACCACGCTGCTGATCGCCCACCGGCTCAGCACGCTCCGCCAGGCCGACCGCATCCTCGTGCTCGACGGCGGGCGCATCGTGCAGTCCGGCACGCACGAGGAGCTCGTCCGAGCCGAGGGGCTCTACCGGCGGCTCTGGGAGATCCAGTCCACCCTCGAAGCCGACCTGGAGGCGGACGCGGGGACGCCCCGACCCGCCGCCACCGGCGATGGGGAGGGCCCGTAGCGATGGCAGAGACGGCCCTCCAGCAGGAAGAGGAGTACCAGGGACGGCTGAACCCCGCCGTGTGGCGGAGGATCATCCACTACGGCCGCAAGCACCGCCGCTACATGATCGGCATGGTCGTCCTGGCGTCGGTGACGGCCTGGTTCGACGTGTCGTTCACGCTCGTGACGCGGACGGTCATCAACGAGGTCACCGAGAAGGGCTCGCGGGCGAACGTGCCGACCTACGGCGCGATCTACGTCGCTCTGGT
>CAZXOC010000077.1:0-25625 GCA_964642165.1 uncultured Planctomycetaceae bacterium | reverse complement strand
GTCCCGCCGGGATGAACCCGACGGAGACCCGACGAGCGCGGCGGGCGATCCTGGACCTTCAGTCATCGCCCCGCCGGGGTGAACCCGACGGGGGCGAACCCGAGGGGCGGCGGCCGTGGCGGGGGGAGCCCGGCGAGGGCGAACCGGGCGGCGGCCACGGGGCGGCGAGGGCTTCGGCCTCGGCGGGGTGCTGCTCGGCGTGGTGGACGGCCTCTTCGAAGCGGACGCTGATGCGGTTGGAGACGCCGGCCTCCTGCATCGTGATGCCGTAGAGCACGTCGGCCATGCTCATCGTCCGCTTGGCGTGCGAGATGATGACGAACTGGCTGGTGTCGACGAACTCCTGCACGAGGCGCACGAACCGCCGGGTGTTCTCCTCGTCGAGGGCGGCGTCGACCTCGTCGAGCAGGCAGAAGGGGCTGGGGCGGTACTTGAAGAAGCTGAACATCAACGACAGGGCGGTCATGGTCTTCTCGCCGCCGGACAGCAGCGAGAGACTGCGGAGCTCCTTGCCGGGCGGGCGGGCGATGATCTCGATGCCGCTTTCGAGGACGTTGTCGGGGTCGAGCAGCATGATGTCGGCCCGCCCGCCGCTGAAGAGCTTTCGGAACAGCGTCTGGAAGTGCTCGCGGACGCGGTCGAACGTCTCGACGAACAGCTCGCGGCTTTCCCTGTTGATGCGCCGGATGAGGTCGTGGAGCTGGCGGCGGGAGGACTCGATGTCGGCGAGCTGCTCGCGGAGGAAGTCGCGGCGCTTCTCGAGCTCCTCCTGCTCGGTGATGGCGTCGAGGTTGACGTTGCCGAGGCGCTCGATCTTGCCGCGAAGCTCGCGGATCTCCGCGTCGACGGCGTCCCAGTCGCGCTGCTCGTCGTGCTCGTAGCCCTGGTAGAGGGCCAGGACGTCCATGCTCATCTCGTCGGCCGCCCGGGCAATCAGGCTCTCGACCCGCACCTCCATCTCGCCCTGCTCGACCTTCAGCCCGTGCAACTGCTCGGAGGCCTCCGCGTGGGCCTTGCGCTTTTGGCTCAACCGCGAGCGGATCTCCTCGAGCTTCTCCTTGAGCCCGGCGCGGGACTCCTCGAGGTCGTCGGCCTCCTGGTTGAGCTGCCGCTGCTGGTCGTACAGCCGGTCGATCTCGGCGCGGCTCTTCTGGATGGCGGCCTGGGCGTCGGCCTTGCGCTTGCGGTCCAGCTCGACGAGTCGCCGGCTGCTGTCGAGGTCCTGCTGCATGGCCTCGCCGCGCCGCCGGGCGGCATCGAGGGCGTCGCGAGCGGCGCGTTTCTTCTCGTCCACGGCGGCCAGGGCGACCTTGGTCTCGGTCATCCGCTCGGCGGTCTGCCCCTGCCGCTGTGCGGCCTGGTCGATCTCGCCCCGGAGCAGGGCGATCTGCTGCTGGCGCTGCTGGTGGAGCTCCTCCAGCTCGCCGGCGCGTCGGCGGGCCTCGTCCTCGGCCTGGACGGTGGCCTCGATCTCGCCGGCGAGGTCGTCGAGGTCGTCGGCGATGACGGGCTGTTCGCGCCGGAGGGCATCGACCTGCTCGCCGAGGCGGGCCAGGCGGCTGTTGCACTCGACCTGCTCGGTGCGGGCCTCGTAGATGGCGGTCCGCAGGCCCTGCTGGACCTCGTCGAGGTGGGCCAGCTCGTTGCGGGCGGATTGGCAGCGGCCCTCGAGCGCCTCGATCTGCTCGTCGCAGTCGGCCTGCTCGGCGTGCAGTTCGGCCAGCTCGCTTCGGCGGGCGATGACGCCGGCGGCGCGGTTGGCGGCGCCGAACCGGACGCGTCCGTCGGCTTCGAGGACCTCGCCGGTCCGGGTGACGAAGCGGAAGCCGGCGGGCGTGGCGGCCGCCGCGGCGCGGGCGTCGTCGAGGCTCTCCACGAGGAGGGTGCGGCCGAGGAGCCGCCACATCAGCGGCGCCAGCGGAGGCGGGAAGCGGACGAAGTCGATGACGCGCTCGGCGGGGCGGGGGCAGGCCGAGAGGTCGAAGTCCTGTCCGAGCGGGCCGAGGCGGTCGAGGCAGAGGACCGCGACGGCGGCGTTGTCGCCGAGGGCCTCTCGCAGGGCCGGGGCCTCGTCGGCGAGGGCGTCGAAGCGGTCGGCGAGGAGCTGCTGGTCGGCCCCGGCCAGCGCCGCCTCGATCGGCGGCGCGTGGGCGACGTCCGTCTCGAGGAAGTCGCCGAGCATGCCGCGGAGGGCCTCGAGGCGTCCGGCGCGGAGGGCCTCGACGGCCCGCCGCGTGCCGGAAGCGACGCCTTCCAGGCGGTCCTGCATCTCCTGGAGGCTCTGGATGCGTCCGGCCCGGGCGCTGCGGCGCTCGCGGGCCTCGGCCAGTTCGGCGCGGAGTTTCTGCTCGTCCTCGTGGAGGCGCCGGGAGGCGTTGCGCGCCTCGTCCAGGCGCCGCGTGGACTCGCCCATCACGGCGTCGGCGTCGCGGCGCCGGGCCTCGACCTTGGCCTTGTCGGTCAGCATCTCGCGGAGGAGCTGCTCGATCTCCTCGGCGCGGCTGCGGAGGCGCTGCCGCTGGCCGTGGAGGCTCTCGCGCCGCAGGCCGAGTCCGTTGATCTCGTTGTGCAGTTCGGCCGTGCGCCGGAACAGGTCGACCGTCCCGTCCTTCTCGTCCTCCAGGCGCCCGCGGAGCTGGGCCAGCGCCAGCTCTCCGGCGGCGTGCTCCTCGCGGGCGGTCCGGGAGCGGGCGGCCAGATCCGTGCCCTCCTGGTCGAGCCGGGCGAGCTGGGCGTGGCGCTCGTCGCGCTCGCGCCCGACGGCCTCGATCTTCGCCTCCAACTGCTCGCTGCGGGCCAGGGCGGCGAGGATCTGCTCGTCCAGCTCCTGGACGCGTCCGGTGAGCAGGTCGCAGCGTTCCTGGCAGGTGAGGATCTGCCCGCCGATGGCGGCGGTGCGGCTCTGGAGGTCGCGGGCGGAGCGTTCCAGGTCGACGGCCTCGACCTCGCTGGCGCTCTGGGAGACCTCGAGCTGATCGATCCGGGTGGCGACGGCCGACAGGGCGTCGGCGGCCGCGTCGAGGCGGCCCTGGAGCTCCCTCCGCTGGCACGTCAGCGTGTGGTACTGGGCCAGGAAGTGCAGCGAGCGGAGCTCCTGGAGGCGCTGGGAGTAGGCCTGGTAGTTCCGCGCCTTGCCGGCCTGGTACTTGATCGAGCGGAGCTGCTTGTCGACTTCCTGCACGATATCGTTGAGGCGCAGGAGGTTCTGCTCGACGCGTTCGAGCTTGCGGAGGGCCTCCTTCTTGCGGGCCTTGTACTTGCTGATGCCGGCGGCCTCGTCGAAGATCGCGCGGCGCTCGTCCTGCCCGGCCTGGAGGAACAGCTCGACCTTGCCCTGTTCGATGAGGCTGTAGGCGTCCACGCCGACGCCGGTGTCCATGAACAGCTCGCGGATGTCGCGGAGGCGGCAGGGGACGTTGTTGATGCGGTACTCGCTGAGCCCGGAGCGGAAGAGCCGGCGGCTGACGGACAGCACGCCGTCGGGAGCGGGCGCCTGGCTGGACTTGCCCCGCCCGGGGAGGGACAGCGCCTCGCCGGGGTCGTCGAAGACCAGGGCGACCTCGGCCGCGCCGCCCGGGCGCCGCCCGGCCGACCCGTTGAAGATCACGTCGGCCATCTCCGAGCCGCGGAGGCTCTTGGCCGACTGCGAACCCAGGACCCACTTGAAGGCATCGACGACGTTGCTCTTGCCGCAGCCATTCGGCCCGACGATGCACGTGACCCCGTCGTCGAACGCCAGCTCGGTGCGGTCCGCGAAGCTCTTGAACCCGGAGAGGACTAACTTCTTCAGCTTCATGTGTCTGCGTCTTCCCTAACGCGACCTTCCCAAAGGCGCCATCCGTGGCGTACTCGGCCGGACCGCCCTCCACGCCGCCGGCGGCCGGCATCCCGTGACTCGCTGGTTTCTCTGCGCCGGCCGCCGACCGAACGCGGCCGGTCGCCCTGCGCAAAGCATTGTCTCACCTACTGTCCCGGCATATCCGGCCTGCCGACCGTCGGGACGTCGCGGTAGAGTCTGCCCGTTCCGAGCGGGCGTTGCAAGACGAATTCGGCCGGGATGTCCTTTTCCACTTCGCACATGCGGTAGAGCACGGCCACCACCTGCCCGTAGGTCAACTGGAGGCCCTTGGCCTGCTGCTGCAGGCCGACGCGGGCCCGCCCGCCGAGTCCCTGGATCAGCTCCCGGACGAGGAAGCTCGTGTAGAGCGGGGCGCTGATGGTCCGGGTCCCGGGGATGCTGCGGAAGACCATCAGCCTCGGAGCCTGGGTGGTCTTCTTGCGGGCACGCTCCTCGGGCGAGAGGCGGCTGAGGTCCACCACCTCGCCCGTCTCGTCCACGTCCACGAGCCGGTTGGCCATCGTGACCAGCCCGCTGGGCATGTCGAGGAAGACGCGCTGGTTGACGGTCATGTCCCGCCCGAACAGGACGAGCTTCCTCTCGCGGCTCTGCGCGGCGTAGATCACGTAGGCCTTGCGGGACTTGACCAGGTCCAGGCTGAACGCCCCGCCGACGTCGACGCGGGTGATCAGCGACGCGTCGCCGAGCTTCGTCAGGGCCTCATAGGCGGCGACGCGGACCAGGGAGTTGTCGTCGTCGACCAGGCGGCGCAGCGTGGGGACCGACCGCAGCAGCCACACCGCGCGCGACAGCTCCTCGATGGCCGGAACCTGGAACGGCGAGCCCACGGTCGTCGCCAGCCGGATCACCACGTCGCCGGCCATCTCGTCTTTCAGACGCAGGCCGGTCCTCGCCGCGTGGAAGGCCGCCGCGGGGTTCTTCGATGCATACAGCGTGCGGCAGACGTCGGTAACCTGCCTTCCCATGGCCTCCCAGACCAGCGCCAGCCCGTGGTGGTTGGCGCCCGGGCGGGTCATCTGTCGGGCGATCTCCCGGGCGCGGGCCTCCCACTGCCCCGGCTGGGACTGCAGCGGCAGGTGGGCCACCAGCTCCAGGAAGTGGTCGTAGTCCCGGTGGTACTCCGGGGGGATGTTCAGCTCGATGGTGGAAGGGTTCTTGGCGTTGGCGATCCGACGAGGCTGGCCGAACCGCTGGTTGATCCGCCGCTGGATGCTGTTGCAGCGGAGGTAGTCGGGCTCGCGGAGGATCAGCCGCAACGGGCGAGACCGAAGCACCGTGCCGCCCCCGATGAGCCGCCCCTCGCGGAAGCGCGGCACGTCGGAGGGCTTCCGCGGATCGAGGAACGGGTTGATGAAGACGGTGCCCTCGGCCTGGCCCCAGGCGCGGGCCCCGCTGCTCGGCGGGACGCCCTCCCCCGAGGCCAGGTGCATGGGAAACGCGTAGATGCGCCCGCCGTCCAGGCTGCGCGTGCCGGTCCGGCTGAGCGCCCGGACCTGCACGTCGAAGGTCCATCCCTTCGGCGCCCCCGGGGGCACCACGCCGAGCAGCCGCACCACGGCCGTGTCCTTGTCCGCGATGATCTGGCTGGGCGTCACGCCGCGCCCGCCGCCCAGCGGCGAGCCGACCTTCTTCTTGAGCATGTACTCGACCAGGTACTTCCTCAGCCGAGGGGGCACTTCCGCCGAGCCGTCCTTGCCCAGGCCGACGACGAGCCCGTGGCCGTCGAGCAGGAGGCTGCCGCCGCCGACGACGTTGGCGTACTCGCCGATGGTGCCGATCACGTCGGGCGGGATCGGCCGCGGCTCTTCGGCCGTCTTCAGCGAGGATCCCTCGGGCAGACAGCCTGCGCAGGCCCAGCACAGCGCCATTGCCGCAACGGCCAGTACACGGACGCTTCGAGGCATCGCGAGCCCTCGTTCTCCTGTGGTTATCGGACGTTACCCTCCGAAGGCTTGAGCGGCTTTGCCCCGAAGCCGCCCCACCGGCCAGCCGGACTCGAGGCATCTCGGCCCGTCGGCCCGGCCGGGGCCGGCGCCCGCTCAACCCTCACGGACCCGATACGCATGAGTGCCACGACGAGACAACGCACGTTTCCGCGGCGCCCTCAGCGGCGGAAGACCGGCTGCCGACCGATGTCCTCCACGTCATCCGGCGTCACTCGGGGGGTCCGTCGCGTGGGGGTCGCGGCGCGCCGCGCCGGCAGCCGCATCTCCTCGGTCAGCTTCGGCAGGACCAGCTTCTGCCCGACCTTGAGCGAGCTGCTGTTGACGTTCGCGTTGGCCTTGGCGATCACCGGCCAGTACACGCCGCTGCCGTAGGCCTTCTTCGCGATGCCCCAGAAGCCGGCGGTGTCGCTCTTGGCCACGACGTAGAGCCGATCGCCGGTGGCCGGGTCGACCGTCGGCACGGGCTCGGCGGGCCGGACCGTCGCGGCGCTTGGCTGCGGCGGTATGGCCAGCCGATCGCCCGGCTTCAGGGCGATGCTGTTGACGTTCGGGTTGGCCTTGGCGATCAGCGCCCAGTGCTTGCCGTCGCCGTAGACGGCCTGGGCGATGCCCCAGAAGCCCGCGTCGCCCTTCTTGACGATGTAGTGGCGCTGGCCCGTGGGGCTGGTGACCAACCCCCCCGCCGGGCCGCCGCCGGCGGCGCGGCTCGCCTCTGCCGGCTTGGGGGGAATCCGCAGCTTTCGCCCCGGGCGCAGGGCGTTCGAGTCGGCGTCCGGGTTAGCCTTGGCGATCAGCGCCCAGTGGCGCCCGTCGCCGTAGACCTTCTCGGCGATGGCCCAGAAGCCCGCGTCGCCCTCCTGGACGACGTAGGTCCGCTCGGGGCCCGCGGGCGTCGGGACCGGACCCGGACCCGGGCCCGGGGTCAGCCGCGGCATGATGGGCGGCACGCCGGTGTCGATCGCCGGCGTGACGAGCTCCTCGCGGATGGTCGGCGCCGACGGCGAGCCCGGGCTGCTTGGCGGCGCGAGCGACGGCGTGATGGTCTCCTCGCCGATCGTCGGCGAGCCGGGCGTGCCCGGCGATGCGGGCGTGCCCGGGGCCTCCGGCCCGACCGGGGTGATCGAGATCCCCGGCGTGCCGGGCGATTCCGGCGCCAGAGCGTTCGGCGCTTCCGGCCCGCTCGGCGGGGGCGTGATGGGGTCCGGCGAGAGGCCGCCGAACCGCGGCAGCGCCGGCGAGCCGGGCCCGGTGTTGCCGTCGCCGACCCGGGCGCCCTCGCCAACGTGCAGCCCGGCCAACTCCGCGCCCTGTCCGTTGGGGTCAGCCTGGTCGCCGCCGCCGAAAATGGCGTAGTAGCTCACCACGGCGATCACAAACAGCAACGCAACCGCGATCCCGATCTTCACGTCAGTGCGCATGAGAGGGGCTCCTCTGTGCCGCCAAACGCGTGTGTGATTGCCTTGGGTCCATTAAAGCGCGCCGCCGACACGTTGGCAAACGAATTCCCGATACGCAGGCAAGAAACAACATGAATCAACACCGCGGCGCCGACCGGGGCGACCTCGAAGGCTGCGCCCCGGCCCGCACGCCCGCCGCGAGCCGCCCGCTATCGCGCCGCGGGGACGCAGTCCCGCGTGTCGCGGGCGATCATGAGCTCCTCGTTGGTCGGCACGACCCAGACGGCCAGGGCGGAGCCCTCGGCGGTGATGGCCCCGGCCTGTCCGCCCACGGCCCGGGCGTTGCGCGCCTCGTCGAGGACGACGCCCAGCCGCCCGAGCTGCTCGCAGAAGTCGGCGCGGAGCGCCGCGGCGTTCTCGCCGATGCCGCCGGTGAGGACCAACGCGTCCAGGCACGGCAGGATGGCGACGTACGCCCCGACGTACTTCACGAGCCGGAAGATGAACATCTCGCGTGCCAGCATCGCCCGGGCGCTGCCCTCGCCGGCCGCCGCCTCGATGTCCCGCATGTCGTTGCTCAGCCCGCTGACGCCCAGCAGGCCCGATTCCTGGTTCAGGACGCGGTCCACCTCCCCCACGCCCAGGCCGCGAGAGCACATGTACGCCACGACGGCCGGGTCCAGGTCGCCGCTCCTCGTGCCCATGACCAGCCCCTCCAGCGGCGTCAGGCCCATGGAGTGGTCGACGGCCCGCCCGCCGTCCACCGCCGTGATGGAGCAGCCGTTGCCGAGATGCGCGGTGATGAGGCAGACGTCCTCGACGGCCTTGCGGAGCAGTTCGGCCGCGCGGAGCGTGACGTACCGGTGGCTGGTCCCGTGGAAGCCGTACTTCCGCACATGATGGTCGGTGTACCACGGCTCGGGCACGGCGTAGCGATGGGCCTTCGGCGGCAGCGTGGCGAGGAAGGCGGTATCGAAGACGGCGACGTTCGGCACGCCGGGCATGGCCGCCCTCGCCGCCTCGATGCCGGCGAGGTTGGGCGGATTGTGCAGCGGCGCCAGTTCCGCGTTCCGGCAGATGACGGCCAGCAGCTCGTCGTCGACGATGGCCGAGCCGGTCACGTCCTCGCCGCCGTGCACCACGCGGTGGCCCAGGGCGTCGATGTCGCCAACACTCCCAAGAACGCCAATCTCCGAGTCAACCAGGACATCGAGGATGAGCGTCAGCCCCGAGCCGTGGTCCGGGGCGGTGACGTCGCGGTCGGTTCGGCCCTTGGCGGTGGTGTGGTGCAGGGCGGCGTCGGCACCGACGCGCTCCAGCAGCCCGCGGGCCAGGACGGACTCGTCGGCCATGTCAAACAACCGGTACTTGATGGAACTGCTCCCGCAGTTCACGACGAAGATATTCATCTCAACCCTCGAGACAACAGGGTCTTAGCCACGCGTAGAAACGGCGGTCGCTCCCGGGGGCCACCTGGGGGCGCTCCTGTGCGTTGAAAGCTAGGGCATTGCCCGGCGACTGTCAAGACAGTCACGCCGGCTGACTGGCGGCGGCTTGACGATTGGCCGCGACCAGCATAGACTTCATTGGTTGGAGACAGTGGCGGCCATACGACTCGCCCGGTCGCCAACGAGCGCGTCGCCATGGAGACGGGCTGGCTGCAGCCGGCTCTACGCCACGAAGGGCACACGGATAGCCAATGGCAAGCCCGAATCACCGCAAAGGGGGGTGCGGAGGCATCGGTGTGTCTCGATCTGGTCCTTGATCGTCGGGGGGAAGGCATGGTCTTGCGGCTGAGGCCTGGCAGGCCAGAGCCCGGCCCGGGCTGCATGGCGGCCACGAGGTCGCCCGGCACTGCCGAACAGGAGCATTCTTGTGGCAGGGCGATTCAGGCAGGACTTCCGGCGGTTCTTCCTCCGCGGCCTGGCGGCGATGCTCCCGCCGCTGCTGACCGTCATCATCGTCGTCTACGTCCTGCGGTTCGTGGACCAGTACATCGGCCGATACGTTGACCAGGTCGCCCAATGGATCGTGGTGCAGGCGCTGGCATTGCAGCGGGGCGAGACGATGACCTTCACGGGGCCGAAGGCGGTCTGGCAGGAGGTGGAGACGGGGATCTGGGAGCCCTATCGCCTTCGCTGGGCGAGTTTCCTGCTGGCCTTCGTGCTGATCTACGTCCTCGGTCGGTTCGTGGCGAGCATCATCGGGCGGGGGCTGTGGCGGATGATCGAGCAGGCGTTCTTCCGCCTGCCGGTCGTCAAGCAGATCTATCCGTCGGTCAAGCAGGTGACGGACTTCCTGCTGACCGAGCGGAAGATGCAGTTCTCGCGGGTGGTGGCGGTGGAGTACCCGCGAAAGGGCGTCTGGTCGGTGGGGCTGGTAACCAGCGTGGGCATGCGGACGCTGCTGGACGCCCTCGGGGACGACATGGTCACGGTCTTCATTCCGTCCAGCCCGACGCCCGTGACGGGGTATACCATTACCGTGAGGCGGCACGAGATCGTGGACCTGCCGCTGAGCATCGACGACGCGCTTCGTTTCACCGTCAGCGGCGGCGTCATCATGCCGCCCGGACAGGCCCTGACGCAGGCCGAAGTCGAGCAGATCCGGCGGGGCGAGTTCCTCCCGCGGGAGAGCAAGAAGGAGATCCCAGCGTGAACATCACCGTCAAGGCGCGACACATGGACGTGACCGATGCGATCCGTGACTATGTCGAGTCGAAGGTGGCCAAGCTGCCTCGCTACTACGACAACATCCAGACGATCGAGGCGATCCTGGACGTGGAGGCCGAGCATGCCGTGGTGGAGGTGGTCGTAACGGCCCGTCGAAAAAGCACTTTTGTCGCAACGCACCGGGAGCAGGACCTGTACGCCGCGGTGGACCAGTGCGTCCAGAAGATCTCCGAGCAGCTTCGCCGCCACAAGGACAAGGTCCGGGACCGCCAAGGCCCGTCGCTGAGCGAGTCCACCGAGGCCATCCAATCGTAGCCACGGATTCGACCCGGGAATCCGCCCACCTGCCGGCTGGTATCGCGAACCGGAAAGCGGTAGACTCTTGGACCGACGTGCTGTATCTGCCCACCGGCTGGATGTCGCGGGCCGGCACGCCGGTCGCCCAGGCATCCCACGTCGGACGGCCACCAGCGGGAGTGCTATATGAAACTGTCGGACATCATCATCGGCGAGGCGGTCGTGCCGCAGTTGAAGGCCAAGGCCCGAGACGAGGTCATCGGCGAGTTGGTGACCGCCCTGGCCGATGCCGGCGCGATCACGAAGCAGAAGATCCCCGACGTCACCAAGGCGATCCTGAAGCGGGAGGCCCAGGCCACCACCGGCATCGGCAAGGGCATCGCCCTGCCGCACGTCAAGATGAAGGGCATCCGCAAGCCTGTCGCGACGGTCGGATGCTCCGCCGAGGGCATCGACTTCGCCTCGCTGGACGGCAAGCCCGTCTACTCGGTGATCCTGCTGTTGAGCAACCCCGACGACCCCGACGAGCACCTCCGCGCGATGGAGACGATCTTCAAGCACGTCCAGCGGGACATGTTCCGCAAGTTCCTTCGCCAGAGCGAGACGCGCGACGCCGTCATGGACATCATCCAGGAAGCGGACGAGATGGGCTGAGCCGCTGGGCGGCGGGCCGGCGGATCGGCGGCCGGGGTATCGTATTGGCCACGGTAGAACGGAAAGTCGGAGTTGTCAACAAGTACGGGCTGCACGCCCGACCGGCGATCCTCTTGGTCGAGATCGCCAACCGATACACGTGCAAGATCGAGTTGTCCAACGGCGCCCTGGTCGTGGACGCCAAGAGCATCATGTCGGTGCTGCGCTTGGCGGCCGGTAAGGGCACCGTCCTGAGGATCGTCGCGGACGGCGAGGACGCCGCCGAGGCCATCGAGGCGCTGGGCGACTACATCGCGGCCGGCATGGAAGAGAACGGCGTGGTCGAAGAGGTGGTGGAGGGTGCCGTGCCCGACGACCCGCCGGCGAGCGGCGGAACCGAGGTCTCATGAAAGTCAAGAAAGGCATCGGCGTTTCCCCCGGCGTGGCCATCGCGCCCGCCGTCGTGATCGACATCGAGGAGTACGAGGTCCCGCGGCGCGAGGTGCCCTCCGACCTGGGCAAGGTGGAGCTGTCGCGACTTCGCCAGGCGACGTCCGTCTCGAAGAAGGAGATCCTCGACCTGCGCGACCGGACGGCCGAGAGGATCGGCAAACGGATGGGCAGGGAGGTCGCCAGCATCTTCGATTTCCACATCGCCCTGCTGGAGGACAAGGAGCTCCAGTCGAAGTTCACCGAGGCGATCACGGAGGGGCACGTGACGGCGGAGTACGCCGTGGCCACCGTCTTGCGGGCCTACGCCCGGGAGTTCCAGTCGATGCCCGCGTACTTCGCCGAGCGGGTCAACGACGTCTACGACATCGAGAAGCGCCTGCTGCGGAACCTCATCGGCGAGCGGCGGCAGTCGCTCAGCCACCTGACGAAGGACATGAACATCCTGGCGCGGGACCTGACGCCGTCGCAGACGGCGAGCATGGACCGCAAGCACGTGCGGGGCCTGGCCATCGACGCCGGGGGCAAGACCAGCCACACGGCGATCGTGGCCCGCGCGCTGGGGCTTCCCGCCGTGGTCGGCCTCAACGACGTCACCGCCGAAGCGACCGGCGGCGACACGGTCATCATCGACGGCCACCGCGGGCTGGTCATCATCGACCCCGACGAGCGAACGATCGAGGAGGCCCGCAAGTCCGCCCGGCAGCAGGTCGAGCTCGTCCACGAGCTGGACGCGCTGCGCGACCTGCCCGCCATCACCAAGGACGCCCACGAGATCGCCCTCCTCGGCAACATCGAGTTCCCCGAGGAGACCAAGACGGTCCTCGACAAGGGCGGGCAAGGCATCGGCCTGTACCGGACCGAGTACCTCTATCTGGGCGCCGCCGTCGAGCCCACGGAGGAGGACCAGTTCCGCTCCTACCGCCAGGTGATCGAGCTGTGCGGCGACCGCCCGCTGGTGATTCGTACGCTGGACCTGGGGGCCGACAAGTACACCCAGGCCCGCGCCCGCGTGCCGGAGCGCAACCCTTTCCTCGGCTGCCGAAGCATCCGCTTCTGCCTCCAGAACATCCCCATGTTCAGGACGCAGATCCGCGCGATCCTCCGCGCCAGCCTCGACGGGCAGGTCTCGATGCTCTTCCCGCTGATCACCAATCTCATGGAGCTGCGCCACGCCAGGAGCATCGTCCGCGACGTGATGGAAGACCTCGACGAGGAGGGCATCGAGCACCGCAACGACATCTCGATCGGGATCATGGTCGAGACGCCCTCGTGCGCCATCCAGGCCGAGGCGTTCGCCAAGGAAGTGGACTTCTTCTCCATCGGCACGAACGACCTGATCCAATACACCCTGGCCGTGGACCGCGGCAACGAGCGGGTGGCGTCGCTGTTCACGGCGGCGCATCCGGCGGTGCTGAAGCTCATCCAGCAGGTGATCCAGGCCGCCGAACAACGCGGCATGCCCGTCAGCCTCTGCGGCGAGATCGCCGGCGACCCGCAGTTCACGCTCCTGCTGATGGGCATGGGGCTGCGGATCTTCTCCTGCGCGCCCCCGGCCATCCCCAAGATCAAGAAGGTCATCCGGTCGGGCACCCTGCGCCAGGCGCGCAAGGTCGCGCGAAAGGTCATGGGCTTCGACTCGGAGAAGGAGATCGTCAACTACCTGGCCGCCGAGACCCGGAAGATCCTGCCGGAGGTCTTCCCGGCGGATTGAGCCATGTTGCCCGGCCGTCCGTCCCCGGCGCCCGGCGGCGCACCGAGCCGGGCCGCGACGGCCGACGCCGGGCGACCGGACAGAACACAGCGCCGCGACGGTCGCGGCGAGATCGAACCTGGGGCGGACCCCGCCGCCGGCGTGCGACGCGGAACGGGCCACGGCGTCGCCGAGCCCGGCGCGGGGGCCGACCGACAACAGACCGAAACGGAAAGAAGGGCACATCACGGAAGAAGGCAGCCGAGACTTGCCCCTGCCATGGGGCCTGTGGATGGTGATCGAGGGTGACGTGCGGTTCCTGGCCCACCGGGACTGCGCCCGGTTGATCGAGCGCGCCGGCGCCCGGGCCCACCTGCCCCTGAAGTACACCGAGGGCTTCAATCCCCACCCGGTCCTCTCGCTGGTCCTGCCGCGCCCCGTGGGTGTGGCGTCGCGAGACGACCTGGTCGTGCTGAGGCTGACCGAGCCCCTCCCGGGCAAGGAGATCCTCACGCGGATGAACCGACAGGTGCCTTCAGGGGTGCGCTTCACGCGGGCCGAGACGCTGGCCTCCAGGCCGAGACCCAAAGCGCTCCGGGCGTGGTATGAATGGCCCGTTCCGCCCGGCCGCGCCGAGGCGCTCGCCCCCCGCGTCGAGGCCTTCCGGGAGGCGGCGTCCTGGCCGATCGAGCGCCACGGGGCGCCGCGGCGCCGCGGGGAGCCGGCCCGGACGCGCCGGCTGGACCTCACGCCGCTCGTGCCCCAACTCGCCTTCGACGCCCACAGACTCCACTGGACCCTCGCCCCCGTCGGCGACGTCTGGGCCAGGCCCGCCGAGGTGCTGGAGGCCCTCGGCCTGGACGGCCGGGTAGACCTGGCCAGCGTGGTTCGGACGGCCGTCGATTACGGCATCCAGCCCCCGGCCCAGGGCGCGCAAGGACCGACTGCCCACAAGGATTCACCATGAGCAAAGACAAACCAGAGAAAGAAATGCTGATCAACACCGTCGAAGGCCAGGAGTGCCGCATCGCCCTGGTCGAGCACGGTGTCCTCGAGGAACTGTACGTCGAGCGGACCGCCTCCGCCAGCCACGTCGGCAACATCTACAAGGCCCGCATCACCAACGTCGAGCCGGCCATCCAGGCCGCCTTCGTGGACGCCGGGCTCGGCCGCAACGGCTTCCTCCACGTCTCGGACATCAACCCCAGCCATTTCCCCAAGGGCAAGAAGGCCCCTGAGGAGGTCGGGCGCAAGCGTCCCCACTACGTGCGCCCGCCCATCCAGGAGTGCCTCCGCCGCGGGCAGGAGGTCATCGTCCAGATGACCAAGGAGGGCATCGGCACCAAGGGCCCGACGTTGACGACGTACCTGTCCATCCCGGGGCGGCTGCTGGTGATGATGCCCAGCATGACGCGCCTGGGCGTCTCGCGGAAGGTGGAAGACGCGGCCGCCCGGGGGCGAGCCCGACAGGCCCTCTCGGAGCTGGAGCTGCCCCAGGACATGGGCTTCATCATCCGCACCGCCGGGGTCGACCGCGCCAAGCGCGACCTCCAGCGGGACTTGAACTACCTGCTGCGGCTGTGGAAGGTCGTCAAGCAGCGGATCAAGATCACCCGCGCGCCGGTGGAGCTGTACCGCGAGAGCGACCTGGTCACCCGGACCATCCGCGACGTGTACAACTCGGAGATCCGGCGGATCATCTGCGACGATGCGGCCGTGGCGAGGCGGGTTGAGGAGTTTCTCAACGTCGTCGTGCCGCGGACCAAGCACACCGTCGAGCTGTACACCGGCAAGCAGGGGCTGTTCTACGACTACGGCATGGAGGAGGAGATCGAGAAGATCCACTCGCGCCGCGTGGAGCTGCCGTCGGGCGGATCGCTGGTGATCGACCAGACGGAGGCCCTGGTGGCCATCGACGTCAACTCCGGCCGATACCGCCAGCACACCAACGCGGAGACCACCGCGCTGAAGACCAACCTGGAGGCGGCCAAGGAAGTCGTCCGCCAACTGCGCCTGCGCGACCTCGGCGGCGTGATCGTGATCGACTTCATCGACCTGCGGGAGGAGAAGAACCGCCGCACCCTGGAACGGGCGGTGCGCGAGACGCTCAAGCACGACCGGGCGAAGACCAAGGCGCTTCGGGCCAGCGCGTTCGGCATCATCGAGCTGACCCGTCAGCGCCTGGGCCCGTCGCTCAAGCAGAGCGCCTTCACCCGCTGCCCCCACTGCGACGGCCTCGGGGTCGTCCGCAGCGAGGAGTCGCTTTCCCTCCTGGTCATGCGGAAGGTCCAGCGGGCCTGCGCCCATGACGACGTCGCCCGCATCGAGGTCTCCCTCTCCCCCACCGCCGCCAACCAGCTCAACAACAGCCAGCGACAACAGATCAGCCGCCTCGAGACCGAGACCGGCAAGACCATCGTCATCCGCGCCGACGCCCGGATCGGGCCGGGCAACGGCCAGACCCGCTGCACCAACGCACGCGGGACCGAGGTGGCCTGGGAGCACCCCGCCCCCGCGCGCCCCAGCCCGGAAAGACTCAGCACCACCCGCATCACAGACGTGCCGCCCGAGGCCCAGCCGGAGCCCGACGAGCCGACGACGCCGGAGGAGCCGACCGAGCCCGCCGAAGAGGCCAAGGAGCAGCGCAAGAAGGGCCGGCGAGGGCGTCGCGGCGGCAGGAGACACAAGCGCCGCGCGGCCGACGGGGCCGCCGAGCCGCCGCCCCCGGGCGAGACGGAACAGGCCGACAAGGCGATCGAGCCCCCCGCAGCCGCCGGCGAGCCGGCCGAGGCCGCCCCGAAGGCCAAGCGCCGACGACGCCGCCCGGCCAAACGCCAGACGAAGGAAGAGCCTGCGGCCAGGGGCGAGCCGGACGCCGCCGGCAAGACGCCCGTCCAGGGCGAGACAGAGAAAACCGACCACCCCCAGGAGGCGACGGCCAGGGCCAAGACCTCCCGGCGCAGACGCAAGCCCCGCAAGAGGCGACCCGCCGCGGAGCACGAGGCCGCCGACAAGCAGGCCGAGCCGGCGGCGCCCGTCGAGAAGGCCCGGCCCGAGGCCGCCGAGACCGCGCCGAAGCCCGCGCCGAAGAGAAGGGGCAGGAAGAGGCCCCGTTCCCGCAAGGCGGCCGGCAAGGCATCCGACGGCCCCGCAGGCGAGGCCGACGCCCCCGCCGGTGGCGGCGCCGACGAGTCGCCGGGGCCTGAGTGAGCATCGCGGGCCTCGGCCCGCGACGGCCTATCGCTCGCAGTAGTCGATCAGGCGCGCGATCTCGCTGCGCAGCTCCTTGCGCTCGACGATCCGGTCGACGAAGCCGTGCTCCAAAAGGAACTCCGCGCGCTGGAAGCCCTCGGGCAGCTCGGCACGGATGGTGTTGGCGATGACCCGGGGCCCGGCGAAGCCGATCATCGCCCCCGGTTCGGCGAGGATGAAGTCGGCCAACATGCCGATGCTGGCCGTCGTGCCGCCCGTCGTGGGGTCCACCAGGACGGAGATGTACAGCCCGCCGGTCTCGTCGAACCGCGCCAGGGCGGCCGAGGTCTTCGCCATCTGCACCAGGCTCAGCGCCCCTTCCTGCATCCGCATCCCCCCCGACGTGCAGACGAGCACCAGCGGCAGCTTGGTTTCGGCGGCCCGCTCGATCAGCAGCGTGATCCGCTCGCCGCTGACCGACCCCATCGATCCCCCGATGAACTGCCCGTTCATCACGCCCAGCGCGACGCGCCGCCCCTTGATGTACCCGACGCCCGTCAGCACCCCCTCCTTCGTGCCGCTGCGCGCCTGGTAGTCCTGGACGTAATCGCGGTAGTTTTTTCCGGCCCACTCGAAGCCCAGCGGGTCGTCCGGCAGCACGTCGCCGAAGAGCTCCTCGAAGCTGTCCGGGTCGGTCAACTGCTCGACGCGCTGCGGCGCCCCGATCCGGAAGTGGTAGCCGCACTCCGGACAGACCTCGAGGTTCTCGGCCACAACCTTCCGGTAGATCATCTGTTCGCAGCCGCCGCAGCGCATCCAGAGGCCGTCGGGCACGTCGCGCTTCTTGCGGATGGTCGGGCCCTCGAAGGCGGAGGGGTCGAACGGCACGACCGCGTCGGGCTGCTTGGCCATGTCAGCTCCCGTTGAAGAGGTCCTGGTCGCCCTCCAGAACGTCCCACGTGCAGGCCCGCCCCACGTTCTGCCAGAGCCCCCCGATCTGGTCGCGGCGAACGAGGCACCGCAGCAGCCCCAGCGCCACCGGCCGCAGCACCACCAGCGCCCTGCCGTTCTTGTGGCGCTTGAGGATGTCGCGAACGGCCTTGGCGATCCGCTGCTGGACCTCGTCGAGCGACTCGCCTCCGGGCGGGCGGACCGTCGCCGGCGACTCGACCCACTGCCGGAAGAGCTTCGGCTGCCTGCGCTGGATCTCCTCCTCCGTGAGCCCCTGCCACAGGCCGTAGTCGATCTCCCGCAGGTCCCGGTTGGTGCGCACCTTGGCGCCGAGCAGGTGGGCGACCAGTTGGGCGGTCTGCTGCTCGGTCTGACCGTCGGAGGCGTAGACCGTGGTGATGGCGGTCCGGGTGCCCAGCTCGCGGGCGGCGTCCTGGACGGCCTGCTGCCCGGCTTCGGTCAGCGGCGCGCCCGGGGCCGACTCCACCCGCGTCTGCTCGTCCCAGACAGTCCGTCCGGTCTGAATGACGTACATCCTCGCCATGGGCCGGTCTCGTCCTGCTCGCCCGTCCGGCGGCCCGGCGGTCGCCATCGCCGCCCGGGACCACGCCAGCCACCGGGCCATCACGTCACCGCCTCTCGCAGCGCCCGCATCGCGGCGGCGACGTCGCCGCCGCCCAGCACGTCCGTGCCCGCCACGAACACGTCCGCGCCCCGCGCCCGGCACCACGCCGCCGTCTCCGCGTTGATCCCGCCGTCCACCTCCAGGCGCTGCCGCGCCTCCAACATACCGCGCACCGCCGCGATCTTCTCCAGCATATTGCCCATGAATTCCTGCCCCCCGTAGCCCGGCTCGACCGTCATCACCAGCACCAGGTCCACGTCCCGGATCGCGGCGCGAAGGGCCTCCGCCGGCGTGCCCGGCCGCAGCGTCACCCCCGCGCCGAGCCCCAGCTCGCGCAGGCGACCGATCAGCCGGGCGGGATCGGCGGCCGTCTCGACATGGAACGTGATGCTGTCGGCCCCCGCGTCGGCGAACCGCTCGATGTACGTCGCCGGGTCGGTCAGCATCAGGTGCACGTCGAGCGGCAGGTCCGTGTACCGGCGGACCGACCGGACGAAGCCCGGTCCCATGGACAGGTTCGGCACGAAGTGCGCGTCCATGACGTCCACGTGGAGCACCCCGGCGCCGGCCGCGGTGACCCGGTCGATCTGCTCGCCCACCCGGCAGAAGTCGCTGGCCAGCAGCGACGGCGCCAGCACCGCCGCGGGCGGAAGGAGCGGCCAGGGGTTGCCTCGTTCCATACGCTGCATCCCATTCAGCACCGAAGCCCACCAGCCGCGGCCGGTGGGCTTCCACTCCAGGTATTGTAACATCCAGAACTTCTTGCGTCCAGCGTCTTTCGGCCCACCGGGCGGGGGCGCGTCCCGGCCCGGCGCTGCCGGCTGTCGCGGCGCGGGGAGGCTACGCCTTGTCCAGCACCTCGATGGCGGGCATGGGTTTGCCTTCCAGGTAGGTCAGCGAGGCCCCGCCGCCCGTCGAGACGTGGGTCATCTGGCCGCTGAGACCCATCTGCTCGACGGCGGCCGCCGAATCGCCCCCGCCGATCACGCTCACCGCCCCGCCGCCGGTGGCCGCCGCGACCGCCTGGGCGACGGCCTTCGTGCCCCCGGCGTACGCGTCGCGCTCGAAGACGCCCATCGGGCCGTTCCACACCACCGTCTTCGCCCCCGCGATCACCTCGCCGAAGGCCTGCTCGGTCTTCGGGCCGATGTCCATCCCCATCAGGTCGTCCGGGATGGCCACGTCCTCGACGGCCCGGGCCTCGTCGGACCCGAATTCCGTCGCGCCGACGTGGTCGCACGGCAGCAGGATCTTGTCCCCGGCCCGGGCCAGCAGGTCCCTCATCGCGTCGACCTGGTCGCCCTCGACGAGGCTCTTGCCGACGGCGACGCCCCGGGCCTTCAGCAACGTGTAGGCCATCGCCCCCCCGATGAGGATGCGGTCGACCTTCGCCAGCAGGCTGGAGATCAGCTTGATCTTGTCGCTGACCTTCGCCCCGCCGAGGATGGCCACGAACGGGCGCCGCGGATCGGCCACCGCCTCGGCGAGGTACTTGATCTCCTTCTCGACGAGGAAGCCCGCCACCGCCGGGCCGCCCCCCGCCTGGATCGCCTTGGCCACGCCGTACATGCTCGCGTGCCTGCGGTGGCAGGTGCCGAACGCGTCGTTGACGTACACCTCCCCCAGCTTCGCCAAGGCGCCCACGAACGCCCCGTGGGTCTGCTCCTGCTCGGGCGTGAGCTTGCCGTCGGGGTTCTTCCTGGCCTTGTCGGGCATCGTCTCCCCGGCACAGAAACGCAGGTTCTCCAGCAGCAGGACGTCGCCCGGTTTCATGGCAGCCGCCGCGTCCTCGGCCCCCGGGCCCACCACCTCCGGCGGGCCGAGCTGGACGGACGTGCCCAGCAGCTCCGAGAGCCGTTCGGCCGCCGGCGCCAGGGACAATCCAGCCTCGAAGCCCTCGCCCTTCGGCCGGCCGAGGTGGCTCATCAGGATCAGCGCGCCGCCGTCGGCCCGCACCTTCCGGATCGACGGCATCGCCGCGACGATCCGCTTGTCGTCGGCCACCTTGCCGTCCTCCAGCGGCACATTGAAGTCCACCCGCATCAGCACCTTCTTGCCCGCCGCGTCGATGTCCGCAAGCGTCTTCGTCGCCATTGCTGCACTTCCTTCTTCGCCGGCTCTCTCTCTCGGCCGGATGCCGTTCGTCGCACGCAACGCGCAGCGATTCGTCCAGCCCGCCAACCACCTGGCAGGCCACCCCCCGGCCCGGAAGCGCGGGCCATTGTCACGGAACGCCGGGGCCTTTTCAAGCGCGGCTCCGGCGGCCCGTTGAAGGCGCCGGGCGGAGGCCCTACCATGGCTGGCAGGCCCAGAGGCCATGGAAGGCAGCGCGATGCAGCCACAACCCGAGCAGCCCCTGATCGACGTCCGAGGCCTGGTGAAGAAGTACGGCGACTTTGTGGCCGTGACGGAAATCTCCCTCCAGGTGCGTCCCGGCGAGGTGTTCGTCCTGCTCGGGCCCAACGGCGCCGGCAAGACCACGACGATCCGCATGCTGATGGGCATTCTCCAGCCGACGGCAGGCCGGGCCTCCGTCGCCGGGCTGGATTGCTTCGCCGATCGCGCCGAGGTGATGCGCCACGTCGGCTACCTCCCGGACGAGCCGATCTTCTACGACTTCCTCCGAGGCCGCGAGATCGTCCACTTCGTCGGCGAGATGCACGGGCTGAGCCGCCGGGAGACGGACGAGCACGCCGGCGCCCTCATCGAGCAGCTCGATCTCGCCGACGCCATGGAGGAGTACGCGGTCAACTACTCCCGAGGCATGAAGAAGAAGCTCGCGCTGGTCTGCGCGATGTTCCACGAGCCCCGGCTGCTCATCATGGACGAGCCGACCAACGGGCTGGACCCGCTGACGACCCGAAGGCTCCACGGCATCATTCGCGCCCACGCCGAGGCGGGCAAGAGCGTCTTCCTCAGCACGCATCTGCTCGACCAGGCCGAGAAGCTCTGCGACCGCGTGGGCATTCTGTACCGCGGGCGCCTCGCGGCGATGGGGCAGTTGGCCGAGCTGCGAGGCCAAGCCTCGGCCGACAGCACGCTGGAGGAGATCTTCTTCGCGGTGACGGCCCCGGACACGGAAAGCGCCGGCTCGGCGCCCGCCGTCGAGCCGGGCCAGAACGCCCCCCCTGCCGCGAAGGAGCCCGACGCGTGACGCCTCGCACGCCCAGCACGCGGCGAATCGTCTGGGGGCTCGTCAAGGTCGGCGTCAGGCGGTGGCGGAACCGCATTTTCGGCCGGCTGATGGCCGCCTTCCGCAAGAAACACCGCAAGCGGACCCGCCAAGCCACGGCGCCCAAGCGATCGGCCCTCGGTTCCCTCCAGGTGGTGATGGCGGCGGTGATGGTGGCCGGGTCGTTCGGCATGGCGGCCGGCCTGTTGATGCGCGTCGGCCGGCAGAGCAGCCTGTCGGCCGTCCCGGGCAAGACCGCCCTCAGCAAGTGGGCCTACGACATCCTGAAGGGCGCCGAGGAGGTCCGGGCGATGCGCCGGCACGAGCTGGACGACGGCGCCGCCGCGAGCGGCCCCGCCAGCCGGCCTCGCCCCACAACCGCCGCCACCGGGTCGGGCACCCGGCCAGGCCCGCCGCCCCCGGCAACGGCCCAACATCTCCGCCGGCAGATCCTCCAGAAGCACGGGTTCGTCTTCGAGAGCGCCGCCCGGCGGCTCGCCGGGCCCTTCGGCAACCGCACGGAGGTCGAACGACGGATCCGCCAGGCCTACCTGTCACGCGGACTGGACGCCTTCCATGCCCTGCCCCGCCGACGCCGCAGCGTGCTGCCCGACCGACGGCTCTGGGCCCAACCGCCCCACCAACGGGCGCTGACCCTCAGCATCGGCCTGATCCTCACCGGCCTGGTCCTGATGCTGGTGTTCCGGTCCTTCGCCGCCGCAAACCTCGACCTCGCCACGCCACGATGGGGCCTGGAGTGGTTCTTCACCTTCCCCATTCCCGCCCGGGCGATCTTCGCGGCCCGGCTGCTGCAACTGACCGTCCTCAACGCCTTCTCCTGGCTGACCGTCTTCCCGCTGATGACGCTGGCGTACGTCAGCGCGGGCCTGGGCGCGTGGGCCGTTCCCGCGGCCGCGGGCGTGGCGCTCGCCGTCAACGCGGCCGTCGCGTCCATCCAGGTCATCGGCGAGACCTGGATGCGCCGGCGCCTCAGCCGCGCGCAGCTCAGCAACATCGTCGGGCTCTGCACCATCTTCCAGATGCTGTTCTTCGTCGGGACGATGGCCGTGGCCGCCGCCCCGCAGGCGACGCAGTGGTTCGTTTCCTTCGCGCAGAGACTGCCCCACGCCGTGGAGCACCTGCCGACCTTCCTTCCGCTTCGGCTGTGCCGCCCGCAGCAGACGGCCTGGCCGCTCGCGCTGGCAGGGCTCGCCACGATCATCGCGATGCCCCTGCTCGCCGCGACCGTCTGTCAGCGCCTCGTCCGCGACGGCCTGATCGCCCACTCAGGCACGTATCTGGGCCGGCGCGGCCGTGCGCGGGCAGGATCCCCCCGCGGCCGAATGCTCGGCGGCATGCTGGGAAAGGAGCTTCGGCTGCTCGCACGCGACCGGTCCTTCCTGGCCCAGACGATCGTCCTGCCCGTCGTGCTGTGCCTCTTCCAGGTGTTGCTGAACCCGGCGCTGTTCCGGGCGGCGGCGGACGACGTGCAGCACGCCACGGCCGTCGCGTTCGGCGCCGGCGCTTACGTCGTTCTGATGAGCGGGGCGCGTCTGCTGGCCAGCGAGGTGCGTGGCCTGTGGTTGCTCTACACGCTTCCCCAGCGTCTGGACCGCCTGCTGCTGCGGAAGATCGCCCTGTGGGCGGGTTTTGGCACCCTCTTCGCCACGGGGGTCTGGTTCCTTCTGACAGCCCGCCACGGGGGACTGGGCGCCGTGGCAATCCTCAATGCCGCGATCGCTCTGTCCGGCGTGGGCATCTTCGGGTGCGTCTCGGCGGGCCTGTCGGCGCTGGGGACGGACGCGACCCTCGAACGCCCGAGGGTCGCCGCGCCGATCGTCTACCTGAACATGCTGCTGGCGGGCCTGTACGTTTCGGCCGTCTACACGCCGTCGGTCTGGCAGAAGGCCGTCGTCGTAGCCCTGTTCGGCCTGGTGGCCTGCGCGGTCTGGCAGAAGGTGCGAGGGCGCATCCCCTACCTGCTGGACCCGACCGAAACGCCTCCCCCGTCGCTGGCGCTCAGCGACGCGCTGATCGCCGTCTTCGCCTTCTTCGCGCTGCACTCCCTGCTGGTGGTCCTGCTGTACCACGCCGGCCTCAGCGTCGGAGCGATGCTGGCGGTCAGCTACGCCGCGGCCGGGCTCGCCGTCGTCGCCCTGAGTCTCCTGATCTTCTGGCGGCGGGGGGTCCCCCGCCTCGCCCAGCAACTGGGGCTCGTCCGATCCGCTGCCCGCCGGGCCCGGGCACCGTGGGCCTTCGCCGCGCTACGCGGGCTGGGCTGGGGCGCGCTGGCCGGCGCCGCCGGCGCAGGCTACCTCCTCCTCGTCGGGCGCATCGAGTGGCTCCGCCAACTGAGGGAGGCCTCCCCCACGCTTCAGTTCGGCCGCGACGCCGGGGCCCTCTGGATCACGCTGCTGGCCGTCCTCGCCGCACCGCCCCTGGAGGAGTACCTCTTCCGCGGACTCCTGCTGCGCGGGCTGACCCGCTCCACGCGGCCGTGGCTCGCCATCCTCGCCAGCGCCGCCGCCTTCGCCGTGGTCCACCCGCCCATCTCGTTCCTGCCCGTCTTCCTCCTCGGCGTGACCGCCGCCGTCGCCTTCCGATCGACGGGTCTGCTGATCGCTCCCATCGTCGCGCACATGACGTACAACACGACCGTCATGGCCGCGGCCGTCTTCCTGAGCTGATCCCCCCTCGCCCGGCCCGGCGCAAGGAGCGGGCCCGCCGCGTGCGACAGGCCCGCTCGGGATGTTCGCAGCATGGAGACGGCCGTCAGAGGCCGGCCATCCGCTCCGCCAGGTCCATCGTCCGGCACGAGTAGCCCCACTCGTTGTCGTACCACATGGTGACCTTGGCCATGTCACCGTCGATGACCTTCGTGTTGTTGGAGTCGAAGAGCGAGCTGTGCGGGTTGTGGATCACGTCGCTGGAGACGATGGGGTCGGTGACGTACTCGATGATGCCCTTCATCGGACCCGCCGCGGCGGCCTCGACCACCTTGTTGATCTCCTCGGCGCTCGTCTTCTTCTCCACCAGGACGGTCAGGTCCGTGATGGAGCCGACCGGCACCGGCACGCGCAGGGCGTAGCCGTCGAGCTTGCCGTTCAGCTCGGGCAGGACCTTGCCGACGGCCACCGCCGCGCCGGTCGTCGTCGGGATGATGTTGATCCCCGCGGCGCGGGCACGTTCCTTCCTGGAGTGGATCATGTCCAGGATCCGCTGGTCGTTCGTGTAGCCGTGGCAGGTGACCATCAGCCCCTTGGCGATGCCGAAGCTCTCGTGGAGCACCTTCACCACCGGCGCCAGCGAGTTCGTCGTGCAGGAGGCGTTCGAGACGCACGTCGTCTCCGCCGTCAGCATGTCGTCGTTGACGCCCAGCACGACGGTGAGCGCCGTGCCTTTCGCTGGCGCCGAGATGATCACCTTCCTCGCGCCGGCGTCCAGGTGGCTGTCGTAGCCGGGCTTCTTGTCCGTCTTGTTGTCCCGAAAGATGCCCGTGGCCTCGACCGCGACGTCCACGCCCAGATCGCCCCACGGCAACTGCGCCGGGTCCTTCTGCGAGAGGACCTGCACCTTCTTGCCGTCGACGATCAGCGCGTCGCCGTCGGCGGCCACGTCGCCCGGGAACCTGCCCTGCGTGGAGTCGTACTTCAGCAGGTAGGCCAGCATGTCGGCGTCCGCCAGGTCGTTGATCGCCGGGACCTCGAACCGGTCGGGCTGCTCGCACATCGCGCGGAACACCAGCCGCCCGATCCGCCCGAATCCGTTGATTCCCACCGTGACTGCCATGGAGAATGCTCCTTTCTGCGTTCCAGCCAGCCTGTGCATGCGGCTGCTCGGCTCCAGCCTGGCCCGTGCACTCTCGGGCCTCCGAGCAAGGCAGCTTAGGCTACGCAGGCCCCCTCGCGAAGTCAACCGCTTTTGTCGCCCCGGCGGGCGAAATCGCCTTGGCAATCCGATGATCCGGTTGTATGGTAGCCTTCGACATGTCATCGTCGAAGGGAGCCCCGTTGCGATGAACGATACCGACCAGCCCGCACCACCGGATCGCGTGGAATGCCCCGCCGCCAAGGACCCCGCCGTACGACTGTTCATCCTGGCGGCCATGCTCATCGGCTTCGGCGTCTGGTGCTTCCACGACGCCTACCTCGGCGGGAAGTACCCCTACCCCGAGGACGCCAAGCTCAACGAGCTGATGAACTACTACTTCAACCACATCGGCGGGATCGCGCTTCCCCTGGCCGGGCTGGTGCCGCTGATCTGGGGCATCGTGTTCCTGCGGCGCAGGCTCGTCGCCACAGCCGACGGCATCGGCTACGCAGGCCGCCCGCCGATCCCCTGGCAGAACGTCACGCGCCTCGACGCCACCGACCTGCCGAGGAAGGAGATCCTTCGCCTGCACTACGGCGGCGGCAAGCCCCTGGTCCTCGACGGCTGGAAGCTCACCCGCTTCAAGGACCTGGTGGCCTTCGTCGAGGCCCACGTGCCGCCCGACGCCATCGAGACGCCCGACGAGGAGGGCGACAAGCCGCAGCAGAAAGAGGGCCACGGCGAGCCGTGAGCGCCGCGACGCGCGACGGCGTGACGTACTCGGCCGATTGCCGCTTGCCGCGCAGCCGACGAACGCTACAATCCCTTGTCCCGCAGGCCGGCCTGCTGCTATGATGCGCTGACCGTGACGATGCGCCGTTAGCTCAGTTGGCAGAGCAGCTGACTCTTAATCAGCGGGTCGTAGGTT
>CAZXOC010000076.1:7234-25637 GCA_964642165.1 uncultured Planctomycetaceae bacterium | reverse complement strand
CTTATCGCAATTCTAGGCCTCGGGGAGGGCCCCAGGATTGGACAGTTCTGCCACAATCAATCGAGACTTACGGCGATTTTCGGCCCTAAAGGCCGCCGGCGGGCTGGGTGGCCGGGGGGGCCTCGGCGAGGCTCTTTGTGGCGACGTGGTGGAGCTTGTCGACAAGCCAGCCCTGGTAGTCGGCCAGCATCCGCATCTGTTCGGGGCCGGGAAGCGGGGCCACGGCCTGGAGCTTCTTCGGTCCCCTGGCGGCGTCGTGGATGGCCTGGCATTCCGCCGGGGGGACGGAGAACATCCCGTGGGCGATCAGGAGGGGACAGGTGATGGACGCCGCCGCTCGTTCGCTGGAGGCGAGATGCGGATCGAAGTTGGCGAGCTGGCCGGCGCGGGCGAGGACCTTCTCGAAGTCCTGGTTGCTCATCGCCGGGGCCAGCGGGAAGATCATCCGCCGGGCCTCGCTGGCGGCGTCCCTGAAGGGCGCGATGGCGACGATGCCCTTGCAGCGCGGGTCGATGGCCGCGTACTGGATCCCCGTGACGGCGCCGAACTTGATGCCGAGCACGTAGACGTCGGCGTGCACGGAGCCGGCGTTGATCAGGAGGTCCATGACGCGCTTGAGGTCCTGCTTCTCGACCGTTCCGTAGGTGACGTAGGTGCCGGTGCTGCGCCCGTGGGCGCGGAGGTCCGGCAGGACCACGTCGTAGCCGCGCTTCGCGAGGCGGCGCCCGGCATCCAGGAGGAACGCCTTGCTCTCGCGCAGGTCGTGCAGCAGCAGCGCCGTGCCGAGCCGCGCGGCGTCGGAGGCGGCTTCGCCCTCCGGCGGACGGGCCTTGATGACCCACACGTCGATCTCGGTCCCGTCGGGCATCGAGAACGGCTGGGACAGATCGATCTGCTTGCGCATGATGAGCTGCTTGCCGGTGCCGGTCACCCACAGCGCCTGCTTGCCGCGGTCCGTGTTGGGCTGGACGATCTGCTTGGCGTAGAAGTCGGTCTCGCAGCCGCCGCACAGGAGCATAGCCGCCAACGCAAGGCCGGACGCTGGAATCGCTTTCATGGGCGTCTCTCCGCAGGGTCGCAGCGTGGTTGCCTGCATTCTTTGCCGCCGGAAGCCACAGACGCGCATTAGCATACGGTGCAGGCGCGGCGATGCAAGTCCCGACCGCCTTGCGGGCCGGGGTCCGACGGCATCGGCGGGGGCCTCACGTTCGCCGGAACTGCTTCTCCAGGTCCCGGAGCGTCATCTTCAGCGTCGTGGGGCGCCCGTGCGGGCAGGCCGAGCCCTTCTCCGCGTCCCGGGCGCGGGCCAGCAGCGACTCGATCTCCGCCGGGCCGAGGGGGTCCCCGGCCTTGACCGCCGCCTGGCACGCCATGACCTCCAGCACGCCGGCGAGGAGGCGCTCCGGGTCGGTGGTTTCGTCCTCGGCGAGCTGGTCGAGCACCTCGCGGACGAACGGGATCGGGGCCACGTCGCGCTCGCTGAGCAGCGTGGGGAACTGCTGGACGGCCATCGTGTCCGGCCCGAAGGGCGCGACGTCGATGCCCACCCGCGAGAGCAGGGCGGCGAAGGTGCTCAAGCGGTCGGCCTCGGTCGGCGTGACCGGGAAGGTCGCCGGGATGAGCAGGCGTTGGCCGGCGAGGCGTCCCCGGGCCAGGCGCCCGCGCAGCTCGTTGTAGATCAGCCGCTCGTGCAGGGCGTGCTGGTCGATGATGACGAGGCCGTCCTCGACGGCGGCGACGATGTAGCTGTTGTGGATCTGGATGGCGCGGGCAGCAGGCGGGGCGGGCTCGCCGGGGCGGTCGCCGGGCGGGGCGGGCATCCCGGAGCCCGCCGGGCCCTCGCCGGGGCCGCCCACCGGCCCGCCGACAGACAAGGCGCGATCCACGATCGACCCCGTCGCCGGCGCTTCGGGCCGGGGCGGCGAACTGTCGCGCACTGTCGCGCTCGTCCGCGAGGCGTGTGTCTCCGGGAAGCTCAGGCGCGGCTGGGGCGGCGGGGCGGACTTGAAGAAGTCCGCCAGCGCCTGGCGAAGCGACTGGCGGCGCTGCTCGTCGTCGCCGTCGAGCGCCGGGTCCTCCCCCGCCGGGGCAGCCTCGCCTGTCTGCGCGGGCAGGGGCAGCGGCCCCCGCGGCTGGACGACGGCGTCGGGGTTCAGCTCCGCGCGGTTGAGCGTCTCGGTCAGCGCGGCGAGGACCTCGCCGTGGACGAGTTGGCTGTTCTGGAAGCGGACCTCGATCTTCGTGGGGTGGACGTTGACATCGACGGCCGCCGGGTCCAGCTCCAGGAAGACCAGCGCCACCGGCCAGCGGCTCGGGTCGATGCGCCCGCGGAAGGCCTCGCGGACGGCGTGGCCGAGCAGGCGGTCGCGGATGTACCGGCCGTTGAGGAAGTAGTACTGCCACTTGCTCGTGCCGCGCGCGGCGGCGGGCGGGGCGATCAGGCCCGAGACGTCGATGGCCCCGCCGCGGCGAATCAGCGGCAGCAGGCAGTCGGCGAGCTCCCGCCCGAAGACGGCGCCCGCGCGCTGGACGGTCGTCTCGGCGGCGGGGAGGTTCTTCACCTCGCGCCCGTTGTGCGTCAGCGTGAAGGCCACTTCGGGATGCGGCAGCGCCAGCCGCGCGACCTGCTCGACGACGTGGCCCAGCTCCGTGTTGGTCGTCCGCATGAACTTGCGGCGGGCGGGCGTGTTGAAGAACAAGTCGCGGATGGTGACGGTGGTGCCGGGCGCGGCCGCGCAGGGGCGCACCTCGCTGATCTCGCCGCCCGAGGCTTCGATCACGAAGCCGCTGTCGTCCTCGCGGCGGCGGCTTTGAATGCGGGCGTGCGAGACGGACGCGATCGACGCGAGCGCCTCGCCGCGGAAGCCCATCGTGGCGATGTGGGACAGGTCGTCCTCCGCGGCGATCTTGCTCGTGGCGTGGGGCAGGAAGGCGCGCGCCAGGTCGTCGGCGCCCATGCCGCCGCCGTCGTCGGTCACCTGCATGAGCCGGCGCCCGCCGTCCTCGACGGTCACGTCGATCCGCGTCGTGCCGGCGTCCAGGGCGTTCTCGATCAGCTCCTTGACGACGCTGGCCGGCCGCTCGATCACCTCGCCCGCGGCGATCTTGTTGACCAGGTGGGTCGGCAGGACGCGAATGTTCGGCATGCGGGCACTCCGTTGCGCGGACTGACGAGCCCATTCTACGCCCAGGCCGGGACGGGTTCAAAGCGCCGCGGGACGCGGCATTGGGCGGGGGCCCCCGGACGTCCCTGATCGGGCCGGCCGCTACTCCTTCAGCCCGTACTCCTTGATCTTGCGGTAGAGCGTCCGCTCGCCGATGCCGAGGATGTTGGCGGCCTGCTCGCGGTTGCCGCCGACCATCTTGAGCGTGTTGCGGATGAGCTCCTTTTCGGCCTCCTCGATGCTGATGCCGGCGAGCTGCCCGAGCTGGGTGTTGGCCAGCTCGTCGGGGCGACGGTAGATCTCGTCGGGCAGGTCGTCGACGGTCAGCCGCTCGCCGCCGGCCAGGGCGACCATGTTCTCGATCACGTTGCGGAGCTGGCGGACGTTGCCCGGCCAGGGATAGGCCATCAGCACGCGTCGCGCCTCGGCCGCGATGCCCCGGACCTTCGTCCCGTGGGGGGCGTTGGTCTGCCTGATGAAGTGCTCGATCAGCAGCGGGATGTCCTCGCGGCGTTGGCGCAGCGGGGGGATCTCCAGCGTGGCGCCCTTGATGCGGAAGTAGAGGTCCTCGCGGAACTGCCTGGCCTTGACGCGCTCGGCGAGATCGGTGTTGGTGGCGCTGATGATGCGGACGTCGACGCGGAGGGGGTCGTTGGATCCGACGCGGACGACCTCGCCGTTCTCGAGCACGCGGAGGAGCTTGGCCTGCATGGCCAGCGGCATGTCGCCCACCTCGTCGAGGAAGAGCGTCCCGCCGTCGGCGTACTCGAAGCGCCCGGGGCGGTCGACGGCGGCGCCCGTGTAGGCGCCCTTGACGTGCCCGAACAGCTCGTCCTCCAGCAGCGTCTCGCTCAGCCCGGCGCAGTTGATGGCCACGAACCGCTCTTCGGCACGGCGGCTGTTGCCGTGGATGGCACCGGCCAGCAGGTCCTTGCCCGTGCCCGACTCGCCCAGCAGCAGCACCGGCAGGTCGGTCGGGGCGATGCGGCGGACGGTGTCCAGAATCCGCAGGACGGCGGGCGAGTGGCCGACGATGTTCTCGAAGCCGAACTTCTCGTCCACGCGCTGGCGCAGTTGGCGGATGGTGCGGCGCTGGGCCGTCACCTCGGCCGCGCGGGAGACGACCACGCGGAACTCGTCGAGGTCGAGGGGTTTCTCGATATAGTCGAACGCGCCCTGCTGGAGGGCCTGGCGGCACGTCTCGACCGTCGAGTGCGCCGTGATGAGGATCACCTTCGCCGCCGGGGCGCGCTGCCGGGCCTCCTGGAGCACCATCAGTCCGCCCTCGTCCTCGGCGCCCAGCACCAGGTCGGTCACGACGATGTCCACGTGCTGCGACTGGAGCCGCGCCCACGCGGTCGCCACGTCGTGGGCCACCGTGCAGACGTGCCCCATGCGCGACAGGCCTTCCTCGATCGCCTCGGCGTGGGCCTCGTCGTCCTCGACGATGAGGACGTCGGCCGCAGCCTTCCGTGCTTCTTCCGGCGGCGTCATCATCTCACGAAGCTATCGTCTGGGCGGGGGGCTGTCAATTTGCCTCGCGCGCGGCGCGTTTGCCCCCCGCGGCGCCGGACGATATAGTGTACGTTTCGGTCTGGAATCAGGGCACGGTCATGAAGCGCCGGATGACGTTCTCGAAGCGACACCTGCTGGGAGTGCTGTTGGCCCTATCGGCCGTCGCGTCGTTCGCGGGGGGGCGGGTGGCGCGCCCTCTCCGCCAGATGGCGAGGTTCCTCCTGGCGCCGCTGGGGCACGCGCCGATGTACCTGGTGACGGAGCTCAGCGCGAAGGACCCGGACGGCGAGGGCGAAGGGATCTCGGCCGCCGACGCGCGGAAGCTTCGGCGGGAGAACGACTACCTCCGTCGGCTGGTGTCCTACTGGCGCAACGAGCGCGAGCTCTACCGGCGTCAGGCCCGGCAGCTGGCGAACTTCCAGCGGCTCTACGGCCCGACGGACGACCTGGCGTGCGAGCTGATCCCCGCACGCGTCGTGGCGGCGGGCTCGCTGCCGTACGACCGGACGCGGGTCCTGAAGCCGCGGACGAACCGGGCGGTCCGAAGCGGCTCGCCCGTCACGGCGCGGCAGCTGCTCACCGATCGCTCGAAGGTGCTGCCGCCGCGCCTGGCGGTGGTGAACGACAGCTCGCTGGTCGGGCGCATCACCGATTCGGGCGCGTTCACGGCGCGGCTGCAAGTGCTGACCGATCGCGCCTTCCGGGTCCGGGGACGCATCCGGCGGATCGTCTCGCCGAACCGGCCGAGGATGATCACCGTCACCGAGGGAACGCTGCCTCGCACGACGACGCTGACGCCGGCGAACAACGAGCCGATCGACGTGATCGCCCGCGGCGACGGCGCCAGCCGGTTGACCGTCGAGCACGTCAAGGAGTACCACAACGTGCGGCCCGGCGACCTGCTGGTCACGAGCGCGCACGAGGAGAACCTGCCGGTCGAGATTCACATCGGCAAGGTGGTCCGCGTGCAGCGGGACCCGAAGGACCCGCACCGGGTGCGCCTCACGGTGGAGCCGCACGCCGACCTGGACGGCCTGCGGGACGTGTTCATCCTCAGCCCGGTCAGCCCATCGGCGACGGACGGCGAGGGCCCCTGAGGCGCCGATGCGCTGGATCCCGTTCCTCATCCTGGCGTACCTGGTTGTGCTGGTGCAGACGACGGTGGGGCGGTTCCTGGTGATCCGCAGCGCCGGGCTGGGGAACATCGGCCCGGACCTGGCGGCCTTGGTGGCGGCGTTCGTGGCCTTGCACGTGCGGGCCTGGCCGGACGCGATGTTGGCGGCGTGGGTCCTGGGCGTCGCCGTGGACCTGACGACGGCCGGCGGCGTCGGCAGCGCCACGGTGCTGGGGCCCATGTCGGTGGCCTACGCCCTGGCCGCGGGCTTGTTGTTCCGCGTCCGCGAGGCGTTCTTCCGCGAGCGGGCGATGACGCAAGCGATGCTGGCGATGGCCTTTTGCCTGATGGCCCACGGGCTGTGGGTGACCAGCCAGGCCCTCCTGGGCGCGGGGGAGATGGCCTGGTCGACCTACGGGCGAACCTTGCTGCAAGCCGTGGGCGTGTCGGGCTACACGGCGCTGTTGATGCCGCTGGTGCATTTCGGCCTGGTCAAGTGCCGGCGCTGGTTCCTGGCCTCGTCGGCCGGGCGACGCGGGCGCGCCGGGCGGTAGGTCGGTCGGGAGCGATGCCCGCGCGGCGGGCGAGACAGCCGTCACGGAGGACGAGCGAACCATGTACAAGCTGCGGATCAAGATCTTCCTGGGCCTGCTTTCGGCCGTCCTGCTGGTGCTGGCGGGCAAGCTGGTGCAGTTGCAGGTGCTGCGGGGGCACGAGTACCGCCGCCGCGCCGAAGAGGCGATGCGCGCCATCGAGGTCCTGCCGGTCCGGCGGGGGCAGATCACCGACCGCAAGGGGCGGATCCTCGCCATCGACGAGCCGTGCTTCGACCTCTGCCTGGACTACCGGCTCCTCACGAGTGACAAGGCGTGGATCAAGAGGCAGAAGCGGCTGATGGCCCGGCGCCTGAGGATCAGCGACGCCGAGGCCGAGAGGCTCTACGACGAGCGCCGCCGGCTCACCTGGTCGATCGCGCAGCGTCAGGCCGAGATCGCCGGGCTCGAGCTGGACCGGGAGGTGCAGCGGGTCATCGAGCGGGTTCGGGCCATCCGCCGGATCGTCAACCGCGACAAGCTGACGGACGTGACCGTCCGGGACGAGCGTCAGGCGCATCCCGTGGTGCCCGGGCTGGACGAGGCGACGGCGCTGAAGCTCCGGACCCAGGCGGACTGGACGATCGGCGCGGAGATCCGCCCCAGCCACAAGCGGTGGTACCCCTACGGGCACGATGCCTGTCACGCCATCGGGGTGACCGGCGCGGTCTGGAAGGAGGACATGATTGCCCGGAACCTGGAGGCCGACCAAGCCGACTGGCTGACGCGCATGCAGCACAACTACCTGCCGGGCGACGTGATCGGCAGGACCGGCGTCGAGCGGATGAACGAGAAGCGCCTCCGGGGCCGCCGCGGGTACCGGCGGTTCCGCCTCTCGGGCGAGACGCTGCGCGAGGAACCGGGCGTCCAGGGCGCCGACGCCCACCTGACGTTGGACATCGTTCTCCAGAAGAGGATCGCCGCGCTGTTCGAGGCGAAGGGTTTCACCGGCTCGGCGGTGGTGCTGACGACCGGCACGCCGCAGGCGCCGCAGTGCGAGGTCCTGGCGCTGGTCTCCGTGCCCACGTACGACCTCAACTGCTACCAGGCCGACTACGCCAAGCTGCTGGCCGACGAGGTGAAGCTCCCGCTGATGCACCGTGCGGTCGTGCAGCGTTACCAGCCCGGCTCGACGGTCAAGCCCATCGCGGCGCTGGCCGGGCTCGGCGAGGGGGCGATCCACCTCGACACGCAGATCACCTGCCGCGGCTACCTGTACAACCCCGACAGCTTCCGCTGCTGGATCTGGAAGGCGGCCCGCTGCGGGCACGGGCCCCTCTGCGTCGTCGAGGCCATCCAGCGAAGCTGCAACGTCTTCTTCTACGAGGTGGGCAACCGCGTCGGCGCGCGGCGGATGTGCAAATGGTTCGGCATGCTCGGGTTCGCCGACAAGCCCGGCATGGGGCTGCCCTCGGAGCGCCCGGGCACCGTGCCCACCGAGCGGTGGCTGATGCAGCGAAAGGGCCGCGGCTACCTCCCGGGCGACGTGCGATTCATGGCCGTGGGCCAGGGGCTGCTGACGGCCACGCCCGTCCACGTGGCCGGCGCGATGGCCACCATCGCCCGCGACGGGATCCACCTGGCGCCCATGCTGGTCCTGGAGGGCGGGCCGAAGCAGGCCCGGCAGGACCTGCCGATCAGCCCCGCGTACATGCACGCCGTCCGCGAGGGCATGTACCGCGTGGTGAACCACCGGCACGGCACGGCGTGGAAGTACTTCCACGGCCCGGGGGTCGAGCCGCTGGAGGGCATCGAGTTGTGCGGCAAGACGGGCACGGCCGACACGGCGCCGCAGCGGGTCGACTCGAACCGCAACGGGCGGATCGACGGTCAGGATCGGATCGTGCGGACGGGCAACACGGCGTGGTTCGCGGGCTTCGCGCCGCACGGCCGCCCGCAGATTGCCTTTGCCGTGGCGATCGAGTACGTGGAGGGCGGCGGGGGGCGCCACGCCGCGCCCATCGCCCGCGAGATCGTCTCCCTCTGCCAGGAAATGGGTTACGTGCGCTAACCGCGCCTGGAGCCCGGCCCGCGGAACGCGCCATGAACAAGACGCTGGGAATCTACCTTCGCTACACGAGTTGGCCGATCATCGCGGCCATGCTCGCCCTGACGGTCATCGGCGTATTGGCGATTGACGTCTCCGAGCACGCCGACCCGCACATGAAGGGCTTCGCGCAGAAGCAGATCATCTTCGCGTGCGTCGGCCTGGCGGCCTTCGTGGCGGCGACGATCGTGCCGTACCAGGTCTTCGGGCGGCTGGCCTACCCGCTGTTCGCCCTCACGCTGGGGCTGCTGGTGCTGGTGCTGTTCCTTCCCGCCATCCGCCACTCGCACCGGTGGATCGACCTGGGCATCGTGCTGGTGCAGCCCTCCGAGATCGCGAAGATCTCGTTCATCGTGCTTCTGGCGTGGTACCTGCGGATGGGGGATCACTACCGCAAGCTGCGGGGCCTGGCCGTGCCCTTCGTCCTGACGTTCATCCCGATGGGCCTGATCCTGATCGAGCCGGACCTGGGCACGGCGCTGCTGTTCCTGCCGACGCTGTACATCATGCTGTTCATGGCGGGGGCGAAGCTCCGGCACCTGCTGGGGATCGTGGCCGTCGCGACGGCCCTGCTGCTGCTGCCCGTGCCGCATCGGGTCCCGCCGGACATGAGCCCCGCGGAGACCCTCGATCGCGAGGCGCTGGCGTACTGGAGCGACCACCGGACCGGTCGGCTGGTCTCCGCCGCGCCGCTGGCGAAGATGAAGATCCACCAGGCGCGCCGTATCCTCGGGTGGCTGCGCCAGGACCAGCAGCGTATCGCCGGGAGGATCGGCTACCAGTTGCGCCAGTCGAAGATGGTCCTCGGCGCCGGCTGCGTGGTCGGCCAGGGGCAGAAGAGCCGCATGTACGAGTACTTCCGCATGCTGCCGGACGACCACACCGACTTCATCTTCAGCGTGGTAGGCGGCCGGTGGGGGCTGTTGGGGTGCCTGGCCGTGCTGTTCTGCTACGTGGTGATCTTCGTCTTCGGCATCGAGATCGCGGTCATCACGCACGACGCCTTTGCTCGCCTGCTGGCGGTGGGGGTGCTGGCCCTGCTGTCCTCGCAGATCCTGATCAACGTCGGCATGACCGTGGGTCTGATGCCGATCACGGGCATGACGCTGCCCCTGGTCAGCTACGGCGGTTCCTCGCTTGTGGTCAACTGCGCGGCGTTGGGCATGCTGGTGAACGTCGGCATTCGCCGGCCGATCCTGTTGGGCAGGCGGCCGTTCGAGTACGGCAAGAAGAAGGACAAGCCCCCGGCCCCCTACGGTCCCCTCGCCGACGACAACTGGCGGCCGGGGAACGGGGCGCCGACGGGCGGGGCGTCCGGCGCGAACGGGCGGCGCTGACGGGGCAGGCGGCGCCCCGGGGCCTCAGACGCCGGCGGTGTTCCAGAAGAAGTACACCAGCCACACGAACGCCAGGAGGACGTGCACGAATCCCACGATCCAGCAGCCGACCTCGGTGAACCGCCTTCGGGAGAACAGCAGCAGGACCATCGAGGCCAGGGCCAGCGTGGAGAATTTGAAGGTTGCGAGGATCGCGGGGCAGTGGATAAACTCACGCGCGAGCGGATTCGCCTCCTGGAAGCCCCCGAGTCGCAGGGCGATCAGGGTGAAGACGAGATCGAAAGCGCCGACGATCCAGATGAGCGTGAGCACGAGCACAATGCGCCGCGTTCGGACGTTCCGAAGCGTCGGCACGGTCACTTCTGGAAGGTGCCACCATCGGCAGGCGCGCTGCTCCGTTGTGGCGCCCTCTCCGGTCTGAATGGTCTGCGCCGTACCCATCGTTCTGGTCTCGGATCGGTGGGGCGGCCTATCGCCTTGAGTAAGAAGAATGCCGAGCGAAGACAGCGACATCCCCCTGCCGTTCTCGCGGAAGCTGCCCGCCGAGTTCCGTCCCGTACGCCACGAGCTGACGCTGCCCGACGGCTACCGGACGGCGCTCTACATCTACATCCCGCGCGGGAAGAACGTCCGCTTGCGCGACCCGGTCGTCTACCTGCACGGGATCCAGTCGCACCCGGGCTGGTTCTGCGGCTCGGCGGCGATCCTCGCCAGGGCCGGGCACCCCGTCTTCCTGCCCTGCCGACGGGGCAGCGGCGACAACACGCAGAACCGCGGGCATGCCCCGTCGGCTAAGCGACTGCTCGACGACGTCGACTGCGTCTGCCGGTTCGCCCGCGAGAAGTGCAAGGCCCCCCGCGTCCGCCTGGTGGGCGTCAGTTGGGGCGGCAAGCTCGCCACGGCCTACGCCCTGGGCCGGCCCGCGGCGAGGGACCTCGCCTGTCTGACCCTCGTGGCGCCCGGCATCGTCTCCGACGCCGACGTCCGCGGGCTGACGAAGCTCGGGATCGGCTTGTGCTGGCTCGTCTGGCCGCGGAAGCGGTTCCGCATCCCCCTCGACAGCCCCAGGCTCTTCACCGACAACGGCATCATGCAGCAGTACATCGCGAGGGACCCCTACAGCCTCCACCGGGCCACCGCCAGGTTCCTCTGTGCCAGCAAGAGGCTCGACTTCTCCATCCGACACGCCGGCGAGGGGTCGCTGAAGGTCGCCACCACGCTCCTGCTGGGCGCACGCGACCGCATCGTCGACAACGTCCACACGCGGAAGGTCATCAACAACCTGACGGCCGGCCACGCCCACGTGGAGGAGCTCAACGCCGCCCACACGATCGAGTTCGAGTCCAACACGCGGCAGTACTACGGGCTGCTTCACTCGGCCGTGGAACGCTGACGCTGCGTGTAGCTCGTGCTCTTCCAGACCACCTTTGCGCCCGGGCGGAGCTTCAGCAGCGAGCCGACCAGCGCCCCGGCCGTGATGAGCGAGCCGATCGGGTACGTCCAGAACAGCCCCGGCCGCGCGCCGAGCAGCGCGTAGTAGCGCCAGATCGCGCTGAGCTGGGTCGCGGCCCCCGCACAGCCGATCAGGCCGAGCAGCCACCACGCCCAGGCGTCCGGCCAGGATGCCGCCACCCCCGCCAGCCCCATCGTCGCCGCAACGTAGGGCAGCAGGCCCATGACGAGCACGGCCGTCAGCGAGGCCGTCAGCCGCCGCAGCGTCCCGAAGGTGCCGAAGAAGATCCGGCTCCAGCCGCGGACGATCTCCCGCAGTGACGTGTACATCCGCACGACGTACAGCCCGTCGCTTCGCACGACCCGGAGGTTGCGCCCCGCCTCCTTCGCCAGCCGCGCCATGTGCATGTCCTCGTTGAGGCAGTCCTTAACCGCCTCGTGCGTGCCGAGGGCCTCGTAGACGCTGCGCCGGATCAGGATGAACGCGCCGTTGGCGTAGGCGTTGGGCTTCCGCGGGTCGTTGACCTTGTCCGGGTGGAACCAGATCATCATCACCCCGCTGCACACCGGCTGAATGACGTGCTCCCAAAGGCCCTTCATCTCCAGCCGGGGCAGGACGCTGAGCAGGTCGGCCTGGCTGTCCAGGGCGCACTGCATGGCCACCGACAGCGTCCGCCGGGCCGTCTGGTGGCAGTCGGCATCGGACATGCAGATCCACTCGCTGTCGCTCGTGGCGATGCCGTGCTGCATCGCGTGGTTCTTCCCGCACCATCCGTCGGGAAGGTGGTCGATGTTCACGAGGCGCAGGCGCTCGTCCTCCGCGGCGATCCGCTGCACGATCTCGGGCGTCTCGTCCGTCGATCGGTCGTTGCAGACCACCAGCTCGTAGTTGGGGTAGTCCTGGTCCAGCAGCGTGCGGACGCACTTTTCGATGGACGCGGCCTCGTCCCGTGCGGCGACGAACACGCTGATCCGCGGCGCAGCCGCCGGCGGGCCGGGGCAGTCCGGCGTCAGGAGGAACCGCGCGCCGCGCTCCCTCTGGATCATGAGATGCCGGCCGGCCCACACCAGCGCGACGCCGCCGGCCACCACGCTCAGTACCATCGCGAGAACCGTCATCTGCTCCTCGCCCGGCGCGTCACGCCCGGCCTGCCTCGGGCGAGCCGTACAGGCTGAGCAGCAACTCGACCTCGCCCACGTCCAGGTCGACCTGCCGGGCGATGTCGACCGCACCCATCTGCTGCCGCGCCAGGCGGAGGACTTCCCGCTGCCGGGCGTCGGCCGGACCGGGTCCTTGCCGGGCCCACCGTGCCGGCTCGCGCAGCCGCCGGAGTTCGGCGATGCGTTGGTCGGCCTCGGCCAGCAGCCCTCGCAGCCGCTCGACCCGCTCGGCGAGGCGCGGCTCGATGTCCTCCGGCAGGCCGCCCGGCTGCCGCGGCGGTTCGTCGGCCTCGTCGCGCCCGGCGGCGCGGCGCAGGTGAAGCCGCACGACGGCTACCACGATCAGCACCGTCGCGGCGTTCACCAGCACCAGCGCGCCCGCCAGGAACCACTGCCACATCCTCACTCTCCTCGACGCGGGGCCTGCCGGTGGATCGCCAGCGCGGCGGCCAGAACCTCCTTCACCGACACGTGGTGCGCCTCGGCGGCCAGACGGCAGTCCTCGAACTCCGGTGCGGCGGTCACGTCCTCGTCGCCTCGGCGGCCCACCTTCACGCGGATCGGGCCGTACGGCGTCTCCACCGTGTCGTGGGCTCGCCGGAGCTTCGTTCGCCCGCACGTCCGCCGGCGGACGCCGAACGTGGTCGTCTCGGCGAAGAGGATTCGTTCGGCCTCCGGCACGTCGTGCGGGCTGCACAACGCGGAGACCTGCCACGCCGGACGCGATTTCTTCATAACGATCGGGGCGGCCCAGGCGTCGAGGCAGCCGGCGGCCAGCAGCTTCTCGATCGCCGCGCCGATCATCTCGCCCGTGCAGTCGTCCACGTTGGCGGCGAGCTCGACGACGCTGTCGACCTGCCCGTCGCCGGCTTCCTCGCCGACGAAGACGCGCAGGATGTTCGGCAGCGGCCGGCCCTCGCGCGTGCCCGCCCCGTGCCCGATCGCCGCGACGTCCATCGGCGGCAGCGGGCCGTAGGACTCGGCCAGTGTGGTCAGCACGGCCGCGCCCGTGGGGGTGGTGGCCTCGCCGGCGATCTCGGCGCCGCGCGTGGGGACGCCCACGATCAGTTGCGCCGTCGCCGGGGCCGGCACGGGCAACTCCCCGTGCTCGCAGGTGACCGTCCCGCTGCCGAGGGGAATGGCCCCGCAGACAACCCGATCGACGCCCAGCAGCTCCAGCCCCACGCAGCCGGCGACCACGTCCACGATGCTGTCCACCGCGCCGACCTCGTGGAAGTGCACCTCCTCGATGCCCGTGCCGTGGACCTTCGCCTCGGCCTCGGCCAGACGCTGGAAGATGCGCCGGGCCCGTTCGACGACCCGTTCGGCAAGACCGGCGCCCTGGATCATCTCGAGGATGTCGCTCAGGCGGCGATGCGGGTGGGCGTGGGCGTGCCCATGGTGGCCGGCGTCATGGCCGTGGTCGTGGGCATGATCGTGGTTGTGCTCGTGGCCGTGGCCATGGTCGTGGGCCTCGTGCCCATGGTCGTGCGCGGGGTCCGCCTCGTGCTCGTGAACCTGGAAGTGCAACGCGGCGATGCCGCCGCGCTGTACCGTCTCCACCGACAGGTGAACGCCCTCCATGCCGAGCTTCGCGATCTCCGCGCGGAGGGACTCGATGCTGGCCCCCGCGTCGACCAGCGCCGCGGCGATCATGTCGCCCGCGGCACCCGCGAAGCAGTCGAAGTAGGCTATGGCCACACGACACTTCCTTCCCGGCTTGCCGACGGTCGCGGCGAGTGTAGGGGCGCCGCACCGCGAAAGCAAGCCGCCAGGGCCACGCCGGCGATGCCGCGCCCGCGGCTCGGGAAAATGCCATGCGCCTCCTCCGGGCCGCCGGTATACTCGGTGGATGGAGCCGTCGAAGCGATTCTCGTACCGCAGCCTGGAGGAGCTGGCCGAAGCGATCGCCCGCCGCGGGCTGGACCTGCCGACCAGCGACGACCTCTCCGTGCTCGCCAGCGAAGTCCGCTACGGTCGGCTGACCGTGCCGAACCGCTTCGTCGTCCAGCCGATGGAGGGCTGCGACGGCACGGCCGACGGGGCCCCGACGCCGCTCACCCTCCGCCGCTACCGCCGCTTCGGCGCCGGCGGGGCGGGGATGATCTGGTGGGAGGCCTGCGCCGTCGATCCCGACGGCCGCGCCAACCCCAGGCAGCTCTGGCTGCACGACGGGACGGTGGGGGCCTTTCGCGAGATGGTCGAAGCCGCCCGCGCCGCGGCGCGCCGGCACGCCGGATGCGAACCCGTCTGCGTCCTGCAACTGACGCACTCCGGGCGCTACAGCAAGCCGCGCAGCGCCCCCGCGCCGATCATCGCCCATCACTCGGCCGTGCTCGATCCCGTCCACAAGCTGCCGGCGGACTACCCGCTGATCACGGACGACGAGCTGGATAAGCTCCAGGAGGCGTACGTCGCCGCCGCGCGGCTGGCCGCGGACGCCGGCTTCGACGCCGTGGACATCAAGAGCTGCCACCGCTACCTGATCAGCGAGCTGCTCGCCTCGTTCACGCGCGAGCACAGCCGATACGGCGGCAGCTACGAGAACCGGACGCGGATGCTGCGGGAGACGGCCGCCAGGGTCCGCGACGCCGTGGGCGACCGCATCGAGGTCACCTGCCGCCTCAACGCCTACGACGGCATCCCGCACCCCTACGGCTGGGGCGTCCGCAGCGACGACGTGAGCGAACCGGACCTGGCCGAGCCGATCCGGCTGGTCGGGCAGCTCAAGGCAGCCGGCGTCGGCGGCGTCAACGCGACGGTCGGCAACCCGTACTGGAACCCGCACGTCAACCGTCCGGCCGACTGGATGATCACCGACTGGCCCGACCCGCCGGAAGACCCCCTCACGGGCGTGGCGCGGATCATCCACGTGGTCCGGCAGGTCCAGCAGGCCCATCCGGACGTGGCGATCGTGGGCTCGGGCTACACGTGGCTGCGGCAGTACGTGCCGCAGTTTGCAGCCGGGGTGATCCAGGCGGGCTGGGCAAGCCTGGTCGGGCTGGGGCGCGGGGCACTGGCCTATCCGGACTTCGCCAGGGACGTTCTCCGGCACGGGGGCATGGACCCGCAGAAGGTCTGCGTGGTGTGCAGCTCGTGCACGCAGATCATGCGAGATGGCGGGCGTGCGGGGTGCGTCGTGCGCGACCACGAGGTGTACGGCCCGATCTTCCGGGCCGGGCGCCACAGGGACCCCCAGACGCTCCAGCGGCTGGCCTCGCAGTGCCGGCGCTGCCCCGACGCCGGGTGCGTGGCCCGCTGCCCGGCGGGGGTGGACGTCCCAGGCTTCCTGGCGGCGCTGGCCGACGGCGAAGAGGAGAAGGCCTACCGCATCCTCCGGCAGGGCAACATCCTGCCGGAGATCTGCGGCTGCCTCTGCCCCGCGGAGGTGCAGTGTGAGGCCGGGTGCATCCAGAACTACATCGGCGACGGACCCGTGCCGATTGCCGAGATCCAGCGGTACCTCTCCCAGCGTGCCGTCGAGGCCGGCTGGGCGACCTTGCCCGTGCCCAAGAAGTGCACCGGGCACGACGTAGCCGTGATCGGCGCCGGCCCGGCCGGGCTGTCGGCGGCCGCGGAACTGCTCCAGCGCGGCCACCGCGTGACGGTCTTCGATGCGGCCGGGGACGTCGGCGGCAAGCTCGGCAGCGTGATTCCGACCTCGCGCCTGACGGCCGAACGGGCCGCCGCCGAGATCCACGCCATCTTCGACTCCGTCCCATCCGACCGCCTCACCTGGCGGCTCGGCACGGCGCTGCGGGCCGAGTTCACCCTGGGCGACGTGCTGGCCGAAGGCTTCGACGCGGCGCTGTTGGCGGTGGGGCTCGGCGCCGGGCCGTCACTGGTGGATGAGGGCCAGCCGTGCCCCCGTGGCGTCGTGGCGGCCGATGACTTCCTTCGGCAGATGAACCGCAACCCGGAGCACCGCTGCGGCGGGCGGGTGGCGGTTATCGGTGGCGGCAACACGGCCACGGACGCGGCGACCGCGGCGGCGCGAGGCGGGGCGGATGACGTATTCCTGTTCTATCGAAGGAGTTATCCGCAGATGCCCGCCTGGCCCGCCGAGCGTGCCGAGGCCCTGGACGCCGGCGTGCACTTCCTGCTGCTGTGTCAGCCGATACGGTACCTGACCGACGATGCCGGCCGACTGTGCGGCGTGGTCGTCGCCCGGACGGACCTGGGCGCGCCGGACAGCTCCGGCCGCCGCCGTCCGATCGTGCAGGCGGACGGCGAGTTCGTGCTGAAGCTCGATCTGGCGATCGAGGCCATCGGCGAGCGGCTCGACCCGCGGTTGGCCGCCGCGCTGGACGGCGTCGAGCTGACCGAGGCCGGCCTGGTCAAGGTCGACCCTCGCACGCTGGCAACGACCCGCACCGGCGTATGGGCCGCCGGGGACCTCGTCAACGGTGGGGCGACCGTCGTAGAGGCCGTCGCCGATGGCCGGCGTGCGGCCGAGGAGATCGATGTCTTCCTCGCCGGAGGCGTGTCCCATCGACCGTGAAAAACCGCGAAGAGGGGCGCGGGCGTATCTTTTTCTCGCGAAATGGGCTGCGCAGAGAGCAGGGCGGGGGACCTTCCTTTTTCCGGCGCGCCCGCGTGCCAAGCGGGACGGTTGCAGGTACAATGCTATTGGATTGTGCTGCGTTACGGAGGGTATGAGGGACAGCACCACCCACGTCACGTTGTCTGACCCAGGAGTGTCTTGGGCTGCGCTCGAAGGTCGTTCGCCCGTGTGCGGGGCGGTGTGTGCAGGCGGTGCTTCGAGCAAGGTTTACTCAGATCACAAGTTAACCGGATGTCCCGACGATCCGATAGGAGGTGTGAAACGCGGCAGTGAACAACCGAGCCGCTCGGTGCGTCTAAGGGGACAATTGAGGCACGATAAGGATGTTGAAATGGTAACGGTTACGGAAGACTGGGTTGAGTTCCTCTTCTACTGTCCCTCGGCCGAGTGTGTGCACCTGGCGGGAGACTTCAACAACTGGCAGCCGACGGAGTTGGCCATGAGGCGCGGCGACGACGGCTACTGGAAGGCGCAGATGAAGCTGCCAGCCGGGGAGTTCCGCTTTCGCTACAACGCGGACGGGGCGTGGTTTACGGACTATGCCGCGTTCGGCGTGGAGCCGGGGCGGTTCGGCTTCGACAGCATCGTGCGGGTTCCGGCGAGGACGCTGAGAGTGGTCAAGCCCGCCGCGGCAGCGACGGGAATCGCCGCCGCCTGAGCCGCAACGTCCAGCCAACCCCCCAGAGAACCCTTCCAGCCAACGGACGAGGCCCTCGGGTCCGATCCGTTGGCTGGTTCATTGCGCAGCCGGATGGGCAGGGGGCGGGTCGTCTCCGCCCAAATCCTGTACAGTGGGTGGGCTTTCGCCGCCATTGCCCTGGGTGTCGTCGTCCGGCACCTTGCCGTCGGGGGCGGCTCGGCGGAGCTCCTCGACCTTGGGCAGGTCCTTCGCGTCGCTGAGGCCGAAGACCTCCAGGAACCGCCGGGTCGTGCCATACAGCATCGGGCGCCCGAGCACCTCCGCCCGCCCGACGATCCTGACCAGGTGCTTGTCCATCAAGCCTCGAAGCACCTCGCCGCACGCGACGCCGCGGATCGCCTCGACGTCCGCCCGCAGGACGGGCTGGCGATAGGCCACGATGGCCAGCGTCTCCAGCGCCGCCTGCGAAAGGCGCGTCTCGCTTCGCGTGCGAGACAGCCGCGACACGACGTCGTGGTATTCCGGGCGCGTCAGGACCTGGTAGCCGCCGGCGATGGACTCGATCTGGAACGCGCAGCCCATCTCCTCGTATCGCCGGTTGAGCGCCTCGATGGCCTGCTTCACCCCGCGGCGGCCGGGCAGCTCGGCCACGGCCGCGATCTTCGCCGCCGAGATGGGCGATTCGGTCGCGAAGAGGATCGCCTCCACGGTGGCGGCGATCTCGCGCTGCTCGGCGGCGCGGGCCTCGTCGGTCGGGGGATCGGTCTCGACTGGGGCGCGTGCGTCTGACATCAAGCACCTTCACGAACTACAGGC
>CAZXOC010000076.1:0-7134 GCA_964642165.1 uncultured Planctomycetaceae bacterium | reverse complement strand
GCACAGCATAGCCGAACGGCTTGCCGAGCCGCAAGCGGCACGTCACGTCGCGCAGGGAGCGTAGAAGGCCTCCGGCGGCGCGGCGAGGGTGTTGGTCAACTCGCCGATGCGCTCGATGCGGCACGTGACGACGTCGCCGCCCTGGAGGAACCGCCCGTCGGCCGCCCCGACGCCCGCCGGCGTGCCGGTGGCGATGACGTCGCCGGGCACGAGCGTCATGACGTGGCTGATGAACGAGACCAGCTCGAAGGCGGTGAAGATCATCTGCCTCGTGTTGGACTGCTGCCTCACCTGGCCATTGACGGTGAGCTCCAGGTCCAGGCTCTGGGGGTCGGGGATCTCGTCGGCGGTGACGAGCCACGGCCCAAGGGGGCAGAACCCGTCGGCCCACTTGCCGTGGAGCCAGTCGAAGAAGGCGTCCTTGGGCCGTTCGTCGCGGCCTTCGTCGTGCGTGACGCTGCGCGCGGAGACGTCGTTGGCGATCGTGTAGCCGGCGACGTGGCGGGGGGCGTCCTCGGGCGAAACACACCGCGCCCGCGAGCCGATCACCACGGCCAGCTCGATCTCGTAGTCGATCTGCCGGCTGTAGGTCGGCCAGGGGATCTCCGCGCCGGGACCGGTGACGGCCGTGGCGGGCATGAGGAACGGCCGCGGGGTCGTGTGGCGCCCGGGGTCGTCCGGCAGGTCGCTGCCCCGGCTGCACTCGCGGTGGTGCTCGGCGTAGTTGACGGCCAGGCCGATCACCTTCGGCGGGCTCGGGATCGGCGCCAGCAGCGAGACGCCCTCCAGGGGCAGGAAGTCCTTGGCCGCGGCGGCGTCCCGGGCCATTCGCCCCATGGCCGGCCGGCCCGCCTCCAGCGCCGCCAGCAGGCTTCGGGGCCCGTCCGGCCAGGCCGTGGGCACGTCCGCCACGCCGGCGTCGGTGACCACGCCGAAGGACTCCTGTCCGTCGCGCACATACGTTGCGAGCTTCATGCGCTGTCCTGTTTCGATTGACTCGTCCGGATTTGCCGCTACTGTAGCCGCTGATCGTCCCCCAGGGAAGCCGGCACGCGAAGGGACAGCACATGACGCGAGCGAAGATCGGGGTGATCATCCACAGGAACCGCTGGCCGGGCGTCATCCGGGAGGAGGACATCGCTCGGCTCGAGACCCTCGGCGAGGTGGTCCTCACCGACAAGGCCGAGCCGCTGAGCGACGCCGAGGCGATCGACGTCCTGGCCGACTGCGACGTGGCGCTCGGCTCGTGGGGCACGCCGAAGCCGAACGGGGCGATCCTGGCCGCCTGCCCGAAGCTGAAGCTGTGGATGCACGCCGCCGGCACGGTCAAGGGGCACTTCGGCCCGCACATGAAGGGGCGGGACCTGAAGATCGCCACGTGCAAGTACGCCATCGCGATCAACGTGGCGCAGGTGGCCGTCTCGCAGGTCACGATCGGCCTGCGGCGGATCCTGCCCAACGCCCGGGAGAACCGCCGCGGCCGCGCCAAACGGCCGGACAACGTCCTGGCCCTGTGCGACGCGACGGTGGGGGTGGTGGGCGCCTCGGACGTCGGGCGGGAGGCCATCGAGTTCCTCCGGACCATGGGCACGGGCGAGATCCTCGTCTACGACCCGTACCTCGGCGGGATAGAGGCCGCGGCGATGGGCGTCACGAAGATAACCGACCTCGTGGAGCTGTGCCGCCGCAGCCACGCCGTGACGCTGCACGCGCCGGCCATCCCCGCCTGCGAGAAGATGCTTGCCGCCGAGCACTTCCAGGCCATGCCCGACGACGGCGTGTTCGTCAACACGGCCCGGGGCATGTGCATCGACGAGGACGCGCTGATTGCCGAGCTCGCGAAGGGGCGGCTGTTCGCGTTCATCGACGTCTCGAAGCCCGAGCCGGCGGCGGACGATTCGCCGCTGCGAACGCTGCCGAACTGCGTCTACAGCTCGCACATCGCGGGGGGCCCCGGCACGAACATCGGCCGCCAGGCCGTCGACGACATCGCCGCGTTCCTTGCCGGCGACGAGCCCACCTGCGTGGTGACCGAGGACATGCTGGATCGACTGGCCTAGCGCGGGCCCTGCGAGAGAAGACGATGGACGCGACCTTCAGCCTCTTCCCGAAGTTCTACAAGCACCTGAGCGCGGAGCAGCTCGCCGAGCTGGTCCGGGAGGTCGGGCTCGACACGACCAACCTCGTCATCCGCGAGGGCTACTGGGCGGACCCGGACCACCTCGCCCGCGACGTGCCGAGGTTCGTCCAGGCCATGGAGGCGGCGGGAGTGACCGTCGCCTTCGCGACGGCCGCCTACACGCCCGACCAGATCGTCTTCGACCCCACGCCGCTGAAGGTCCTTGCCGACAACGGCATCGGCGAGTTCCGGATGGGCTACTTCCGCGTCCAGGACGACGGCGACGTGCGGACGAGCTACGTCGTCGCGCGGCACAAGCTGGCGACCATGATCGACCTGTGCACCGAGGCGGGGGTGCGGGCGATCTACCAGGTCCACCACGGCACGCTCATCGCGAGTGCCTCGGCCGCCTTCGGGCTGGTCAACGGCCTGGACGAGCAGTCGATCGGCGTGATGCTCGATCCCGGCAACCAGCGGTTCGAGGGCTACGAGACCTGGCCGCTGGCGGTGGGCCTGCTGGGCGAGTACCTGCGGGCGGTCGGCATCAAGGACACGGCCGTCTCGCGCGACCCGGCCCGGGCCGGCGAGCCGGACAAGGGCTGGAGGCGCACCTGGGCCATGCTCGACGAGGGCGAGACGAACTGGTACGCGCTGCTTCGCGCCCTGCACGCGGCCGACTTCGCGGGCACGTTCGTGTGGATGCCCTTCTACGCTCAGGACGACCCCGACGAGATGACCCGCAAGCTGACGCAAGAGGTGGCGTACCTGCGCCAGGTCGTCGCCGACGTGGAGGCGGAGGCCGAAGAGGGCGTTTAGCGGGCCGGCTTGCCGGCCGCGTCTGCACCGCACGCCTTCGCCGGCAGGGGCAGCTCGGCGTAGATGATCTCCTCGGTCAGGTCGTCGCCGACCTGCGTGAGGACGCTGCCGCGGGCGTCGATGATGCGGCTCTGGCCGTAGCCGTGCCACTGCGGCGCCGGCTGGGCGGGGACGGTCCAGTTGGCGGCGACGATGTGCAAGTCGTTGGCCCGGGCGATGGCCGGCAGGCGCTGCGTGAACCAGTCGCTGCCCGGATCGTCCACCCAGGCGATGGAATAGAGCAGCGTGTCGACCCCCAGGCGGGCCATGACCTCCGCCTGGTCGTGGATGTCGAAGCAGATCAGCAGTCCCAATCGCCCGAGCGGCGTGTCCACGACGGGGTTGCCGCGGTCGCCCCGGGTGGCCCAGCCGCGCTCCGCCCACGGCCAGGGGTCCCGCTTGCGGTAGTGCAAGAGGATGCGCCCTTCCGGGCCCACCAGCACGGAGGTGTTGTAGCAGCGCCCCGTCTTGCGGTCGATCTCCAGCAGGGGAACCGCCACGTACACGTCCAGCTTGTCGGCGAGACGGGCGAAGAGCTTCGTCGACTCTCCCGGCACGGTCTCGGCGACGCCGCTCGGGTCAACGCCCGTCAAACCCTCGGTGACCCGGCGGTCGCCGACTTGCCACGTCTTCTTCAGGTCTGCCGTGAGATAGCCGGTGACGGCCGTCTCCGGCAGCACCACGATTCGCGCCCCGCGGCGCGCCGCCTTCCGCACGAAGCCCGCGAGCTTCTTGCGGTTGCCGACCGGATCGCCGAAGCGGGAATGGCACTGCACGGCGGCGATGAGGAACGTGCCGGTCCCCGGATTGCGTGCGGCCTGGCCGTCTCGGGGGGCCGCCGACGCCACCTCGCCCTCGTCCGCACAGCCGACCAGGGCAAGCAAGGCGGCCAGGAACGTGGCGAGGCCGATGAGCGTTCGGCCGGGAGGCATACGCGGGTCTCCTTACGATATCACGACCGGGTCCGGCAGCGTGCGCTGGATGGCGTCCAGCCGGTAGCCGAAGCCCGGCCCGCGGATGGTGGACAGGTCCACGCAGCCGTCGCGGCGCGTGTACAGGCCCGGGTGCACGGCCGCCTCGGGCAGGGACGCCTCGGGGTAGAACTGCATGGCGTTGGTCTCGACGCCCATGATCGTGCCGGCGTGGGCCGCCAGCAGGCAGTGGGGCACCTGCGCCAGCATCGGGTTGGTCAGGTCCTGCACCATGAGGGTCATGCCGTGGGCCTTGGCCCAGCAGAGGGCCAGCAGCGCCCCGGTCTGCGTCTTGCAGGTCTTCAGCGCCACGCCGGTCCACCCGAGCGCCCGCCCGAGCCGGACCAGGCGCCAGTCGTGGGCGCTCTCGTCCATGAACAGCGGCTTGCGGGCCGAAACGCCGTGCACGTCGATCCGGCTGGCCTCCAGGTCGTAGGGGAAGGGCTGCTCGACGTAGAGGATCATGCCGTAGATTCGCGGGTGCTCGACGAGCAGGCGGTCGAGGATCTCGTTGACGTAGGCGGGCTCCGTCACCGTGCAGTTGAAGTCGCTGGTCAGCCAGTGGGCGCCGTGCTCGACGGCGATGTCCCCGACGGCCGTCAGGCGGGAAAAGTCCCACGCGGGGTCGTTCCCGCGAAGCTTGACCTTCAGGCACGTCAGCCCGTCGCGCCGGATCCAGTCTCGAAGGAGCACGGGATAGCCGTCGTCGGGCTCCGAGCCGGTCAGCTCGGACTCCTCGAGGAGGTCCTTGCCGCCGACGAGGTGCCAGGCGGGCAGGACGTCCGGGCGCTCGGCGGCGAGGAAGTCGCCCGGGTAGCGGCCGTCGAAGGAGACGTCGGCGCCGTCGGCGGGCGTGAGGTACGCGGCCAGGTCGTCGCTCAGGAACTCGGAGGTGTACGTCCCGTACGTCGGCCGGCCGAGCAGCACGCCGTAGGCGTCGTGCAGGGCGATGTCAAAGGCCGAGCAGCAGACCAGCGCCGCGAGGTAGGGCATGGCCTCGCCCGCGCGCGAGGCGTTGAACTTCGTCCGCAGGTTGGGCAGGCTCCGGGTGAGGAAGGCGTGGCCGACCTCCATGGGGTGGCCGGCCGTTTCGAAGGCGGCCCAGGCGCGGGCCAGCTCCACGCAGAAGGCCTTGAGCTTCTCGTGGCGCTCCTCGTAGGTGGCGCTGCCGGGCCAGACCCACTGGACGCTGAGAGGCGTTTCGCCCCAGCCGTCGGCCCGCTTGCCCTCGGCGGACTCCACCGTCACGCGGGCCCGGGCGCACGTGACGCAGGTGAGCGTCTCCGGGCCGAACTTCAGCGGCACGCGCGTCTCGACGGGCAGGAAGTACAGCTCGACGGCCACGGGGCGGATGTCGGTTGGCTTGGGCATCGGTCGCGGCTCCTTCGCGCGGGAACGTCGGTCCCGTCCCGGCCGGGGGGGACGTCACCGCGTCGGCGAGCGCCGGCGTCCGCGCAGGAGCTTCCGAAGCGCCGCGTCGGCCTTTTTGCGCATCTGCCGGCCCTTGCCGGTGGAACGCTCCCTCTCGAGCTTCGCGAGGAGGCGCTCGACCTCGTCGGCGTCGACGGGCAGGTCCACGGGCTTGTTCTTGAAGCCGGAGACGTACATCGCGTTGGACAGCTCCAGCTCGTGGATGGCCTGCTCGCCGCTTGCGACCATCGGCTCGCCCCGCAGGACGTGGCGGGCGAAGGCCTGGACGACGTCGAGGTGCCTGCCGCCGGGCCGGGCGGGAAGCTTCACGTCGCTCCATCGGGCGTTGATCCTGGCGATGTCGGCCTCGGCGATCTTGCACGTCCGGATGTGCCGCGCGATCGGCGAGGCGAGCTTGCCGAAGCGCAGGCGGCCCTTCTCGGCCACCAGCGTGCCCTTGTCGCCGAAGATCTCGATCCGGTCCAGCGCCGGCTCCTGGGCGGTGGAGACGTAGAAGTGGCCCAGGCACCCGTCGGCGTAGTGGAAGACGGCCTCGGCGGTGTTCTCGACCTCGATCTTGTGGATGCGCGTCTGCAGGGCGCACAAGACGCGGTCGGGCATGCCGGCCAGCCACTGGAAGACGTCCAGCGCGTGGCAGGCCTGGTTGATGAGGATGCCGCCGCCCTCGCCGTCCCACGTGCCGCGCCAGGCGCCGCTGTCGTAGTAGGCCTGCGTGCGATACCAACGCGTGCAGACCTGGGAGATGCGGTAGATGCGGCCGAGGCGGGCGCCGTCGATCATCTGCTTCATCTTCGCATACACCGGCAGCGTGCGGTCCTGGAGCATCGCCCCGAAGGCCACCTTGTGCTTGCGGCACTCGGCGACCATCGCCCGCGCCGCACCGACGGTCACGGCCAGGGGCTTCTCGCTCAGGACGTGCAGGCCGGCCCGAGCCGCCCGGATCGCCAGGTACGGGTGCCAGCAGTGGGGCACGGCGATGAGCACGGCGTCGGCCAGCCCCGCGCCCACGAGCTCGTCCATGTCGCGGAAGACGGGCACGTCCAGCTTCCGCCGCGCGCGCTCGGCGACCTCGGCGTTGGCCTCGACCGCGGCGGTCAGGCGGAAGTCGCGGCTGCGCGCCGCAGCGAAGGTCTTGACGTGGCGCCACCCGACGACGCCGAGGCCGACGATGGCGAAGCGAACTCGGTTCATGGTCGCTCTTCCTCTTGCCCTGGAGGTCCGGAAGCACGCCGAGACGCTCACCCTACGCCCCCACGAGTCACGATGCAAGAGCGGCTCGGCGCTCGCCAAGCCGGGCAGGTCGGCGCGTTGGCCTGCGGCAGTGCGCCCGGAACGGCTCAACGGGCGAGACGGCCGGATGCGCCCGTCAATCCCATTCCGTCTCCGCGGCGGGCTTCGTGGTGGGCGCGGTGGCCGGCTGGGTCTTCGGGGCCGGGCGCGTCGCCGGGCCGAAACGCACCACCGGCATCGTCGTCGGTGAGACCTTGATGACGGGGGCAGGCTTCGGCGCCGGTTTGGCCACCGGCTGGGTCGTCGGCTCGACCTTGGGTGTGATTACGGTGATCGGCTTCGGCTTGATGAGCGGCGCGGGCCTGATGATCGGCTCGGGCTTCGGCGCGGGCGTCACCACCGGCTTGGGGTCGACGACCGGCACGGGCTTCGGCGCGGGCGTCACCACCGGCTTGGGGTCGACGACCGGCACCGGCTTCGGCGCGGGCGTCACCACCGGCTTGGGGTCGACGACCGGCACGGGCTTCG
>CAZXOC010000075.1:24534-25679 GCA_964642165.1 uncultured Planctomycetaceae bacterium | reverse complement strand
AAGCTCGCGATGGCCGGGCTGTAGGAGGAATGCCTCCCTCACGCGAGCGCCGAGGTCCTGCTGCCGGGTTCTCCGGCAGTGAGTCGACGGTCGAAAAGGTGCTCTCCACCCGACCCGTCGAGGGCACTTCTGACTCGCTCCGTGACAGGCTCTCGCCGGGCGAAGGGAGGGCTACAGGAGCTCGGGGCACTTGCGCTCGACGATTCGGCGCAGCCGATCCGGCAGGTGCTTGGGCATCCTCGGCACGGGGCAGACCCGGGCGCAGTCGCCGCGGATCGGCGAGTCGGGCCTGTCCTCGCGCCGTCGGCGGCAGAGCGTCGGGTCCGTCCTGGCCGGGGTGTCGATGAAGATGCCCTCCCGGTCCAGCCGGTCGACGCTGCGGTAGTCCGGAGCGGCCGGATCGTCCCGCATGGCGATGCAGCCCATGATGCAGGCGTCGAGGCACAGGCCGCATCGCTCCCGGAGGCAGATGGGCTCGTCGATCAGCGGGTCGGGAGGGAGCTCCGCGTCCGTGACGACGGAGTTGAACCGCTGGCGCGGCCCGAACTGCGGCGTGAGCACGAGGTTGTTGTAGCCGAACTCGCCCAGCCCGGCACGAGTGGCGGCATGGCGGTGGGAGAACGGCCCGAAGGTATAGCGGAACGGCGAGCGCCTCTCGGCCGGGACGTCCGGCGGGTCCTCCCAGATCTCCACGTCGGTGAGCCCGTCGACCCTCGGATGCAGGCCGGTCGTCGGGAAGATCATCGCGTCGTAGCCGCGGGCCATGAGGTACTGGCCGACGGCCTGGGCGATCAGTTCGAGCATCACGTCGTGGACCACGTGCCCGACGCGGTTATAGAGGGCCTCGAAGTACGGGTACCGCACGTGGGGCGGGATCATCGGCAGCTCGCGCGTGGCCAGGACGGCCGGGGCGTCCATGACGGGGTTGAGGATCGGCTGGGCGAAGGAGATGACGGACCTCGCCTCGGGCAGGAAATCGCGTGGGTGGTGCCCTTCGGGCACGGCGTCATACAGGGGCGGCATGGGGTCGAACCGCTCGGCCGGCGCGACGCCCACGAGGGCGGCCCCGCGGTCGATCGCGAGTTGTCTGACCCCCTGGGCGAGCTCGCCCGGGTCGATCCGTTCGGCCATGTTGCGCTGCTCCT